>JBFFFS010000126.1:0-8078 GCA_041557855.1 Roseobacter sp. | reverse complement strand
TTTTCGGCAGACCTGCCGCAGAAGCAGTTTTATGAGTGGGGGTCATGACCACAGTGATTCCCTCTAACCCGCCCAACCTCTCCGCCATCAAAGCCCTCGCACAAGATTATGCAGCCGCACTTGATCACGCGACGCCTGCAAGTGTTGAAGGGCTGCTTGGTCAGTTCATGGCGCCTCACTGCCACTGGCGCGGCATGCATCCGTTTCACGAACAAAAAGGCCCGGCTGCCGTGGCCCGGACATTCTGGACGCCATTTCTGAATGCCTTCTCCCGCCTCCAGCGCCGCGAGGATATATTCTTTGCAGGCCTGAATGAAATTGACGGTTTTTCAAGCACATGGACCTGCTCCATGGGGCATCTGATGGGGCTTTTCGACGCTCCATTTCTAGGAATCGCAGCGACGCGCAAGATTGCCATGCTGCGCTACGCCGAATTCCACAAAATCACAGAGGGTCGCATTACCGAAAGCGCCTTGTTCATAGATCTTCTGCATCTCATGGCACAGGCAGGGATCAACCCACTGGGTGTGGCGCAAACTGGCGCTCAACTCGTACAGCCGGGCCCCCGCACCCACGACGGGCTGTTGCTCGGCCCTCAGGACGCTGCTGAGGGCGCAAAAACACTGGCCCGGATCAATCACATGATCGGCTCCATCGATCACGCCAATGCCGCGGCCAAGCCGCCCTCGCCGCGGGATGAACTGGCCGTTGATTGGCAGGACGATATGATCTGGTGGGGACCTACCGGCATTGGGGCCACCTACACCATCGACCGCTATATCGAACAGCATCAGGGTCCGTTTCGACGCGCCATGGAAAATCGCACCTTCAATGGCCACCTGTGCCGCATGGCCGAGGGATCGTACGGCGGGTTTTTCGGCTGGCCGAACCTGACCCTGACCAACCGCAACGGTTTCATGGGCGTGCCCGGCAGCGATACTCGCGCCGACATGCGCGTGGTGGATATTTACCGCCGGGACGGGGAAAAACTGGTCGAAAACTGGGTTTTCATCGACATGCTGCACTTCCTGAAAATGCAGGGCGTGGATGTGCTGGCCGGCCTCTCAGCCTAGTCCACGGCCTCTGCGTCTTCGTCGATATGCGCCACGCGGGTGCCGGACTTGGCCGATGTGACAACCCCAAGCGACTTCAGCTTGCGGTGCAGGGCCGACCGTTCCATGCCAACGAAATTCGCCGTCTTGGAGATATTGCCACCAAAGCGGTTGATCTGCGTCAGCAGGTATTCGCGTTCGAAAGCTTCGCGCGCCTCGCGCAGCGCCAGTGTCGCCAGCGCACCGGAGAGAACCACGCGGCTTTCGCTGTCGCTGCCTTCGTCCACGCCCGGCAGTTCCTTCGTCTCGATCGGGCCGGTGCCGTCGCCAAGGATCAGAACCCTCTCGATCAGGTTCTTTAGTTGGCGTACATTGCCGGGCCAGACCATCGTCTGCATCAATGCCACCGCGTCCTCGGTCAACTTCCGCAGCGGCAGTCCCTGCGATGCATTCATTTCCGCAATGAAGTGATCTGCAAGCTCGGGAATATCCTCCCGACGCTCTTCCAGCGAAGGAACCGGGATCGGCACCACGTTCAGACGATGATAAAGCTCCTGGCGGAACGTCCCGGCCTCGATCGCTTCCTGCAAATCGCGGCTGGTGGAGGATATGACCCGCAGGTCAACCCGCACCTTGTCGTTGCCGCCTACCCGCTGAAATTGCTGATCGACAAGTACACGCAGAATTTTTGACTGCGTCCCGGCCGGCATGTCAGCCACCTCGTCGAAATAGATGATCCCACCATGGGCTTCTTCCAAAAGCCCAGGTTCAACGCCGCGATCGGGTGTTTCACGCCCGAATAAAACTTCTTCCATCCGGTCCGGCGCCACGCCGGCGCAATTCACGGTTACAAAAGGCGCGTCCGCTCGGTTCGAATTGGCATGGATATAGCGTGCCGCAACTTCCTTGCCGCATCCGGCAGGTCCCGTCAGCATGACCCGGCCATTCGATTTCGTCACCTTGTCGAGTTGCCCGACCAGCGCGCGGAATGCGGTCGAAGAACCGATCATTTCCGATTTTGTCACATCCCGACGGCGCAGCGACTGGTTCTCGCGGCGCAAACGCGACGTTTCCATGGCGCGCCGAATGACGACCAGCAACTGATCTATATTGAAAGGTTTTTCGATGAAATCGTAGGCCCCCTGCTTAATCGCCGCGACTGCAATCTCGATATTGCCGTGGCCGGAGATGATAACCACGGGCACGTCCGGATTGTCTCGCTTGACGGTCTTGAGGATATCGATCCCATCCATCCGGCTGTCTTTGAGCCAGATGTCCAGTACGATCAGCGCCGGGGCATCGGCATTGATCGCTGCCATCGCATCATCGGAATTACCGGCCAGCCGCGTTGCATAGCCTTCATCGATCAGAATGTCCGAAATCAGTTCGCGAATATCGCGCTCATCATCTACAATCAGGATGTCACTCATGGCTCTTTTGTCCTTCTGCAAGGGGCTTTTGCGGGGTGGATTCTGCGGGTTCGCATGGCAGTGTTATCACTGCCATCGCGCCGAAATGTGGGTCTTCGGTGAAGGGCGGCGCATCCTCCAGGGTCAGAGTGCCGCCGTGTTCCTCGATAATCTTCTTCACGATCGGCAGGCCGAGTCCGGTACCTTCGCTGCGATTGGTCACATAGGGTTCAAACAGACGGGCGCGATCCTCTGGAAGGCCGATCCCATTATCGGCAACCTTGATGCAGGCGCGGGCCCCGTCCACTTCGAGGCTGACCCGAATTGTTGGGGAATATCCATCAGGTACGCCTTTTTCTCGCATAGATTCAATTGCTTCTCCGCCGTTCTTGATCAGATTAATCAAAGCCTGACTGATCATCGTTCCGTCAAGTTCGGCATAGACGGCATGGTCCGGAGCCTGGGATTCAATTGACACCTCCGGCTGTCCCGTCTGCTGCAATAATACGGCGTCGCGCACCAACTGGCTGAGATCAAGCGGTTTGCGCTCCGGTTCCGGCATGCGCGCGAATTTGGAGAACTCATCGACAATCCGGCGCAAATCACCCGTCTGGCGAATGATGACACCCGTCATTTGTTCGAGACTGTCCGCATCGTCTCCCAGTTGTGGAGCGAACTTGCGCCGGATTCGTTCCGCCGAAAGCTGGATGGGTGTCAGCGGGTTCTTGATTTCGTGCGCAATGCGTCGCGCCACGTCGCCCCAGGCGGCCATACGCTGGGCGCTGACCAGATCGGTCACATCATCAAAAGCGATCACGAAACCTTCGAGCATTCCCCCCTCGGAACGGCGCTTGGCCATGCGCACCAGCAGATTTTCCAAACGTCCCTGCCGGCTGACCTTGACCTCGCCTTGTACGGTTTCCGTTGGCGCAACACGGATCGCATCGAAAAGTGGGCCGAACTCTGGCACAAGCGCTACGATCGCCATCGACTGACGGTCATCGTCCCAATCCAGCAGACGCTCTGCCGAGCGGTTGACGAATGTCACGCGACCGTCAGGATCAAGTCCGACAACCCCGGATGTCACGGAACTGAGCACCGAATCGAACAGCCTGCGGCGCCGCTCGATCTGTTCGGTGTTATCGACCAATGTGTCGCGTTGCGCTTTGAGCTGCTTGGTCATCTGGTTGAAGTAGCGGCTCAGCATTGCGATTTCATCGTCGCTGTCTTCCTCGCGCACCCGCACATCCAGATCACCAGCCCCGACCTGTTGCGCAGCCCCGGTCAGACGGCCCACTGGCACCGAAAGACGTTCGGCGAACCATAGGCCCAGCCAGATCGCCGCGAGGATCAGTATCAGCGCAAAGCCGAGATAGAGCAGCCCGAATTCGAACAGAAGCCGTCCGCGTTCGCTTTCCAGTTGCTGGTAGAGGCGCACGGTTTCCTGTGTTTCATCCAGCAATGACAGGATTTCGCCATCAACGTCACGGCTGACGTAAAGGTAGCGATCCACAAAAGCGGAAAGCTGCACAAGCGCACGGAATTCGTTATTGGGCCAGTCCTCGATGATCTGAACGTCGCCTTCCGCTGCCTGCGCTATCTGTTCCGGTGTCGGCTGTTCGTAGTCGAAAAGATAGGACCGGTCGCCACGCGATCTGATCTGCCCGGTGCCGTCGATCAGATACGCCTCGCGCAGTCCGCGTTGAATCTGGCGCTGTCCTTCACTGAGCAACTCGCTATCGGAGATTAGAATACCAGAGGACCGCGCCTGGTTGATGCTGGCCGCCAACGCCTCGGCGTCTTCCGCCAGATCAAGGCGTTGCTCCTGCTCGTACGCCTGCGCTGCGGCCAGTGAATTGCCGACAACTTCCCGCACGCGGTCCGAAAACCATCCCTCAAGACCGACATTCACAGTCAGGCCGGCAAAAATCGCGACCGTCACGGTGGGAATGAGCGCCATCAACGCAAACACGCCCGTCAACCGAAGGTGCAGACGCGATCCCGCCGATTTCGCGCGGCGTGCGGCGATCAGGCGCGCAACCTGCGCCAGCACCAGTGCCGCGACGACAAGAATATAAACCAGATCGGCCAGCAGGATGAGACGCAGGCCCAGCGTATTGCCTGCCTGCCCCAGCGGACCGAGCACAAGATAGGTAGAAAGTGCAAGCAAGGGCCCGAGCACGACAAGCCCGAGGGTGGCGAAATTGCGCACGCGCCTGATGCGCCGCAACCGCCCAACCTTCAGCCAAAGTGACTTTTCCACCCGGGAAACCAAAAGGTATCCTTACTCATGATGTGGCGCACAATGGCACCAACCGCCCTATCTTGTGGTCCTGATCGAAGTGTTTCTCGATGGCCACGGTTTATGTGGCAGTTTTACATCAATTTGCGGCGGCGTGTCACCTCAATATCGAGGTCAGTGATCTTCTTTCTCAACGTATTTCGGTTAATTCCCAGCAAATCGGCGCATTTCGCCTGATTTCCGCCAGTTGCCTCCAATGCGATTTCTATCATCGGCGCTTCGACTTCTCGCAGGATGCGCGCGTATAGCCCCGCAGGTGGCAACATGTTGCCATGCAGATCGAAATACCGCCGCAAATGCCGCTCCACCGAAGCACCGAGCTTTTCGGTATTGCCGGCCGCGCGCATCGGCTCGAGGTCAGGCTGCGCGCCAAGCACCTGCTCGACTTCGGAGGCGGTGATTTCGGCCGCGCGACTTGTCAGGCCGAGGCGACGGATCGCATTTTCCAGCTGCCGCACGTTCCCCGGCCAACTGTAGTTGCGAAAGATTTCCGCAGCTTCGGAGGAGAGGTTCCGAGGTGCCGCACCGCCAGCCTCGGCACGGGCAAGGAAGTGCTCGGCGAGCAGCGGAATATCATCGACCCGATCGCGCAACGCCGGCACGGTCAGGGTGGCACCACTGAGGCGGTAGGAAAGATCCTTGCGCATCGACCCGGCCTCCATCGCGCCGTTGAGGTCGGTCTGGCTGGTGGCCAGAAAGCGCGGCGTGTATTCGCCGGGCGTATCCATCATCCGAACGAGTCGCGCCTGCAGCTCTTCCGGAAGGTCGGCTATTTCCTCGATCAGCAGCGTGCCCCCCTTGACCCGCGCCAGCAGCCGCGCCGGCCCCTCGAGTTCCTGAAGATCAGCCGAGGTGGCCGTGATGAACGGCAGGCTTCGCCGATCTGAAAAGTCGTGAATTGCCTTTGAAATCAGTGACTTGCCAGTTCCGGATTCACCCCAGATAAGCACTGGAAGATCGGTGTTCATGACCCGCGCCACCACGCGGTAAAGGCTTTGCATAACGGCGGTACGCCCCACCAGCGGCAGATCATCCGGCCGGTCGTCGTTTACCGCCGGCGCCCTGCGGCTGTGCTGCCGCGTCTCAAGCGCGCGCGCGGTCCGCTTCATCAGGTCGGGCAGATCGAAAGGTTTGGGCAGGTAGTCGTAGGCCTCGGCCTCCGCGGCCTGAATAGCTGTCATGATGGTGTTCTGAGCCGAAATCACGATGACCGGAAGCCCGGGGCGGTCCTGTGCGATCTTCGGCAGCATTTCCAGACCATTGCCATCGGGCATCATGACATCGGAAATCACGACATCGCCCTTGCCTTCGCCGACCCACCGCAGAAGCGTGGTCAGGCTGGATGTAGCATGCACTTTGCAGCCCGCGCGCGTCAGGGCCTGCGTGAGCACCGTTCGGATCGTGCGGTCGTCATCTGCAACCAATACCGTGCCGTCCATAATCTGCTCCTTCTTAATTTTCCCTTGCCACCGCATCTTTCGGCGCGCGTGCCAAAGAGATGCGGAAAACGGTTTTGCCGGGCACGGAGGTAACGGAAATCCACCCTCCATGGTCCGATATGATTTTGCTGACCAAAGCCAGGCCGAGGCCGGTTCCGTTCTCACGGCCTGAAACGAAGGGATCGAAAATATCGCCCTTGATGTTCTCAGGCAGGCCCGGGCCATCATCTATGATCTCGATCTGCAGCGGCAGGGACTGCCCAGACCCATCGGCGCGCCGCAAACGGAATGAATGTTCGAAATAGCTGCGAAGGCGTATTTTACCGGGCGTGTCACCTGCCGCCTGAGACGCATTCGTCAACAGGTTGAGCACCACCTGCAATAACTGGTCGGGATCGCCATATGCCAGAGGCAGCGAGGGGTCGTAATCCTCGATGATTTTCATATGCGCCCCAAATCCCAGAAGCGCGGAGCGCCGTGCCCGGTCGAGTACGTCATGCACGTTGACGGGCTGGAAATCAGGCGCTGAAAGATTGCCGAATTGCTCAACCTGGCCCAGCAATTTCACGATGCGGCGGCTTTCCTCCACAATCAGATCCGTGAGTTCCAGATCGTCTTTGGAGAGGTTCATGCTCAAGAGCTGCGCGGCGCCGGTGATCCCGGCCAGCGGATTCTTGATCTCATGCGCCAGCATCTCCGCCATGCCGATTGCCGACTTCGCCGCCGATTTGACCGAGTGGTTTTGGGTCATCCGCCCCGCCAGTTCTCGCGGAGAAATCATCAGGATCATATGGCCCGGGCTCCCGACCAGCGGAGCGACCTGCAGATCAGATTGCATCGGCGCGCGCGCACCGCTGCCTACGTCCACATCGTTCACGAACAGCGGCGTCCCGGTATTGCGTGCACGTTCAAAGGCGGCCTCCAGCGGATCGTTGATCGCCACCTGATCCCAGACAGGCGTATTCTTTACCGATTTCGCGGAGACGTTCAGAAAACCTTCGGCGGCCGAGTTGATGTCGACGATCATATCGTCGGGACCGATAATCAGCGCCGGGATCGGCAGGCTTGTCCAGATCGACATATCCGACGTCATGCCGCCAGCCTCGCCAAGGGCACACAGGCTTCGTCCAGCAGCCGCTCTGTCGTGGCGACGTCCGGTGCAGTAAGGACCGCCTTGCGCAAATCGCCGGGCGTTCCGCACGTATCCATGTACCAGCCCAGATGCTTGCGAGCGACGCGCAGACCCAGATCACGCCCGTAAAAGCCAATGATCTCGGCGTAATGAGAGGCCGCCATCGCGGCAAAGTCCCGGCCCTCCGGCACCTTGGGAGCCGGGGCATCAAATAGATCATGTGCAATGCGCGCCAGCAGCCAGGGCCTGCCCCGCGCCCCGCGCCCCACCATCACACCATCCGCTCCGGAACGCTCCATCGCGCTACGTGCCGTGCTACTGCCGACGATATCGCCATTGGCGATTACCGGGATCGACACCGCCTGCTTGACCTTGGCAATCGCGGCCCAATCCGCCTTGCCCTTGTAGAACTGACAACGTGTGCGACCGTGAATCGTGATCATCCTGATCCCCGCCGCCTCAGCGCGCCGAGCGATCTCAGGCGCATTCCTCAACTTATCGTCCCACCCCAGCCGCGTCTTGAGCGTGACCGGGATCTTGACGGCGCGAACAACCGCTTCGATCAGGGTCAGCGCATGATCCGGCGTCCGCATCAGAGCCGACCCGGAATACCCCTGCGTGACCTTCTTGGCCGGACATCCCATGTTGATGTCGATAATGGACGCGCCCTGCCCTTCGACCATGCGCGCGGCTTCGGCCATTGGCGCGGCTTCGCGCCCGGCAAGCTGCACCGCAGTGCCGACC
>JBFFFS010000125.1:0-8086 GCA_041557855.1 Roseobacter sp. | reverse complement strand
GCCATCCATGCCAGCTTGTACTCATACTTCGGTCCCGGCGACGGGTTGCCATTGGGCAAATAAAGACCGCAAAGTCGAATGGCCTCCCGCTCGCCCACCACGGTCGCCTCGATGTAGCGCGCCTGTTTGTCTTCATCGTCGCCCGGCAGGCCGCGGGTAACATCCTCGAGCGGAAGTTTGGACAGGATAGCCACGCCGTTGAAGCTTTTCTGGCCATGAGTCGCGACATTGTAGCCACGCTCTTCGAAAACCTCGGATGGAAAATTTTCATCGATGGATTTGATTTCCTGCAGAAGCGCCACATCAGGTTGTGCTTCATCCAGCCAGGCGCAGAGCGCGTCGATACGGGCCTTGATACCGTTGATATTGAACGTCGCGATTTTCACTGGGCCCCCTAGGTTGACGATGGTCTCACTGCTATCGCCCAAGCGGGACGCCGAGGCAAGGGCCGCGGGGATCAACTCGCCAGATGTGGGGAGGTGATTCTTGCTAATCTATTCTCAGGTAATTGATTTCAATGGTTAATACCCACAGACTTGTCCACTGTGGATAAAAAATATTTGCACGTTTGCGGTTCTTTTATTCGACATCGGTCCAAAGGGCTTACGCAAAAGTGAGCATGTGGATAACCAATGGTTAATATAATCTTAACGTGAATATTTCTTTCCAACTCCCCCTAAACGGGCAAGTGTGAAAGGGCGATACAACTTCAACTGGAAAGGGATATACCATGAAGACTAACGCACAGTGCGCAACCATCCTGAATCAAGAAATCTCAACACCTTCCGCGGCATTACATGACGGCGAGGCCACGGGTCTCTTTACAACATCGATGGCACCTTCCGGCAGCGACATGATGTCTGGTGACGAAACAGCGCTTTTCACCACCTCGATGGCGCCTGAAGCGTCGGTGGTTTCCGGTAACGGAACCGGGCTTTACACCACGAGCATGGTTTCGGGCCAAGACAGCTTTGCGGGCGAGGCGACCGGTCTTTTCACCACCAGCATGACCCCCGTCAGCTGAGATAAGCCAGGAGCCAGACCGCGCCAACGGGGTACGCGGCGTGGTCTGCCTCCTCTTTCAAGAAATAACCGCAGGGAATAAAGCCGCCATGTCCAACGTCATCTCCATTGGCGCTCCGCGCAGACCGAACCTAGCGCAACGCCAGTCGCTTCTCCTGGAAAGTTTTGCCCGTCACCGACGGCGCGCGGATGATGTGTACTGGCTCAAGGAAAACGCAGAAATTCTGAATGTTCTGGCCACTGGTGGCGCAACGCTGGGCCCGCAGGCGCTGACGATCTACGAGGCATTCTACCGCAGTATCGAGGAACGACTCAGATTCTTTCCTCAGTATTACCGCTTCTTGCTGTCCATATGTCTCGATCTCGAAGACCTTGGGTTGCCCGGCGGGAAGGGGGAGGCGCTGTGCCACTGGGCACAGCGATCGAAGCTCTCGGCCAGCGAATTGTCCGATCTGCAACGCGCGGAAGCCGAACGTCTGTTCGCGCGGCGTGGCGCGGCCGTGAGGGACCGTGCACTGGAGGACCGACTGAGAGCCTTCATCTGCCACTCGGAAACTTTCGCTTTGCCAAACAAGAAGGCCGCCTACGAACTGACCCACATTGTCTTTTACCTTTCGAACTATGGAAGCCAGTGTCCCGGATTGTCCAAGTCGGCTATAACCAGCCTCGAATTCGCGGCGCTTATGGCCTTTCTCGATCAGGATATCGATTTGTTGTCAGAGGTTTGCGTGGCTCTGCGGTTCGCTGGAGTTGTGCCTAGCGAAGTCTGGGAAGACTGGCTCACGCAGGCGCTCGGTGAATTTGTCCTCTCCGCCGCCCCGGACGGTGCGGTCAACGATTGCTACCACCAATATCTTGTAACCAGCTGGTGGGCCGGCATTTCAGGGGGGCAGGGTATCCTGGCACACCGCTGCGCGGTTGTGTGGAAATCCAGAGATATGCCGCCCGCAAAGGCCCGCTCCGCACGATTTCCGAACTGCTTTACGAGCTCGGGCCGGCCCGAAGCGGAAACTGGAGTCAGATGCGCGTTCTGCTCGAAGACAAGCTGGAGGAAGATCAGCATCTTATCCTGCGCGGCGCGGCACGATCGTCGGCACAGTTCGATGCTTTTTTCGAAGGGTTTTCGAGGGCGCAGATAATCTGATAATGGAAATTAAACAGATATTTATGCGACAAAGTTAACCTTACATAGAGAAGGATGTGCCGCAGCCGCACGAGCTTGTGGCATTCGGGTTCTGGATCACGAAGCGCGCGCCGATCAGTTCTTCGGTGAAGTCGATCACGGCATCGGCCAGAAACGGCAGAGAGACGGCGTCGACCACGACTTTCTGCCCGGCGCCTTCCAACACCAGATCGTCCTCGCGCGGTTCATCGAGGTCGATCTCATACTGAAAACCCGAGCATCCGCCGCCTTCGACCGCGACTCGCAGGGCCTTGCCCTCTGCCGACGCACCGATCTCGGCAAGACGTTCAAAGGCGCGGGGGGTGACTTTGGGGGGCAGTTGCATCTTCAGGCTCCGTGAACCGGTTTTATTAACGCTTCGAATACAATATATGAAAGGGATCAACAGGCGACAAGGACTGGCGCAATGACAGCCCCCTATGCCTCCGATCCCAAGCGCACCCGGGGAAGGCGTGTTCGGGAGGAGGAGAGTACGTTCCGGTCTTGCTTTCAACGCGACCGTGACAGGATCATCCACGCCAGTGCCTTCCGGCGTCTCAAGCACAAGACGCAGGTCTTCATCGAGCATGAAGGCGACTATTACCGCACGCGCCTGACCCATTCAATCGAGGTGGCGCAGGTGGCGCGCACCATCTCGGGTGCGCTGGGATTGAATCCGGAACTGACCGAAGCGGTCGCACTTGCCCATGACCTCGGGCACACGCCCTTCGGACACACCGGGGAGGATGCGCTGTCGGAAATGATGGCGCCTTATGGCGGCTTCGATCACAACGCCCAGGCAATTCGCATCGTCACCCATCTGGAGCGGCATTACGCGGATTTCGACGGGTTGAACCTGACCTGGGAAACCCTCGAAGGGCTGGCCAAGCACAACGGCCCGGTGACCGGAGATATTCCCTGGGCCCTCGCCACATACACGGCGCAGCACGATCTGGAACTGCACACCTATGCGAGTGCCGAAGCACAGGTCGCCGCTATCTCGGATGATGTGGCCTATAATCATCACGACCTGCACGACGGTCTGCGAGCGGAACTTTTCTCGACGGATGAGCTGGCCGAATTGCCTATCCTTGACCGCTGTTTTGCGGAGGTTGACCGGCTCTACCCCGATCTCAACTACTACCGGCGGCGTCATGAGGCGCTCAGGCGGTTTTTCGGTGTGCTTGTTGAAGATGTCATCGGTTTCGCCCGCTCCCGCCTGTCGGATCTGCAGCCCGGCAGCGTCGATGATATCCGCGCGGCGAACCAGACGATCATTCGCTTCTCGGATGAGGTCTTCGCCGATCTCAAGGTGATCCGCGCGTTCCTGTTCGACCGCATGTACCGCGCGCCGAGCGTTGTGGTGATGCGCCGTCAGGTTACACAGGTGGTCAAGGAGCTATTTCCTTATTTCATGGAGCATCCCGATCAGTTGCCCAAGCAATGGCGCAAGGACGTGGAGGAAGTTTCGTCCCAGACCGATCTGGCGCGGATCGTGTCCGATTACATCGCCGGGATGACCGACCGTTTTGCCTTGCAGGAACATGCAAGGTTGATCGAGGGGGTGTGAGCGCATCTCTGTCACGCGTCTGGGCGTGTTCGGCGCAAAGCGATGGTTGACCAAGGCTTCCGGCGTGATAAACCGCGCGGGCATCTCTTGAAGGACGGTCATTATGAACCTCTTTGCCGATATTCGCGCCCAAGTTATCCACTGTCTTGACCAGATGGTTGCCGACGGGCAGTTGCCGGGCGGTCTGGACACCGACAATGTGACGGTGGAGCCGCCGCGTGATGCCGCGCATGGGGACATGGCCACCAATGCGGCGATGGTGCTGGCCAAACCGGCTGGCATGAAGCCGCGTGATATCGCCGAGGTCTTGGCCGGCCGGTTGCAGCAGGACGACCGCATCGTTTCCGCCGAGGTCGCGGGGCCGGGGTTTCTGAACCTGCGGCTGTCACCTGCGGCATGGCACGGGGTGCTGGCTGCGATCCTCACTCAGGGCACCGATTTCGGTCGGGGCGGCGTGGGGGCCGGGCAGCGGGTGAATGTCGAATATGTCTCGGCCAACCCAACCGGGCCGCTGCATGTCGGCCACACGCGGGGCGCGGTCTTTGGGGATGCGCTGGCATCGCTGCTGGATTTCGCGGGTTTCGACGTGACGCGCGAATATTACATCAATGACGGTGGCGCTCAGGTCGATGTGCTCGCGCGGTCGGTTTATAACCGGTATCTCGAAGCCCATGATCTGTCGGTGGACTGGCCTGAAGGCACGTATCCGGGCGATTACCTGATCGAAGTGGGCGAAGCGCTCAAGGACCTGAAGGGCGACGCCTACATCGGTCAGCCCGAGGAGGTCTGGCTCGAGGAGGTACGCAATTTCGCCACGGACGCGATGATGGACCTTATCCGCGCGGACCTGAAGGCGCTCGGCGTGGAAATGGATGTCTTCTATTCGGAGAAGTCGCTTTACGGCACAGGGCGCATCGAAGCCGCGATCGAGGATCTGAAGTCCAAGGGGTTGATTTACGAAGGCGTTCTGGAGCCGCCGAAGGGCAAGAAGCCGGACGACTGGGAGCCGCGCGTGCAGACGCTGTTCCGCTCGACCGCCCATGGCGACGATGTTGACCGTCCAGTGAAGAAATCAGACGGAAGCTGGACGTATTTCGCCCCGGACATCGCGTATCACTACGACAAGGTGAGCCGTGGCTTCGATATGCTGATCGATGTCTTCGGCGCGGACCACGGCGGCTATGTCAAACGCATGAAAGCGGCCGTATCGGCGCTGTCGGACGGCAAGGTGCCACTCGACATCAAGCTCACGCAGCTTGTGAAGCTCTTCAAGAACGGCGAGCCGTTCAAGATGTCGAAACGGGCAGGGACCTTCGTGACATTGCGCGATGTGGTGGATCAGGTGGGGCCGGATGTGACGCGCTTTGTCATGCTGACCCGCAAGAACGATGCGATGCTGGATTTCGACTTTGACAAGGTTCTGGAGCAGAGCCGCGAAAACCCGGTCTTCTATGTGCAGTACGCCCATGCTCGCGTGGCCTCTGTCATGCGCAAGGCAGGCGAGGCGGGGATTGCCGTTGACGACGAAACGCTGGCACGGGCGGACCTGTCGATCCTCACCCACGAAGCCGAACTTGGTCTCATGGCGAAACTGGCGGAGTGGCCTCGGTTGGTTGAAACGGCGGCACGCAGCAACGAACCACACCGGGTTGCCTTCTATCTTTACGAGCTTGCCGGCACATTCCATGGACTGTGGAACCGGGGCAACGATGTGCCTGAATTGCGCTTCGTGCAGGATGACCCAAAAGCCACACAATCGAAAATCGCGCTTGCGCGGGCCTTGAGCGTTGTAATAGCGGCGGGTCTTGGTATTCTTGGGGTCACACCGGCGCAGGAAATGCGGTAGAAAAAACGCAGCCTGACGCCCGAGCAGACAAACCCGAGACAGACCCGAGGGGCAATGTATCCTTCGGGCAGTGAGGCGATGATGGCAGACGTGGAATTCTCCCATGGCATGGGTGCTTACGGCCGTGCACCCCAGCGACATACCCCGAGAGAAGATGCAGGATCATCACTGGTGACGATGACGAACATGGCAGGTGCCGTGGTGTCGCTGGCGCTGATCGCAGGCGTCGGTATCTGGGGTTACAAGCTTATGGTGCGTGACGTCAGCGGCATTCCGGTGGTGCGGGCGGCCAGTGGTGAAATGCGGGTGAGGCCCCAAAATCCAGGTGGCCAGCTGGCCCGCCATCAGGGTCTCGCGGTGAACGCCGTCGCCGCCGAGGGTGTGGCCGCTGGCCCGGTTGAGCAGGTGGTTCTCGCGCCGCGCACGATCCAGCTTGCGGAAGAAGATCAGCCCATTGTTGCCCCGGTCGTTCAGCCAGCGCCGTTGGCGCCGGCGGGAGCACCAGATGTTGCCAAGGCTCCGACTGCGCCCGAGGCGGAAGAAACGGCGGCGCGCCTGCAGCAGGGCGCTATCGATGAGGTGGTGGCGCAACTGGCAGCTGAAACTGCGCCGATGGTCGGCCTCTCCGGGGCCAAATCGGTTCAGCCGGCCCGACGCGCCGACCCCGCTCCGGCGGTGGAGGAGGCGGTGACAGAGCCGCCTAAACCGGAGGTTTCGCCGGCGGTTCTGAACGCTCCGGGAGTGCGGGTGTCCATGCGGCCCAGACTGCGCCCTCAGGATATCTCGACCCTGATCCAGCCGGCGTCCTTTGCCGTTCCGGCGCCAACGCGCGAAATCGATCCCGACGCCATCCCATCCGGCACGAGGCTGGCGCAGCTCGGTGCATTTGACAGCGCCGAGGTGGCCCGCGCGGAATGGACACGCCTCGAAGCGCGCTTCGGAGACTATCTGCAGGACAAATCCCGTGTTGTGCAGAAGGCTCAATCCAATGGCCGGACATTTTACCGCCTGCGCGCCATGGGCTTTGTCGATCTCAATGACACGCGCCGGTTCTGCTCCGCCTTCAAGGCGGAAAGCGTCGACTGCATCCCCGTGCTGATAAAATAAGGATGGCGCGGTTCGGAGCGACCATTCTCGATGCCGAAGGGTTAAGCCTGACCCCCGAGGAAAAGGCCTTTTTTCGGGAGGCTAATCCCTACGGATTCATTTTGTTTGCGCGCAATGTCGACACACCCGAGCAGGTCCGAGCGCTCTGTGACGAAATGCGCGACTGCGTGGGCCGCGACGCACCGATCACCATCGATCAGGAAGGGGGGCGAGTGCAGCGGTTGCGCGCGCCTAATTGGACCGACTGGTTGCCGCCGCTTGATTTTGTCGCCGCCGCCGGAACCAACGCTCAGGAGGCGATGTACCTGCGCTATCGGTTGATTGCGGCTGAACTGCGCGACTGCGGGATTGACAGCAATTGCGCCCCGATGGTCGACGTGGCGACGGATGAGACACATCCATTCCTGCGCAACCGCTGTTATGGCACGGACCCTGACACCGTCGCGCATTTGGGGCGAGCCGCTGCCGACGGCATGTTGGCGGGGGGCGTGATCCCGGTACTCAAGCACATCCCGGGTCATGGCCGCGCGACGCTAGACAGTCATTTTGATCTGCCGCGTGTCACGGCTGACCTGAAGTCGCTCGGCAGCAGGGATTTCGCTCCGTTTCGCGCTCTGAATGACCTTCCCATGGGGATGACGGCGCATCTGGTCTATGATGCCATCGACGACAGGCCCGCGACACTCTCGCCCAAGGTGATGAACGTCATCCGGAAAGAGATCGGCTTTGATAACCTCATCATGACCGATGACATCTCTATGAAGGCGCTGTCCGGCTCGCTTGCTCAGATCAGCCGGCAGGCGCTGGCGGCGGGCTGCGACGTGATCCTGTATTGCAACGGGACATTGGATGCGCGCCGTGAAGTCGCCGAAGCTGCCGGCGAGATAACAATTGCTGCGCAAACCCGCGCGCTGCGGGCTTTGAATGCACGGGTGACCCCTGATGATATTGACATTCCGGCCCTTCACGCCCAGCTTGGGACGCTGTTGAACGGGGCGTGAAAGTCGCGATGGCGCATGGCTGAAATACCATTCGAAGAAGACACGATCTCGGTCGCGGACCGCCTCTCGGCGGAGGCGCTCATCGTCGATGTCGATGGTTTCGAAGGCCCGCTGGATCTTCTGTTGACACTCAGCCGGACGCAGAAGGTCGATCTGCGCAAGATATCCGTTCTGGCGCTGGCACAGCAGTATCTTGCCTTCGTCGAACGGGCAAAAGCCTTGCGGCTGGAACTGGCTGCGGATTACCTCGTGATGGCGGCTTGGCTTGCGTTTCTGAAATCGCGGCTTTTGCTGCCACCTGATCCTGCCGAGGAAGGGCCCAGCGGCGAGGAACTGGCTGCGCATCTTGCCTTCCAGCTGGAGCGGCTGCAGGCCAT
>JBFFFS010000124.1:0-8176 GCA_041557855.1 Roseobacter sp. | reverse complement strand
GTCGTTCTTCAGATCTGAGACAATTCGGGCAAGCCCATCTTCCCCCAGCTGGTCACCCGCGCAGTTGGGGCATTCCGAAACACCGTCGGAGAGAATCACCAGGCGATCGCCCGGTGCCAGTTGCAAGGAAAACGCGGAAAAGGTCACACCTGACATCAGCCCGACCGGAAATCCGCCGGGCCCGCTTTGTTCGACCCTGCCGCAGGAACGCTTCACCACGGGATGCGGATGACCCGCCTGCCCGATTTCCACCGCAACGGTCTCAAGGTCGATATCCGCCAGCATGATGGTAAAATAATGCTCCGTCTCCATTTCCTCGAGAACCAGTTCATTGAGCATTTCGATCGCGGCATCCAGCGGTCTTGAACGGTATCCGCCATCCTCCTCGCGCTGCAGGGCGATGTTCTGGTCCGGAGCGCTGCCCGACAGGTAGCCCGCCAGCCGCGCCGTCATCAACGCCGAGCTGATGCCATGACCTGAGACATCCAGAGCAAACAGCCCCAAATGTCCTTCACCTGCAGGGTAATACCCAACAAGATCACCTCCCACGTGGCCGCTCGAGCGCAATAATAGCGACAACCGGCTGCCACCGAAGCGCTTGAATCGTTCCCGCACAAGGGACTGCTGTAATTGCTTAGCTTCGATCAGGTCGCTGTCCAGCGAATCGTAGAGCCGCTGAAGTTCGCCGAGCGTCTCGCTTATCATGTGGTTCTTACGCGTCAGTTCGTGCTGCATCTGGAGAATTCGCTCGCCCGCCGTGATCCTTGCGCGCAGTTCATTCCCGTCCACCGGTTTGGTCAGAAAATCATCCGCACCGGAGTCGAGACCTTCTGCCACGTCATTCTTTTCGCTCTTTGAAGTCAGCAGAATAAAATAACCATAACTCTCTGACGTGAGCGCCCGAAACTCACGGCAGAAATCGATCCCCGACATCCCGGGCATGATCCAGTCGCTGATAACCAGTTCGGGCCGGTGCTTGAGGCATTGGGCGATCGCCTCCTCTCCGCTTTCAGCCTGAATCACCTCGTATCCCCAGCGTTTAAGCGAGCTGACAAGTATCTTGCGCTGCAGCTTGCTGTCATCCACCACGAGGATCAGCCTGCGCTTCGGTACGGGTTCCGCCATCAGGGCGGATCTTTCGCTCGACTTCAGAAAGGACATGGAAACCCAAAACTACTATTCCAGCCCATGTAAGACGGCGACCCTTAAGGGCTTATGAAAGTTAAAATCAACGATAAGTCGCGCGGCATCGGTAACCGATGCTTAGGACGTTAGTGCGAAGTACGCACCTTGAACTGGAGGGTTGCCGTGATTGATTGGAACCGCGTCCTACTATTGCGCCAGGAAGTAGGCGCTGAAGATTTCGACGAAGTGGTCGAGCTGTTTCTTTGCGAAGTGGGCGACGCAATCGATGCGCTGAACAGTCATCCGCCGGGTGAAGGGTTGGCAGAAACCTCTCATTTTCTCCAGGGTAGCGGCCTCAGCCTCGGTTTCAGGGATTTCTCCTCACTGTGCCACGCAGGAGAAGCCGCGCTACACAAAAATCCATGCCAAAAGATCGATGTTGATGCGATAGTTGGAAGCTACCGTGCCTCGCGCAGGATTTTTCTGGAAAATCTGACCGCTCATACTGCCGGTTAGACCAGCTTGTAAAACGCCGTCGGATCAGCAGTGCCCACTTCCGCCAGCGCACGGCGGCGAAGTCGGACCATGCCCTTGATCCAACGATCATGATCCTCTGCACGGATCCGCGCAAAATCGCGCACTTGCGGATGCGGCAGAATCAGAAACCGACCCTCCTCGACCCCGGCGACCACGCAGTCCGCCACCTCTTCAGCCGTCAGCAGCGAGCCTTCGGCGCGCGCGTCCTTACTGGACAAGCCCAGCATCGGGGTCGCCACGTATTGCGGGCAGACCAGAGAAACCCCGATCCCGTCATCGGCATGGGTGATTGCCAGCGATTCAGCAAAGCTGACAGCAGCATGCTTTGTTGCGGAATAAGCCGCGTCACCGATTTGGTTGAGCAAACCTGCCGCCGATGCCACGGTCACGAAATGCCCCTCCTTCCGGGCAATCATTCGTGGCAATATCAGCCGCGCCGCATAGACATGGGCCATTACGTTGATCTGCCAGCAGCGGGCCCAATCCGCGTTGCTGGCAGACGCCGCATGATCCGGCTGGTTGCCCAAAATGCCAGCATTAGAGACGAATATATCGACTTCACCCAGATCGGCCTCGACCCGGTCCAACGCAGCGGAAAGCGCCACTTCGTCACTGACATCACAGGCTAGGCTCAGGCTTTCAACCTTCGGACCGGCATCCTCCAGATCTACCGCACAGACCCGCGCGCCCGCCGCGGTGAAAGCACGAACAAGCGCCGCGCCGATTCCACGCGCTGCGCCGGTTACCACCACGGTCTTGCCCGCGAACGCCATCATCAGATCACAAACTGCGCAAGCGTTTCGTCGTTGGTGATGTCGGTATAGGTGAACCCGGCCTCCTCCAGTTTCTCGAAGAAGCGTTTGAAGTTTTCTGGTGCGGTGGTCTCTATCCCGATCAGCACCGAGCCGAAATTTCGCGCGGATTTCTTGAGATATTCGAAGCGGGCGATGTCATCGTCGGGCCCGAGGATATTGAGAAATTCCTTCAACGCGCCGGGCCGTTGCGGCATCCGCAAGATGAAATACTTCTTCACGCCGGAATACCGCTGGGCACGTTCCTTCACTTCGGGCAAGCGCTCGAAATCGAAGTTACCGCCCGAGGTCACGCAAACCACGGTACGGCCGCGAATTTCCTTGGCGATATCAGCGAGCGCCTCGACGGCCATTGCCCCGGCTGGTTCAAGCACGATGCCTTCCACATTCAGCATCTCCACGATTGTGGTGCAAATCCGATCCTCGGACAGATCGATCACTGTGTCGCGTGGCACGTCCTGCAATCGCGCAAATGTCCGCATACCGAGCTTGGCCACAGCCGCCCCATCCACGAAGCTGTTGATCGGAGAAACATCCACCGGCGCGCCCTCCTCGAGAGCGGCGGCAAGGCTGCGCGCGCCGGATGGCTCCACGAAGGTATAAGCGACATCCTTCCCGAAATAACTGCGTGTGCCGGCCGACCGGCCACCGCCGCCCACTGGCAGCACGACACGGTCAGGTGACCGGCCTAACTGTTCGCGTATCTCCACCGCGACGGAGGCCTGCCCCTCGATCACGTCCTCGTCGTCGAAAGGCGACAGGAAATGTGCGTCCGTCTCGGCGCAAAAGGCCTGTGCCCGGGATAGCGTCTGATCGAAATAGTCTCCTGTCAGCCGCACCTCCACGTTGTCGCCCCCGAACATGCGGGTCTTCATCACCTTTTGCTGCGGTGTCGTCACCGGCATGAAGATCACCCCATGAACACCGAAATGCTTGCACATGAAGGCCACGCCCTGTGCGTGATTGCCCGCACTGGCACAAACGAACACGTCATGCGCCGGGAGCACTTTGCGCATGGCGTTGAAAGCCCCCCGCAGCTTGTAGGAACGCACCGGGCTGAGATCCTCGCGCTTCAGCCAGATATCTGCGTCGTACCTCGCCGACAGCAGATCATTGCGCATCAGCGGTGTCGGCGGGAAAACCTCGCGCATCGCTGCCGTTGCCGCCTCGGCCGCCTGCCGGAATTCAACTGTCATCTGCGACCTTTCTCCGATCCTCCCTTCGTCGATACGCAGGACGCCCGGCCCCGTCAACGCGCGGCTTCAATCTTGCTCAAGGAGGCAAAACCCGGTAGGGCGCTGTGCAAATCGACAAAGGAAGATTTCATGTCTGCGCCCAAAAAAGTTGTGCTGGCCTATTCAGGCGGTCTTGATACCTCGATCATTCTCAAATGGCTGCAAACGGAATACGGCTGCGAGGTGGTAACCTTCACCGCCGATCTCGGTCAGGGCGAAGAGCTGGAACCGGCGCGCAAGAAAGCCGAAATGATGGGTGCCACGGACATCTACATCGAAGACCTGCGCGAGGAATTCGTGCGCGATTTCGTCTTCCCGATGTTCCGCGCCAACGCGGTTTACGAGGGGCTCTATCTGCTCGGCACCTCCATCGCGCGGCCGCTGATCTCGAAACGTCTGGTCGAGATCGCCGAGGAAACCGGCGCCGACGCAGTGGCTCACGGGGCAACCGGCAAGGGCAACGATCAGGTCCGCTTTGAACTCGCGGCCTATGCGCTGAACCCGAATATCAAGGTCATCGCGCCCTGGCGGGAATGGGACCTGACCAGCCGGACCAAGCTCATTGACTTCGCCGAGAAGAACCAGATTCCCATTGCCAAGGACAAGCGCGGCGAGGCACCGTTCTCGGTCGATGCGAACCTGCTGCACACCTCCTCCGAGGGCAAGGTGCTCGAAGATCCCGCCGTGGATGCGCCCGATTACGTCTATCAGCGCACGGTCAATCCGGAGGACGCGCCGAACGAACCCGAGTACGTGGAAATCGGCTTCGAGAAGGGCGATGCAGTCTCTATCAATGGCGAAATGATGTCGCCGGCGACCATCCTGACACGTCTGAACGAGCTGGGCGGCAAGCACGGCTGCGGGCGGCTGGACCTTGTCGAGGGCCGTTTTGTCGGTATGAAATCGCGCGGCATCTACGAAACACCCGGCGGCACCCTGCTGCTGGAGGCACATCGCGGTATTGAATCCATCACACTCGACCGGAGCGCGATGCATCTCAAGGACGAGCTGATGCCGCGCTACGCCGAACTGATCTACAACGGCTTCTGGTTCAGCCCGGAACGCACGATGTTGCAGGCGGCCATCGACGCCAGCCAGACGCATGTCAGCGGCACGGTTCGTCTCAAGCTCTACAAGGGTCACGTCCGCACCGTCGGCCGCTGGTCCGATCAGTCGCTCTATTCCGAAGCTCATGTGACCTTCGAGGATGACGCGGGCGCCTATGACCAGAAGGACGCCAAGGGCTTCATCCAACTGAACGCGCTGCGCCTGAAACTGCTGGCCGCGCGCGATCGGCGACTGAAAGGCTAACGCAGCGCCAGGGCGCTGAGCTTTTCATAATACGGCATGGCCTGGTCACAAAGCTCGGCCAGCCGCCCCTCCAGCTTTGGCAGCGGCCCCTCAGGGCCGGCAAACCCGGTGCTGCGGTGAACCGCGCCATACCAATGCGCGGCCCATACGCCAGCATAGGCACGCGGCCCGGCCGGCCATGACAGCATCACGGGATCAAAAGGCAGACCAATCTCGGAACAGAGCATGCGCACGGCTTTTTCAGGGTTTTCGCGGATGTCATGGCTGTCGATCACCAGCCCGCCGATGCGCTCGTACAGCGCCGCCTGCTGAACGAAACCGATCTCCTGCAAGGTAATCTCGGGCCGTTTGGCCGCGTAACTTGCGATAACCCGCGCCGGATGTCGGATCAGATGGACGTTCACGCACGCATCAGCCCAGTCCAACGGAAACCCGGAGACCATGTGATGTGGCATGTGCTTCATGTAGAGATGCGGGGTGGCGGCTGGCGCAAGGCACTGCGCCGCCACCACCTGCGGGTCTGTTTCATGGACGGCGACGATCTCCGCGCGCATCGGATGATCGGCACCCGTCGCCGCGAGATAGGGCGCATAGAACGGCTCGTCCATTACGCTGAAATCCGACCGCGCCGCAAAGCTGTACATCATCGCCGTTGAGAGGTTGCGCGGGCCGGACCACATGGCAATCCGCATTATGCTGCCTCCGAAAAGCGATTTTTGGTTTCAACGACCATGTGTCGGCCCCCTAGAGATGTTTCAAAACACCCTAGAAATAGGGGGCGGCGGTGCCAAGACCGTAAACTCATTTCACCTGCGCGTGAGAATACAGGGACCCGAATTGCCGCCTGTGCGTTGTCTCTGCAAGATGATCGCCGAAGGAGACATGCTCATGTTTAAGATGACAACTTTCAAATCTTTTGCCCTTGCTGGAATGATCGGTCTGGGCCTCTTTGCTCAAACCAAGGCCGGGCAGGCGCAATCGACGGAGAAACTGACCGTTGCGGGCGGATGTTTCTGGTGCGTGGAAGCGGATTTCGAACGCGTAAAAGGCGTGAAGGAGGCCGTTTCAGGCTATACCGGCGGCACGGTGAAAAATCCCACCTACAAGGAAGTTTCGCGCGGCGATACTGGCCACTACGAGGCTGTGCAGATTATCTTTGACCCGAGCATAGTGAGCCGCGACAGCTTGCTGTCGATGTTTTTCCGCTCCGTTGACCCGACCGATCCGGGCGGACAGTTCTGCGACCGGGGCGACAGTTATCGCACGGCGATTTTCACGAACTCCGTCGCACAGGAAAAGGCGGCTGAAAAAGCCAAGGCCGAGGCGGAGAATGCTTTGGGTGAAACGGTCGTGACGCCAATTCTGAGGGCCAGTACCTTCTATCCGGCTGAGGACTATCATCAGGATTATTACAAGGGCGACCGTCTGGTACTGACGCGCTTCGGACCAAAGCGACAGTCATCAGCCTACAAGGCGTACCGCGAAGCTTGCGGCCGCGACGCGCGCATCAGGGAACTATGGGGCAAGGACGCGCCCTTTACAGGCAGCTAACCGAAACTGGCATCCTGGATTTCCTTGAGATCCGGAATGACGTCGGCCGCTCCCTTTCGTGTCACCATCAACGCCCCAGCACGCATTGCCAGATCGATCGCCTGCGCCATCGGCATTCCACGATCCAGCCCGGCAATCAGGTACCCTGTAAACGTATCGCCCGCCCCGGTAGTATCGACAGGGGTCACTTTCAGGGCCGGAAAAGATTGGGGCGCCTGACCTTTCGCATACCAGGTGCAGCCGTCACCACCCTTGGTTACCACGATGTCTGAAATCGGCAAATCCCCCATGTCAGAGCCTGTTTCCGCCGATAATTGCGCTGCTTCCACCGCGTTCAGGACCAAAAGATCCAGATGCTCGAGCACGGACTTGACCGCATCGGCATCAAAGGGAGCCGCGGCATAAATCACCCGCAAACCTAGCTTGCGCGCCATTTCGGCGGCCACCGCCTGACCGCTGGTTTCATTCTGCGTGACGAAACTATCGCGGGGTGACGCCTCTGAGAGCGCGCTGCCAATCATCTGCTCGGTGATCTCACGGTTCGCTCCGGGAAAAAGTACGATCGAATTTTCGCCGTGATCGTCCACACAGATTATCGCGTGTCCGGTCGGCACATCCAGTTTTGCGATGTGGCGGGTATCGACACCGTACTCCAGCAACCGCTCCACGGCCCAGTCGCCATCGGACCCGACGGCCCCGATATGAACGACCCGGGCGGCGGCGCGCGCGGCGGCTACCGACATGTTGGTGCCCTTGCCGCCCAGACCGCGGCTCTGTTCGGTTGCCGCAAGCGTCTCACCCGGTGCCACGAGATGCGGCACCCGATATACGATGTCGGCGTTGATTGATCCGAGGTTATAAATCGCCATCAGCCCACCTTGCAGGCGGCGAGCACCGCCATGTTCAGGATATCATTTGCCGTCGAGACAGTAGAAGCAATCTGAATGGAGCCGTCAACGCCCGCCAGAATCGGCCCGATGACCGTGGCACCCGCCATCTCCTGCATGAGCTTAACGGAAATGCTCGCGGAATGCCGCGCCGGCACCACAAGAATATTCGCCGGGCCTGTCAGACGCGAGAAGGGGTAATGCGCCTGTGCAGCCAGGTTCATGGCAACATCGACGGTCATCTCGCCCTCATATTCGAAATTGACGCCACGTGCATCGAGCACTTCGGAAGCCCTTGCCATCTTGATCGCGCGCTCCGACACCGGGTAGCCGAAAGTCGAGAAACTCACGAAGGCCACGCGGGGCTCCAGACCCATGTTCTTGGCCACGGTCGCGGCGCGCTCGGCGATATCCGCAAGGTCTTCCTCATCCGGCCATTCCTGCACCAGAGTGTCGGCGATAAAGACGATCCGCCCCTTGTGCAGCAGCGCGGTAATACCTGCCGCACCGCTACCCACATCGGCATCAAATACGTGATTGATGCGGTCCATGATATGCGCCGACTTCCTCGTCGCCCCGGTCACCAGACCATCGCCATGGCCATGCGCCAGCATTAGCGCCGAAAACACATGTCGGTCCCGAGCAGCCAGCCTGTGGATGTCCTGCGCATCAAAACCCTTGCGTTTCAGCCGGTCATAGAGAAAAGCCTTGTATTCCT
>JBFFFS010000123.1:0-8188 GCA_041557855.1 Roseobacter sp. | reverse complement strand
GGTCGCGTTGACGGCAAGGACCAAGGAAGAGGCGCGTGCCATCGTCGCGCGGCACTTTTCCCAATTTCTGGATCGCTACGGCGTGCGCGTTTCGGTTGACGGTGCATTCCCCGAACCCGGCAAAGGCTGTGTGCTGTGCTACAACGAGACATTCTTCGTCGATGTTGCGGCCTTTAGCGTCACCATGTGGCCTCATGTGGACCGCGCTGCCGCAGCCGATATCTATGCCTATGTCCCCGGCGCGCGGGCGGCCTGCAGGAAAGCGGCGATCGAGTTGGTGCCGAGGGGAAACAGGGCGGGCACCGACCATCTGCTCGACCGCATGATCGAGGCTGTGAAACGGGGAGAAAGGGTTGCATGGGGCGGCGAAGGGCGACTGTCGGGTATCGACGGCGTTAGCCGCTTCAAGGTGGGGGCCAGTTTGATTGCGATCAGGGCGCAGGTGCCGGTCATCCCCGTGATTTTTCAGGGCGGGCATGATGTCATGCGGCTTGGGGCTCTGCGCGCCCGCCCCGGCGAGGTGCGAATCCGATTTGGCACGCCGGTGCCGACATTGGGCTACGCGGATACCGATGCCCGTGAATTCGCCGATCGCCTGCAAGCAATTGCAGCGCGCACCTACGCCGAGCTTGCGCGCGAAGAGCAAAAGCCGGTGGTCGCCTGATCCTGTTCTTTTGGGGGCGATGCCGCGCCGGTGGCCCGACGCGGTCTAGAGCCCCTCGAAGGCGCAAAGCGCGTGCACATCCATGCCCATCGCTTCGAGCTTCTTGCGCCCGCCAAGGTCGGGCAGGTCGATGATGAAAGCGCAGGAGACGATCTCTCCGCCGAGCCGTTCGATCAGCTTGATGCCCGCTTCGGCGGTGCCGCCGGTGGCCAGCAGGTCATCGACCACCAGTACTTTTTCGCCCGCCTCGATGGCGTCGTCGTGAATCTCGACGATCGCCTCGCCGTATTCGAGCTTGTAGTCCTGGCTGATGGTGGTGCCGGGCAGCTTGCCCTTCTTGCGGATCGGCACGAAGCCGACCGAGAGCTGGTGCGCGATGGCGCCGCCGAGGATGAAGCCGCGCGCCTCAAGCCCCACGACCTTGTCGATGTCTATGCCGGCATAGGGATGCAGCATCTGGTCGATGGCCATGCGAAAGCCGCGCGCGTCGGCAAATAGCGTGGTGACATCGCGGAACATGATCCCTTCGTGGGGAAAATCGACGATGGTGCGGATGTAGTCCTGGACCGTTTTCATGGGCGGGTTCCTTCGGGTCAAAAGGTGCGGCGGGGCGAAGTTGTCGGATCGCAGTGGCGCGACATCATTCGGCGGAGCCGGATGGAGGCGGGCGCGCAAGCGGTCACAGGACACGCCCCGCGACCGCGTCGAGCCGTGCCGTCACTTGCGGATCGCGGGCCTCCGGGCGGGTCAGGATCGCGTATTCCAGCGCCCGGTCGCAGCCCGCCGGGCAGGGCGTGCGGTCGCCGCCGAGCAGCGCGGGCAGGCGGCGGACAAGATCGCGCCCCTTGTCGGCATTGCCCATCAGTGTCTGGATGATCTGCGCGACATCGACCTCGCCGTGGTCGGGGTGCCAGCTGTCGTAATCGGTGATCATCGCCACCGAGGCATAGCAAAGCTCGGCTTCGCGGGCGAGCTTTGATTCGGGCATGTTGGTCATGCCGATCACATCGGCGCCCCAGTGGTCGCGGTACATCTTCGATTCCGCCAGGGTGGAGAATTGCGGTCCTTCCATGGCCAGGTAGGTACCGCCGTTGTGCACGGTAATCCCGGCGTCGCGGGCGGCGCTGTGGCAGGCCTCCGTCAGGCGCGGGCAGGTGGGGTGGGCGATGCTGACATGCGCCACGCATCCGGTGCCGAAGAAGGATTTCTCGCGCGCGACGGTGCGGTCTATGAACTGATCGACAAGGACGAAGTCGCCGGGGGCCATGTGCTCGCGGAAGGATCCGCAGGCCGAGACGGATATCACGTCGGTCACGCCGAGCCGTTTGAGCGCGTCGATGTTGGCGCGGTAGGGAACGGTGGTGGGGCTGTGCACGTGCCCGCGCCCATGACGCGGCAGAAACACCATCGGCACACCGTCGAGCACGCCTGTGAGGAGCGCATCCGAGGGCTCGCCCCAGGGGGTCTCCACATCGGTCCATTCGGCGCCTTCGAGGCCGTCGATGTCATAGATACCGGAGCCGCCAATGACGGCGATTTTCGTTTCGGGCATGAGGTGTTCCGCGCAGTTGATCCGGGGGGATCGTGGCCGGGTTCGGCGGGGAAATCAAGGCTCTGGGGGCGGAACGGGGACGCGGAAAAAAGGGTTGCATTCTTTTGCGGAGTTCACGGTGCGGCGTGCCGCTGGCCGGGGGCGCAGATCACTCTGCCGGGAAACGCGGAGCGAAGCGCGCCGGGCGGAAGGCCCGCCCGCCCCGAAGCCGCGCCAGCAGCCGTGTCAGCGGACCCGTCTGCCCGCTTTGACGCCGGGGCGCGGCCTAGGGAGCGTTGCCGCACCGCCGCTGTCGGGCCGGAACGGCCTTTTCCTGCGCGCGCCTGATGGCCCGAGCATAGGAGCCTGAGAATGTGAGGGTGCTGTAGATGTCTCCGAGCATGGTGTCGATCCTTTCGCTGGCGGCCGGGCCGCGCCTGACCTTGATGGAGCGATCCTGCCTGCTTTGCTTGATCGGGCCGTGAGCGGAGCCGTGAGTGCGCCGACACACAGCCTATGCGCCGCGTGATTTCACCGTTAATAATTGCCCTGAGAACGTAAATTGGGTGTGCGGCGGCTCTTGACCTACCAACTCAACCTTTTCGGCCGGTTTGCGTTGACCGGTCCGGATGGCGCGGACATCGTGGTCCGATCCGCCAAGGGCAGGGCACTGCTGGCCTATCTTGCCTTGTCACCCGGCCGGGCGCGCAGCCGCGACCAGATCATCGCATTACTTTGGTCGGACCGCGCAGAGGCGCAGGCACGGGCCTCGCTGCGGCAGGCGCTTGCAAGTCTGCGCAAGGACCTCGGCGCGGCGGGTGACATCCTGAAAACCGACAACGAGACCGTCGCCCTCGCCGAAGGGGCGGTTGAGATCGCCGGCGCGGAGGGAGGCAGGCTGCTCGACGGGTTGCACCTCAGGGACCCGGCCTTCGAGGACTGGCTGCGCGACGAGAGGCTGCGGTGCGCGCAGGGCGCGGGGGCGGAGGACCGGACCGCCGACGTGGCCACCAAACCTTCCATCGTCGTGATGCCGTTCGACAATCTCTCGGCGGACCCGGATCAGACCTATTTCTCGGAAGGGATCACGGAGGACATCGCCACGGAACTCAGTCGTTTCGGTCTGATCAACGTACTGGCACGCAAGACCGTTTTCGATGTGCAAGAGAGGGCGGACAGCTCGTCGGCCCCGGGTGGGCCGATCCGTTCCGACTACCGGCTCACGGGGAGCCTGCGCAAGCTGGGCAACCGGATCAGGCTGAGCGCGCATCTGATCGATTGCCGTCGCCAGACACAGGTCTGGGCGGACCGTTTCGACCGGGAACTGGATGATATCTTTGCCATTCAGGACGAGCTTGTGCGGGCCATCGTCACGCAGCTGATCGGGCGGATTGAAATGCACCGCACCGAACGGGCGATCCGCAAGCCCGCCCATGATCTGGCGGCCTATGATTACTACCTTCAGGGGCTGTGGTACGACCGCAGATATTCGAAGGAGGCGCTGCTGGCCGGGCGCGACGTGCTGAAGAAGGCCATCGCGCGCGATCCGCTGTTCGCGCGTGCCTACGGGTTGTTGTCCACGATCATGATGTGCATCAACTGGTTCGACCATCCCACGGGCGACGACCCCGACGAAATTCTCGCCTGCGCGAAAAAGGCCGTGGAGCTAGACCCTTTCGATGGCGATTGCTTTTCGAAACTCGGGGCCATTCACCTCGATCGCAAGGAAACCGAGGCCGCCGAACGCGCCTTTGACACGGCGATGCGGCTGTCGGCGAACGATCCCTATCTCTGGTCGCATTACGCGTGGCTGCAAAATGTACTGTCACGGCCCGCGACGGGTCTTGAATAGCTGGACCAGGCGATGGCGAGCGATCCGCATCCGCCGAAATGGGCCCTGCATATCCGTGCGGAATCGCTCTTTGGCCTGAGGCGCTTCGAGGAGGCGGCAGCCTTGCTGGAAGCCCTCGACCTTGCGGATTTCAACATGCTTGGACAGCTTGCCGCTTGCTACGGACACCTCGGTGAGGCGCAAAAGGCGCGCGATTTCTGGGCGAGGCATCTGGCGTTGCGGCCCAAGGCGAAGATCGGCGATGTGGGCGCGTTCATCGGCTATGTCGATCCTGCGGATACCGCGCTTTGGACGGAGGGACTGCGGAAGGCCGGGCTAGGGGACTGACCCTGCGCGGGTCGCAGCCGGAGGGCAAAAGGGTTTTCATTCCGGCCGAAACGGTTTAGGGAGCCCTTGTTTTTCGTAAAACGCCGCGCGCCTGCCCGCTTGGGTGCCGCACCACGAACCCAAAATCAGGACAGAATATCATGGCGCGCACTACGTTCCGCACCTTCACGAAGAATTTGGATGTGACCGATCTGCGGTGGATGCCGGGCGAGGGTTTTTCTCCGCAGCGGCTGCGCATCGAGCTTTTGTCGGGGCTGACCGTGGCACTGGCGCTGGTGCCCGAAGCGGTGGCCTTTGCCTTTGTCGCCGGGGTGCATCCGCTGGTGGGTCTTTACGCGGCGTTCCTGGTCGGGCTGATCACGGCGCTGATCGGCGGCCGGCCCGGGATGATCTCGGGGGCGACGGGCGCGCTGGCGGTGGTCATGGTGTCGCTGGTAGCGACACATGGGGTCGAATATCTCTTTGCGACGGTCGTGCTGATGGGGCTTTTGCAGGTCTTCGCCGGCGTCATGCAGTGGGGCAAGTTCATCCGGCTGGTGCCGCATCCCGTGATGCTGGGCTTTGTCAACGGGCTGGCGATCGTGATTTTTCTCGCACAACTCAGCCAGTTCAAGGTGCCCGGCACGATGGTGAACACCGGGCATGGCATGGGCGGGGGCGAGTGGCTGTCGGGTATGCCGCTGATACTGATGCTGGCGCTGGTGGCGGCAACGATGGCGATCATCTGGGTGACGCCGCGGATCACGCGGGTGATCCCGGCGCCGCTGGCCGGGATCGGCATCGTGGCGGCGGTCGTGATCGCCTTTGGCCTGGATGTGCCCCGGGTCGGTGATCTGGCCTCCATAAAGGGCGGTTTGCCGATGCTGCATATTCCGATGGTGCCGCTCAACTGGGAGACCTTCGAGATCATCCTGCCCTATGCGGTGATCCTCGCCGCCATCGGCCTGATCGAGAGCCTTCTGACACTGAACCTGGTGGGCGACATGACCAACCAGCGCGGTGGTGCGAGCCAGGAATGCATCGCGCAGGGCGTGGCCAACACGGTTACCGGCTTTTTCGGCGGCATGGGCGGTTGCGCGATGATCGGCCAGTCGATGATCAACGTCAAATCCGGCGGCCGGACGCGGGTTGCGGGGATCGCGGCCGCGATCTTCCTGCTGCTGTTCATCCTCGTCGGCGCGCCGGTCATCGAGCTTATCCCGCTCGCGGCCCTGGTGGGTGTGATGTTCATGGTGGTGATCGGCACCTTTGCGTGGAACTCGCTGACGATCCTGCGCAAGGTGCCGCTGACGGATGCCTTCGTGATCCTGCTGGTCACCGTGGTGACGGTTATGGAAGACCTCGCGGTGGCGGTGGTGGTCGGCGTGATCGTGAGCGCGCTGGCCTATGCGTGGAACAATGCGCGGCGCATCTACGCCAAGACCTACCGGACGCCGGAAGGGGCGAAGGTCTATCAGGTACAGGGGCCACTGTTCTTTGGATCCTCGGACGGGTTCGCGGAGCTTTTTGATGTGTCGGAAGACCCGTCGGAAGTTATCGTCGATTTCGCCGACAGCCGGGTGGTGGACCAGTCCGCGCTGCAGGCGATCGAGGCCGTGGCCGCGAAATACGAGGCGGAGGGCAAGCGCCTGCAGTTGCGCCACCTCAGCCCGGATTGCCACAGGCTGCTGACGAAGGCGGGCCATCTGATGGTCGATAGCGACGATGACCCCGATTACGCGCTGGCGGTGAATTACCAGGTGCGTACAGGCATCCTCGGCGGTCACTGACGACGCGGCGGCGCTCCTGGCCTGCGGCCAAGACGCCCCGCCCGCCGTCCCGTGGTCGCGATGGGCCATCATGCCGGGGCACAGGATTTCCCTTGGAGATATAAGGCGCAACTGACCTGGCGCGGACCCGCGTGGCCGGGTTCTGCGCCGCTCAGAAGCGCGCCAGATCCCGGGGCGTGCCTTCGCACAGAACGTCCCGGGCCGCTTCGATGCGGTCGGCGGGCCAGTCCCACCAGGCCAGTGCGTTCAGCTGCGCGATCTCGTCGGGCGCGAAGCGCATCCGCAGAACCTGTGCCGGATTGCCGGTGACCACCGCGTAATCGGGCACGGTGCCGCCCACCACCGCGCCTGCCCCTACGATCACGCCGTTGCCGATGCGGGCGCCGGGCAGCACCAGCGCGCCATGGCCGATGATCGTGTCACGTTGGTCGGGCTGGTAGCCCGCGCGACGGTCCGCGTCGAAGACCGGCAAGGGGAAGGTGCTGACCCCGCGCATGTCGTGATTGGCCGAGGCGGTGAGGAAACGCACGCCATGAGCGATCTGGCAAAACCGGCCGATCACCAGCTTTTCGCGCGAGAAGGGGAAAAGATAGGGGGCGAGCCGCGCCGCCCAATCCGCGGGCGGGTCGAAGTCTGAGGCATAGGTATAATCTCCGACCTCGAAGGCCGGGTGATCGATAACCGCCGAGAGAAACGCGGTGCCCTCATGGGCGCTGCCGTCCGGCAACAGGATCGGGTGGGCGCGGGTCGGATCAATCATCGGGGCGGGTCAGCTCGAAAACCTCGGTGACGCGCGTGTAATCGCGATAACCCATACGGCTGAGAGGCGAATAGGTGGTGACGTCGAACCTGCCGTTCACCAGCGTGTCATCGCGCATATGCACGCCCACGACCTCGCCGAAGACGACGAAATTATGCTCGCCTTCGATCTTGACGATCTGGGTCATCCGGCATTCCAGAGCCGCCGGGGCCTTGGCCACGCGGGCGCAATCGATCTGGGAACAGGCGACCTGTTCGATCCCGGCATGCTCGAATTCGTCCACCTCGCGCGGCAGCATCGCCGAGGAGGCGTTCATCACGTCGCGCATGGCGTATTCCACGATATTCACGCAGAAGACCCCGGTTTCGCGGATATTGGCGACCGAATCCTTCGTATCGCCGCTGTCTTCCTTGAAGGAGGTCGAGGCGAACATCACCTGTGGCGGCACATAGGCAACGGCGTTGAAGAAGGAGTAGGGTGCGAGATTGTTCCGACCGTCTTTGCCGCGCGTCGAAATCCAACCGATGGGACGCGGTGTGACGATCGCGTTGAAAGGATTGTGGGGCAGGTTGTGGCCGTCGGCGGGGCGATAGAACATGCATCTCTCCTGATTGTTTGCAGGGGATGTAGCGCATGTGCTAGGGGCGGACTACTTTAAAACGGAAACACCACGCGCGCGAGCCTGCCAAACCGTGTACACGCTGAAAAATGAGACCGCGCAGGACGTTCACGAGGTCGAGGCGCTTTATGATTTGTGCTTCGCGCCGGGGCGGGAGGCGCTGTCTTCCTACAGGCTTCGGGACGACGTGGAGCCGGTCGCGGCCCTGAGCCAGGTGGCGCGCGATGCGGATGGCACGCTCGCCGGGGCAATCCGCTACTGGCCGGTGCGGGTCGGCGGGCATCCCGCGCTGTTGCTCGGCCCGGTGGCCGTGCACCCGACGCGCCAGGGTGAAGGGCTGGCGGCGGTCCTGATCCGCGAAACCCTCAGCCTCGCCGTGCTGCATGGCTGGACGCGCGTGATGCTGGTGGGGGATGCGCCCTATTATGCCCGTTTTGGCTTTGCCAAGCTCGAAGGCGTGGAAATGCCACCGCCCACCAACCCCGAGCGCGTGCTGGGGCAGGCGTTGCGGCCGGGAGCGTGGGACGGGGTGACCGGCCTCGTGACGCGCTGGCATGACGATTGAAAACCACGCCGGCCTCTCCCATCTTTGAGCGAGGAGGCACGATATGGACGTGAAAACAACCCATGGCCCGGTGGATGTGGAAGCAGAGCTTGATGCGCTTG
>JBFFFS010000122.1:0-8216 GCA_041557855.1 Roseobacter sp. | reverse complement strand
TGGCCTCTGCCATTTCGGTCATGCGTCCCGGAGGGATCATCCTGCAACTGGGGCTGGGCGGCGATATGACCCTTCCCGTGCAGGCGCTCACGGCCAAGGAGCTTCAGCTTCGCGGCTCTTTCCGTTTCCACGAGGAATTTTTCACAGGCGTCACGCTGATGCAGAAAGGGCTGCTGGACGTGAAGCCGCTCATCACCCATACCGTACCGCTGCAAGAGGCCGTCGCGGCCTTCGAGTTGGCCAGCGACCGAACGCAGAGCATGAAAGCGCAGATCACCTTTGCCTGAACCTCGTTACCACCCCGAAAGGAAAACGGATGCCACGTGACATCGGTCTTATCGGCCTCGGGACGATGGGCGCCGCTCTGGCGCTCAATATCGCGGAGCATGGGTTTGGCGTCGCGGTCTGGAACCGCACGGCCTCGGTGACCGAAACCTTTCACGACGGGGCCGGCGATCTGGCCGAACTCATCACCCCGACCCGAACCCTCGAAGAACTGGTCGCGGCCCTCGCGCCACCACGGGCGATCATCCTCATGGTGCCCGCCGGCGAGGCGGTCGACGCACAAATCGCCGCCCTGCGCCCGCTGCTGGACCCCGATGATCTGCTGATCGACGCGGGCAATGCCAATTTCCACGACACCAACCGCCGGATGAAAAGCTCCGGCGGCCCGTTTCTCGGCATCGGCGTCTCCGGCGGCGAACAGGGCGCGCGGCACGGCCCTTCGATCATGGGTGGCGGCGACAAGCCGCTTTGGGACCGCGTCGCACCAATCCTCACGGCCATCGCCGCGACATACGAAGGTGTCCCTTGCGCCACCTGGATGGGCGAAGAGGGAGCAGGCCATTTCGTCAAGGCGGTTCACAACGGCATCGAATATGCCGACATGCAGATGATCGCCGAAACCTACGGCATCATGCGCGATGGCATGGGGATGGACGCGGATGCCATCGGCGAAGTGTTCGAGCGCTGGGACAAGGGCATTCTCAATTCCTACCTGATCGAGATTTCCGGAAAGGTCGCGCGGACGACCGACGCAAAGACGAACGGCCCGCTGCTCGACGTGATCGCGGATGCGGCCGGTCAGAAAGGTACGGGACGCTGGACCGTGATCGAAGCGCAGCATCTCGCAGCACCGGTCCCGGCCATCGAAGCCGCCGTGGTGGCGCGCAATCTGTCGTCGCGCCGCGCCCTGCGGGCGGAGGGCGAGGCGTTGTTCGGAACCGGACCCTCGCCGCTTGACGACGGCGCACTGTCTCTCGACGATCTCGAAGCGGCCCTGATCGCCGGCAAGATCATCTGCTACACGCAGGGCTTCGAGATGATTGCCGCCGCCTCGGAAGCTTTCGGCTGGGCGCTTCCCCTGCCGGAAATTGCCAAGGTCTGGCGCGCGGGCTGCATCATCCGCTCGGATATGCTGGACGACATGTCGGCGGCACTGGATGCGACACCCGACCGTCTGCTGGCCTTCGCGCCCTATTTCGCCGACCATCTCAAGGCCAGCCATCCCGCGTTGAGACGCGTCGTGGCCCAGGCGTCGCTGCACGGCATCGCCGTCCCTGCCCTGGCCTCCGGTCTCGCCTATTTCGATGCGCTGCGCACCGCGCGCGGCACCGCGAACATGATCCAGGGGCAACGCGACTTCTTCGGCCTGCACGGGTTCGAACGGCTGGACGACCAGAAGACGGGCCAGCACGGCCCCTGGGCGAAAAGCTGATGCGGCAGCATCAACATCAGGAAATAAAGGCCGGCGCGCCGGAGGGGGACCGGGTATCGACACGCTTTCACTTGTTCTGATCGGCAGCACTGCCTTCCTGATGGCCGGTGCCGTGAAAGGCCTGACAGGCATCGGCCTGCCGACAGCCGCAATCGCTTTCATGACCCTTTTTCTCGACCCGCGCACCGCCATCGCGCTTGTGCTCTTTCCGATGCTGGGTTCCAACATCCTGCAAATGGCGCGCGGCGGTTATCTGATCCGGACGGTGCGACGCTACTTCCTGTTTGCGATCATCCTCTTTGCCGGGATCGCCGGGACCGCCTACGCAACCCAGAACACTTCCGACCGGGCTCTGCTGGTGATCCTCGGCATCGTCGTCCTGATCTTCGTCGGGGTAAGCTGGAAAAAAATGGTGCCGCAGCTGTCGGACAGGTACGACAGGGTGGCCCAGGTGGGCTTCGCGCTGTTTGCCGGCATTATCGGTGGGATGACCGCGGCCTGGGGGCCACCGATGGCGATGTACCTGTCCGCACGGGGCGCCGACAAGGACGAATTCATCCGCGCCACAGGCTTCATGATCTCCATCGGTTCCCTGCCTTTGGTCTTCGCCTATGCGCAACTTGGGTTCATGACCGGCCCGCTGGCAGGATTATCCGCTTCGATGCTGCTGCCGACGCTGATCGGCATGAGCGTCGGCGCGGCCTACAGGCGCAAGCTGTCCGGAGATGGGTTTCGAAACGCGATCCTGATCATGTTCGTCCTTCTGGGACTCAACCTTATAAGGCGGGCGGTCTGGTACACCTAGCGGGCCAGACGCGTTCGACCTGATAGCTTGCCATTCCGCTGGACCGCCCCCTAAAATGGAGTTCCCGCAAATAAAGGGATTACCATGACCAGACTGGGCCGCACACCGCAGGACGGAATCTCTCACGTGAAGGGAGACAGCTCAGCGCCGCTCTGGCGCAAGACAATCCCCGAGCTTCTGGCCGAGACGACCGCCCGACTGCCCGATCATACCGCCGCTGTCTTTCGCGCCCAGAACATACGCTGGAGCTATGCCGATTTTTCCGCGCAGGTGGACCGGCTTGCGGGGGGGCTGCTGCACCTCGGGATCGGCAAAGGCGATCGCGTCGGCATCCTGTCTCCCAACCGGGCCGAGTGGCTCCTGACCCAATTCGCCACCGCGCGGATCGGTGCGATCCTGGTCTGCATCAACCCGGCCTATCGCCTTGGCGAACTGGACTATGCTCTGAACAAGGTCGGCTGTGCGGCACTGGTCACTTCGCCGCGGTTCAAATCCTCCGACTATCTGGACATGCTGCAGACCCTCGCCCCGGAACTGGCGCAGGCAACCGGCGGGGCCTGCCACGCCGTGCGGCTGCCAGCTTTGCGCCACGTGATCGTGATGGGCGGTGAAGTACCCCGCGGCATGATCGGTTTCGACCAGCTCTGCGACGAAGGCGGCGAGGTCAGCACGGAAACGCTCGACGCGCATAGCGCCGGGCTCGACCCCGACGACGCGATCAACATCCAGTTCACCTCGGGCACCACGGGCAGCCCCAAGGGCGCCTGCCTGAGCCACGCCAACATCGTCAACAACGCACGTTTCGTCACCAGCACGATGGAGTTCACCGACGCCGACCGGCTGTGCATCCCGGTGCCCTTCTATCACTGCTTCGGCATGGTCATGGGCACGTTGGGCTGCGTGACCAAGGGCGCAACAATGGTGGTGCCGGGCGAAGGGTTCGATCCCCGCGACACCCTCGCGGCGGTGGCCGAAGAACGCTGCACGGCGCTGTACGGCGTGCCGACCATGTTCGTGAACGAGCTTGATCTGCCCGACTTCGACACCTTCGACCTGTCGTCGCTGCGCACCGGAATCATGGCCGGCGCACCCTGCCCGATCGAAGTCATGCGGCAGGTACAGTCGAAAATGCACATGAGCCAGGTGACCATCGCCTACGGGATGACCGAAACCTCCCCTGTCTCCTTCCAAAGCAACATGGACGATCCGCTGGAACAGCGCGTGTCCTCGGTCGGACGCATCCACCCGCATGTCGAAGTCCGCATCGTCGATGACACAGGCGCAACCGTACCCACCGGCGTGCAGGGCGAGCTTCTGACGCGTGGATATTCTGTGATGAAGGGATACTGGGACGATCCTGAACAGACGGCGCAAAGTATCGACGAGGAGGGCTGGATGCATACCGGCGATCTGGCGACGCTGGACGACGAGGGATATTGCGCCATTACCGGTCGCGTCAAGGACATGATCCTGCGCGGCGGCGAAAACATCTACCCCCGCGAAATCGAGGAATTTCTCTATACCCACCCCGATGTCTCGCAGGTGCAGGTCTTTGGGATTCCGGACGCACGGCTGGGCGAAACGGTCTGCGCCTGGATCGTGCCGCGCGCCGGTGCGGCACAGGATGCGGAGGCGATCCGCGCCTTCTGCAAGGCGCATATCGCGCATTTCAAGGTGCCGACCCACATCGCCTTTAAGACCGAACTGCCGATGACGGTCACCGGAAAACCGCAGAAATTCGTGATGCGCGATCAGATGATCGCGGAACTGGACACCAATCCGGGGCCGTGAATTTCGTGCCCGGGCCGCGCGCGGCATGGTGCGACCGGTTTATGTCGTGAACAGGCAAGCTCCGGCGCGGTAGCCGGCGCTGACTGGACCCATCTTCGGGGGGAGTACCATCGGCATGTCCCAGGCATTTGACCAGATCGCCCGTTTTATCAACGCGCCGGCACCGTCCGACAGCGCGCGCAAGATGGCCGCGCTGCTTCTGGTGGATACGCTTGCGGTCGCCGCCGGAGCCCATCCCCTGGAGCCCGCGCGCCTGGCACGCGAACACGCTCTGGACTTTCACGCGGCCACCGCCCCGGCAAACAGTGCGCCGCTGCTCTTTGACGGGCGCCGCGCATCGATCCCGGGCGCCGCTTTTGCCGCCGCGACGCAAATCGACAACCTCGACGGGCACGATGGTTATAATCCGACCAAGGGCCATATCGGCTGCGCCGTGGTACCCGCACTGCTGGCCTTCGCAGATGCGCAGCCGCAACTGACGTCGCGCAAAGCGCTCGACCTGCTGGTAATGTCCTACGAGGTCGGCGCGCGCGCCGCCATTGCGCTGCACCGGACGGTAACGGAGTATCACACGTCGGGCGCGTGGAACGCGCTCGCGGTGGCAGCGTTGGGGTGCCGCCTGCGCGGTGCCACGACCGAGCAGCTGCGCCATGCCCTCGGCATTGCGGAATACCATGGGCCGCGCAGCCAGATGATGCGTGAAATCGCCAACCCGACGATGCTGCACGACGGCTCGGGTATGGGGGCGCTGACGGGATGCATGGCAGCCCTGCTGGCCCTGCGCGGCTTCACCGGGGCGCCCGCCGTAACCTTGGAAGACGCCGGAGTGGCCGACATCTGGAGCGATCTCGGCACGCTCTGGACGATCGAGCTGAATTATATCAAGCCCTACCCGGTCTGCCGCTGGGCGCATGCACCGCTGGACGGGGTATCAGCGCTGATGCGCGCGCATGACCTCAGCGCCGGGCAGATCAGCGCTGTCGAACTGCGTACATTCCGTGAAAGCGCGGCCCTCTTCGCCGGTGTGCCTAAGACTACCGGCCAGGCGCAGTATTCACTGGGCTTCGCGGTCGCAGCCATGATCGTGCGCGGACAGGTCGGCCCGGCGGAAATCTCCGGTGACGGCCTCCGGGACGCAGAGGTGGCGGCGTTCCTGCCACGCATAACGGTGACAGAAGCAGCCGAGCATTCGCTGCGGTTTCCAGCGCAACGCTGCGCGGATGTCACGCTGGTTCTGAAGGATGGGCGCCGGCTGCACTCCGGCGATGTGGAAGCACGCGGCGGTCCCGAAGAACCCCTTTCCCGCGCAGAGCAGCAGGCGAAAGCGATGCGCTTCGCCGCCCCCGTGCTCGGAGGTGCGCGCGCTCAGATGCTCTGGGACATGCAGGAAAAAATGACAACGCCCGGCCATCTCTTCCGTGACCTTTGCGCACTGGTAACGGAACCACCGGCACCCTCCGGTTCTCGAGCGCCGTAATAAAGAGGGAAGCGCGCCCTTGCCTATCGGCCAGCGGGGGCGATATAGCGCGCAGAACAAACGCTTGTCCCGGAGCCTGCCCATGTCCTTCGACCGTTCCCTTAAAATTTCCCCCTCCATCCTTTCCGCCGATTTCGCGAGTTTCGGCGCGGAATGCGAAGCAATCGAAGCGCAGGGCGCAGACTGGGTACATGTGGATGTGATGGATGGTCATTTCGTTCCCAACATCACCTTCGGTCCTTCGACCTGTGCCGCGATCCGCCCGCACATCAAGGGCGTGATGGATGTGCACCTGATGATCGCGCCGGTCGATCCCTATATCGACGCTTTCGCGCAGGCCGGCGCCGACGTGATTACCGCGCATGTGGAAGCGGGGCCGCACATCCACCGCACCGTGCAGGCAATCCGCGCGGCAGGCGCCAAGGCCGGAGTCGCTCTCAATCCCGGCACCCCTGCCTCTGCGGTCGAATATCTGCTCGACATGGTCGATCTGGTTTGCGTGATGACCGTGAACCCGGGATTCGGCGGCCAGAAATTCATTCACAGCCAGGTGGAGAAAGTCCGCCAACTGCGCGCCTTGATCGGTGACCGTCCGGTTCATATCGAGATCGACGGCGGCGTCGATCCGACCACGGCACCGCTGGTCGCCGCTGCCGGCGCCGATGTGCTGGTCGCAGGCTCAGCCGTCTTCCGCGGCGGCTCGGTCGAGGCTCCCGACGCCTACGGCAAGAATATCCGTGCGATCCGCGATGCCGTGCTGACGACAACCGTCTGATCGCCCCGGCGCGCCTAGGCGTTCAGCGCCGCGAACGTCCCGCTCCGGGACGCGATTTCCTCGAGCAAGGCCGCAGGCTGCCAGAAATAATCATCCTCTTTCGCAAGGCGCAGGATGTCCGCCAGAACATCGCCGGGCCCCTGAAGATCAGCCCATTTCATGGGCCCGCCCCAGTAGCGGGGAAAGCCGTAACCGAAAACCATGACCATATCGACGTCAAGCGGCCTGCGCGCGATGCCCTCCTCGACGATCCGGGCACCTTCATTGACCATCGCCGCGAGAATTCGGCGCTGGATATCGCTCGCGGTGAACAGGCGCGGCGAAATTCCGCGGGCGCGCCGCTCGGCGGCAATCAGGTCAAGCACCTCTTCATTGGGAACGCCTGATCGCTGCCCCTTCGCGTAAACATAAAATCCGGTCCCGGTCTTCTGCCCGAAATGTCCTGCTTCACAAAGCCTGTCGGCATAGCGCCCGACCCGCTCGCGCGGGTCACGTGTCGCCGCCCGGCGCTTGCGCATCGCCCAGCCGATATCCAGCCCGGCAAGATCTGCCATGGCGAAAGGCCCCATCGGGAAGCCGAAACCGGTCATTGCCGCATCCACCTCGAAGGGTGTAGCCCCGTCCAGAACAAGGTGATCCGCCGCCGTTCGATAAGCGGTCAGAACCCTGTTGCCGATGAACCCCTCGCAGACACCTGCGCGCACACACACCTTGCCAAGCCGCCTGCCCAGCGCAAATCCGGTCGCCACCACGTCCGGGGCCGCCCCTTCTGGCACCACGATCTCAAGCAGCTTCATCACGTGGGCGGGTGAAAAGAAATGCAAACCGATCACCCGATCGGGCCGGCGCGTGGCAGCGGCGATCTCATTAACATCGAGATAGGAGGTGTTGGTCGTCAGGATCGACTCGGGCCCGCAGACCGTGTCGAGCGCCGCAAAAACCCGGCGTTTCACATCCATGTCTTCGAAGACAGCCTCGATCACCAGATCGGCACCGGCAAGGGCGGCCATATCCGTCGCGGCAGTAAGCATGCCGTCCAACATCCGGTCGCGCATCTGCTGCGCAAGCTTGCCGCGCGCCACCGCCCCGTCGAGGGCCGCGGCAATGCGCGCCACGGCCGCCTCTGCGGCATCGCCGGTCTGCTCGATCACGACGACCGGCAGATCGGCCAGAAGCAGGGCGGTTGCGATACCCGCGCCCATCGTGCCGCCACCCACGACGCCGACCTGGCGCAGAGGCCGCGCGCTGACGCCGTCAAGCTCCGGCAAGGCTGAGGTCGCACGCTGGGAAAAAAACGTGTGGATCATCCCCTGCCTCTGCTCGGTTTCCATCAGCTCGCGGAAAATCCGCCGCTCGGTGCGCAACCCGTCGGGAAATGTCTGCTCGACACTTGCGCGGATGGCGCGAACGGCAGCACCCGGTGCAATCTGGCCACGCGCCCTTTTTAGCGCCGCCGCCTCCGCCTGTTCCCAGTCGACCGGCACGGGCGCGGGCATATCGCTGACCGGGCGGCGAGGTGCCTCCACCGCCAGCAGCCGCCGCGTGAAGGCAAGGCCCACCTCTTCGGGATTACCCTCTTCCACCGCGTCGATGATCCCCATCTTCAGCGCTTCCGGCGCGGCAATATGACGGCCTGAGGTGATCGCCTCGA
>JBFFFS010000121.1:0-8384 GCA_041557855.1 Roseobacter sp. | reverse complement strand
GTTTGTGCCAACGTACGTAAGTTCCTCTCCATCTCGAACAACTCGCCCTTGCCGGTTATGGCACCTTCGGGCAGCGCGCGGTCGGTCGAGAAATGAGACATCTGGCCGTGCAGTCGGGCAAGACCCTTGATAACCAGATAATGCATCACGAGATAAACCGTCACAACGCTGACCAGCCACATGGTTACGGCCAGCAGGCTCGTGCGCCAATAGCCGTCATTGACCTGTAGCAGCGCCAGATCGGTGGGCCAGGCTGCCAGTGCATAGACCATGCCGGGTATCAGTGGCAGCACCACGTATCGCCTTGTTTGCCGGACCGTGATTGCGCCTCGAAGGTGAACTGCTCAGGTGTAACCAGCGCCTCGGGTCGAATGTCACGAGGCAGTTCCGCCTTTGTGACGTCCGCCCCCTTTTCAGATGTCAGAATATCGCCGAAGCTGTTGAAGGTAATGACGTTGGCAGGCCGCGCGCCGGACTGCGCATCGATATCCGTGCGGAAGGCGCCTCGAGTAACGTGCAGTTGCAGGTGTCCTTCGTATTGCGCGTCCTCGAACACAGGCGTCGCCACCACCAGCGATGGCCCACCGATCGCCGTATCCTCGGATTCGCGGAAAATGCCGATGATGCGTTTTTCCTTGAGTGACGTCAGTACGTCATTGGTCGCGGGCACGCGGGACAGCGGCACCGAGGCGCATTCGAAAATACCCTTCGCTCCGTGAAAGGCCACGAACCCATAAAGAGTGGAATTGCGCACGAACCGGCGCAGCACTGTCTGGCAGAGTTCGGGATTTTCATCCAGCGCATGCGCCGTCGTCGCCAGCGCCGCTGCACCGCCAATCGCCCGTTCGATGATCTGACGCTCGCGCACGGCGGCCTTTTCACTCAGCGCAATCAGCGCACGCTCCGACGCTTGCCGCTCATCTTCGACGATCATGCTGGTCAGCCATATGGCGATGAGGCCCAAGGGCAACAACGCAAGGCTCACGAAGAGGATTGCCCGTGTCCGCAGGCTAACGAGGCGAATACGTTTCAACATACAACAAAGGGGTATGGTCTGGCCGGAATGTATCGCGGACGGACTTCATCGCAAAGAAGAGGGATCAGGGACGCCTCTCTTCGTCCGAAGGCGCACGCGCTGCGCGCGAGGGTTGCCCTGCAGACTGGGCGCGGTCGGCATCCTTCAACCGCCGCAACAAATCATCGAAGCGCGCAGGCGGCGCCTCGTCCAGCAGATCATTGTACACGTGCCGCAAATTCTGGTCGATGTGCCCGGATGCGGCTAACTCATCGTCATCGTCTTCGCTCATAACGCACCGTTTCCAAAAAATTTCGTTGCCGAACGGAACCAAACGCGCAAGCGTGGCGTTTGGTTCCAAGATTTCTGGAAAAGGCTAACGCATATGACTTCCAACGAAACTTCGGTTGATCTTTCTCAGAGCATCGGGGCTCAGCTTCCATTCCTGCGTCGATACGCGCGCGCACTTACAGGCAGCCAGTTCGCTGGCGACAACATCGCGGCTCACACCCTTGAAGCGATCCTCCGCGATACGTCAATTTTTGATAGATCTCGAGGCGACAAAGAGGCGTTGTTCTCTGTTTTTCACGACATTTGGAGAGCCCGCGAGGCACCCGCAGCGCAAGAAGCATCATCGCTGGAACGCGCTGCGCAGAAACATATGCGCAACCTGACGCCACAGTCACGCGAAGCGCTGCTGTTGTCGGTGATCGAAGGGTTCACGGTCAACCAGATCGCTTCGATCCTGTCGGTCGAGCCCGCCGCCGCTGCCAAGCTGATCGAAACGGCCTATCAGGAAATGGAGAAATCGCTGCGTGGCAAGGTGATGATCATCGAGGATGAGGCAATCATCGCCGTCGATCTTGAAGCCATCGTTGATGATCTGGGCCACGCCGTGACCGGGGTGGCGGGAACCCGCAGTGCCGCCGTAAAGCTGGCCGATGATGAACGCCCCGACCTGATCCTCTCGGACATCCAACTGGCCGACAATTCATCTGGCATCGACGCGGTCAACGATATTCTCACAAAACTCGGTGACGTGCCGGTGATTTTCATCACTGCTTTCCCAGAGCGCCTGCTCACGGGCGAGCGACATGAACCTGCCTTTCTGATCCCCAAACCCTACACGGAGGATCAGGTTCGCGTCGCCGTGAGCCAGGCCTTGTTCTTTGCCTCCACGGAGACATTGAAAGCCTGAAGCCGCTCATGATCGAAAGATATAGCCACGGCTTTGACCTGCCGTGGTTTCCGCACAGCGCCGTTTCGAGCACCTCAGATAAGAGGTCTTTTACGCAGCCGCTCAAGTTCCATGTTGGCCGCACCGGCCAGTTCAGCCAGATCATGTACCTTCAACTGCCCTTCAGACCACGTCACCAACTGCCGGTCGCGCAGACGCGCAAGGGTTTTGTTCGTGTGAACAAGTGACAGACCGACGGCATCAGCGATGTCCTGCTGCTTGTATGGGAAAGGCATCGCACCGTCGCGCACCAGTCCCAGCGTCTGTCCCCGCTGAAAGATGCGCGCCAGTGCCCAGGCCACGGCCGAAAAGGCATCGCGCTGGCCGACGGTGGTCAACGTGTCGCCCAGAAAGTGCTCTTCGGTAGCGGCCAGCCAGGTGATGTCGAACGCGCGTTCGGTAGAGCTTCGGAAAAAGTCGAAAAAGTCGTTGCGGTCGAATACACACAGCGTCATGCGGGTCGTCGCTTCGACCGCATGGCCCATCTCGCCAAGCATACCCGCCTGCAGACCGATGAAATCGCCCGGGTAGATCAGGTTGATGACCTGACGCTTGCCATCGGGCAGCGACTTGTAGCGCAGCCCCATGCCGCGCAATGCGGTGTAGAGTTGTGGCGCGTTGGTGCCTTCCATCAGGATCGGCGTCCCCGCCTCCACCACAAGTTCACCCGATTTGAAGCGACTGGTCTTTTCAACCTCGGATTGGGTCATCGCCTGGAAGCAATCGAGTTTCCTCAACGGACATGTAGCGCATTTCGTAACCATAGTGTCGCCTTCCCTGTTGAAACTTAATGCGGTCAGGCTGTCCGAGGTTCCCGCACGAGCACGATTTTCTGAACAGTTTTACCTCCCGTATTGTGCCAGAAGGCCACGTTCATACACCGAAGAGACGCCTGCCCCACACTTCGGGGTCTTGGCGAGAAAAGCTGCAAATCGCCCAGCCTCAACCACGGAAATTTCCGCCTAGCTGGTGAATTTTCGAAAAAGGCGCGTCTCGTCGAACATCTCTTCCAATTCTTCCATGCGTGTCTTGGTCTCGTCCCACGCAAGGTTCTGCACCGCCGAAACCATGGTTTCGATCAGCAGCAGCGTAGTGACGCCTGAATCCCACGCCGAGGGCACCACGATCCGGCTGCTGAAACTGATGTCGGAAAGCTGATGCACGGGCGAGCGCCACTGGTCGGTGAAAAGGATCAGTTTCGCGCCCCGATCGCGCACGATCTGCGCCAGCTTCAGCGTGTTATTCTCATAGCGCCGCACGTCGAAAATCACGAAAACATCGCCCTCGCCGGCATCCAGACAATAATGCGGCCAGGCATTGGAGGTCGAGGAAATGTGGATCACATCCGGCCGGATCACCTGCAGGTGCAAAAACAGGTATTCGGCCAGCGTATGGGTAATCCGCCCGCCGACAATGTAAAGCCGCCGCGAACGATCCGCGATCAGCGCACAAGCGGCATCGAAACTTTCAGGTTTGATCTGGCCCAGCGTGCCGCGGATATTGTCGATCACCGCTTCGGTAAAGCGATTGAGCATATGCTCTTCGGGGGCCGATCCGGCCCATGTCTCGTGCTTGGCAATCGGGCTCTTTGCCTTGGCGCGCAGCTCTTCGCGCAATTCAGCCTGGAACTCCGGATAGCTCGCAAAGCCGAGTTTTTGCACCATCCGCGCCACCGTGGGGACAGAGACATCCGCATCCTGCGCCAAAGCGGCCAGAGGCCCCAGCCCCGAGGCGGGATAGTTCTCGAGGATCGACTCGGCCAGTTGCCGCTCCGCACGGGTCAGATCGTCCAGTTTCGACTGGATGCGGTCCGAGATGGTCAGCGACGCGTCAGCCATGGTCTCGCCTCCTTTGATCGAAAAATTATCAGCCGCCCACGCAGGATGATAAATTTTTTACATTGTTGTTGACAGAGGGCCTGCAAGGCAAGCACTTTGTGGTCTGGGGGACGATCAATGACCACCGAGCAACGGGTAACACCAACGCAGAATTTCGCAGTGACGAACCCTCGGGGCTCGTCTCCGGTGGTGCTGGTCTGCGAACATGCGACCCATTTCATTCCCCCCGCCCTCAATCAACTGGGCCTGACGGCCGAGGCGGCTGTCAGCCACGCGGCCTGGGATCCGGGCGCGCTGGCGCTGGCGCAGGGTCTGTCGCGCCGGCTCGACGCGGTGCTCGCCGCAGCTTGCGTCTCGCGGCTGGTTTACGATTGTAACCGACCTCCCGAAAGCCCCGGTGCGATGCTCGCCCGGAGCGAGAAATTCGATGTTCCGGGCAACGCCGATCTGGATGAAGCGGCCAGAAAGGCGCGCGCGGATACATACTACGCGCGGTTCCGCGACGGGCTCGCCGACACGCTTGCCGCGCACAGCGACCCGGTACTCGTTACGATCCACAGCTTTACCCGCATGTATCTGGGGCAGACGCGAGACACCGATATCGGCATTTTGCACGACAGCGACACGCGGCTAGCCGATGCAATGCTGGACAGCGCCGCCGCGCATACCGGGCTGAAAGTGCGCCGTAACGATCCCTACGGCCCACAAGACGGCGTCACCCATACGCTGCGCATCCACGGCATCGCCAAGGCGCGGCCCAACGTGATGATCGAAGTGCGCAACGATCTTATCGACGACGACGCCAGCGCCGAGGCCATGGCCGCGATGCTGGCCCCCTGGATCGCGCAGGCCTGCGCCGCCGCCGAGCTGACAGGAGCCGTCACATGTCAGCCATGATGCGCGCCTACATCCGCGGCGTTGATACCCTGAACTACCGCGTGGGACGGATCGCCATGTACGGCATCTTCGTGCTGATGGGCATCCTGCTGTGGTCCTCGATCTCCAAGACCTTCTTCCTGCCCTCCTTGTGGACGCTGGAAATGGCGCAATTCGTGATGGTCGGCTACTATATCCTCGGCGGGCCGTACTCGATCCAGATGGGTTCCAACGTGCGCATGGATCTGCTCTACGGCGGCTGGTCGGAGCGACGCCGCGCCTGGTCGGACCTCATCACCGTAAGTTTCCTGATTTTCTATCTGCTGGTGATGCTCTACGGCGCCATCGGCTCGACCGCCTATTCGCTGGGCTACTGGAAGACCGACCCGCTGCACTATTTCGCGGGGCTTCTCACCGGTACCGAGGAAATCGGTCGGCTTGAGCGCTCCTCCTCCGCGTGGCGCCCTTACATGTGGCCGATCAAGGTCGTGATGATCGCCGGATTTTTTCTGATGCTGCTGCAATGCCTGTCGGAGTTCTGCAAGGACTTGCTGCGCCTGCGGGGGGAAACGCCCTGATGTCCTACGAACTGATCGCCACGCTGATGTTCTCCAGCATGATGCTGATGCTGCTGACCGGGCAGCGCGTCTTTGGCGCCATCGGATTTATCGCCGTTGTCGCGGCGCTGCTACTCTGGGGGGACCGGGGTGGCTATGACATCGGTTTTGCCGCCGCCATGAAGCTGATGAAATGGTATCCGCTGCTGACCCTGCCGATGTTCATTTTCATGGGCTACGTGCTGTCGGAATCGCGGATCGCGGACGATCTCTACCGCATGTTCCATGTCTGGATGGGTGGCTTGCGCGGCGGGCTTGCCATTGGGACCATCGGCCTCATGGTGCTGATCTCGGCGATGAACGGCCTGTCGGTCGCGGGCATGGCCATCGGGGCCACCATCGCCCTGCCCGAACTGCTCAAACGCGGCTATGACAAGCGCATGGTCACCGGGGTCATACAGGCCGGGTCGAGTCTCGGCATCCTTGTGCCGCCTTCGGTGGTGCTGGTGCTTTACGCGATGATCGCGCGCCAGCCGGTGGGGCAATTGTGGCTGGCGGGCGTGGTGCCGGGCCTGATGATGGCGGGCCTCTTCATCGCCTATATCGCCATCCGCTGCCGGATAAACCCGGCGCTGGGGCCGGTTCTCGCCCCCGAGGATCGCGATATGCCCCGTGCCGAAAAGCTGCGGTTGCTGCGCGCGGGACTGCTGCCGCTGGTCATCTTCGCGGTGATGATGGTGCCCTTCGTCAACGGCTGGACCTCGCTCGTCGAAAGCTCCGCCATCGGGGCGATCGCCGCCTTTCTTGCCGCTACGCTGAAAGGGCGCATGACCCGCGAAGTCTTCGAGAACTCGGTGCGTCAGACCCTCGGCATCACCTGCATGTTCATGTGGATCATTCTCGCCGCACTCGCCTTCGGTGCCGTGTTCGACGGGCTGGGCGCCGTCAAGGCCATCGAGAGCCTCTTCACAGAGAAACTCGGCCTCAATCCGTGGGTGATCCTGATCCTGATGCAACTCAGCTTTATCCTGATGGGCACCTTCCTGGACGACACCGCGATGCTGGTAATCGTCGCCCCGCTTTACGTGCCGCTGGTGGGCGCGCTGGGGTTCGATCTGATCTGGTACGGCGTCCTCTATACGATCACCACCCAGATCGCCTACATGACCCCGCCTTTCGGCTACAATCTCTTCCTGATGCGCGCGATGGCCCCGCCCGAGATCGCGCTGCGCGATATTTACTCGTCCATTACCCCTTTCGTGCTGGTGATGGTGCTGGCCATTTCGCTCGTGATCCTCTTCCCGGATCTCGCCCTGTGGCTCCCGCACCTCGTTTACGGAAATTAAATCCATAAGCCGGGCCAACCGGTGTCAAACTTAAACAAGGAGAAGACCTATGACAACAAGACGTTCCTTTATCAAAGGCGCCGCGATGACCGCGCCGGCCGCTCTCGCCGCCCCGGCGCTGGCGCAGAGCACCATTACATGGCGGATGCAGACCTACGCGGGCGCCGCCCTCGCCGCCGAGGTCATCGACCCCGCCATCAAGATGTTCAACCAGATCGCCGGCGACCGCATGCAGATCGAGCTGTTCTACGCCGACCAGCTTGTACCTACGGGCGAGCTTTTCCAGGCGATGCAGCGCGGCACCATCGACGCGGTGCAGTCGGATGACGACTCCATGGCCTCTCCGACCGAAGTCACCGTCTTCGGCGGCTACTTCCCCTTCGGCTCGCGCTACTCCCTCGACGTGCCGGTGCTCTTCAACCAGTACGGCCTCAACGAGATCTGGGCTGAAGAATACGCCAAGGTCGGGGTCAAGCACATCTCTGCGGGCGCATGGGATCCCTGCCACTTCGCCACCAAGGACCCGATCAACAGCCTTGAGGACATGAAAGGCAAGCGCATCTTCACCTTCCCCACCGCCGGGCGTTTCCTCAGCCAGTTCGGCGTCGTCCCGGTCAACCTGCCTTGGGAAGATATCGAGGTTGCGGTGCAGACCGGCGAACTTGACGGTATCGCATGGTCGGGCATCACCGAGGATTACACCGTCGGCTGGGCGGACGTGACCAACTACTTCCTGACCAACAACATCTCTGGTGCCTGGATCGGCCACTTCTTCGCGAACATGGAGCGCTGGGAAGCCCTGCCCGAAGACCTCAAGATGCTGTTCCAGGTCTGCTGCGAGCAGTCGCACTACTACCGCCAGCACTGGTACTGGGGCGGCGAGGCACGGCTGCGCGTCAACGGCGAAAAGATGCAACTGACAACCATTCCCGACGCAGAATGGGCCACGGTCGAAGCCGCCGCACGCGAATTCTGGGAGGAAATCGCCGCCGAGTCCGAAACCAAGCGCAAGGTGGTGGACATCTTCAAGCAATACAACGCGGATATGGAAAAAGCCGGACGGCCCTACCGCTATACCTGATAAAATCCAGGGGGCGGCACAAGGCCGCCCCCTGCCTTAACCAGAAAGGTTTTCCCATGCCCGGCCTGATGAGCTTTGATGATCTGAAATCCCACGTCGCCGATGGCAGCATCGACACGGTGCTGGTCTGTTCCATCGACATGCAGGGCCGCCTGATGGGCAAACGCTTCCACGCGGTTAACTTCGTCGAAACCTCCTTTCAGGAAACCCACTGCTGCAATTACCTGCTCGCCACCGACCTCGAAATGGCGACGCCGTCAGGCTATGCCTCGACCTCCTGGGAAAAGGGCTACGGCGATTACGTGATGGCCCCGGATCTTTCCACCATACGCCCGGTGCCATGGCTCGAAGGCACCGCAATGGTGCTGTGCGACCTGCTCGATCATCACACCCACGCCCCTGTGCCTTTCGCACCCCGCCAGGTTCTGAAAACC
>JBFFFS010000120.1:0-8397 GCA_041557855.1 Roseobacter sp. | reverse complement strand
ATCCGGGTTTCCGCTCCGGGCGATCTTGCCATCGCGGCCGTCACCTGTTTGGGTTGGGACAGCGAAAAGGAAAGTGCCGCATGACCACCGCCTCCCATACCACCCATGATGCCGCCGAGGACAGCCGCAACCGCGACATCAGGATCTACGTCAACGGTGAGATCGTCCATCGGGATGACGCAAAGGTCTCGGTCTATGACAGCGGTTTCATGCTGGGTGACGGCATGTGGGAGGGGATGCGGCTCTATGACGGGGTCTGGAGCTTTTTCGATGATCACATGGATCGCTTTTTCGACAGTTGCAAGGCGGTCTCGCTGGAGGTGGGGATGGACCGCGCCGGGATCATGGAAGCGCTGAAGGCGACGGCGGCGGCCAATGACATGACGACGGATGTGCATTGCCGCCTGATGCTGACACGCGGCATCAAGGTAAAACCGTTCCAGCACCCGTCGCTCAGCCGGTCGGGGCCGACGATGGTCATAATCATGGAGCATTCGAAACCCGCCGAGGCACTGCAGGAGCGGGGCATCCGGCTTGCGACGGTGCCGCAGGTACGCGGGCTGCCAATGAGTCAGGATGCCAAGTACAACAGTCATTCAAAGCTCAACTGCGTGATCGCCTGCCTGCAGGCGGAACAGGCCGGTGCCGACGAGGGGTTGATGCTGGATCCGCATGGTTTCGTGAACACCACCAACGCCTGCAACTTCTTCATCGTGCGCAAGGGCGAAGTCTGGACCTCGACCGGTGACTACTGCATGAACGGCGTGACGCGGCAGAAGGTCATCGACATCTGCCGCACCGAGGGTATTCCAATATATGAAAAGAATTTCTCGCTTTACGAGGCCTATGGCGCGCAGGAAGCCTTTCTGACAGGCACCTTCGGTGCGCAGACGCCGGTGGCCGAGATCGACGGCAAACCGATCGGCACCGGCGACCGACCGGTGACGAAGCGCATCCAGCAGGTCTACAAGCAGTGGATCGCCCATGACGTCGAGACCAACAGGTCGCGCTGGGTCGGGGGCTGACCGGCGCAGTGGTGCGGGTCGATCAAGGAACGTTTGGCACGGCAGCGGGCCGCAGGCTGGTGCCGGTCATTCCAGCCCCAGTTTGCGCCGCAAGTCGTTGTAGCGCGATGCCATCGGAAAACCGACGACGAGCCTTCCCGTGATGAAGTCGGGATTGCCGGTCGCATCCATGCGCGTTGTCCCGTCCGGGCGCGGGCGTATTGCGTAGCAAAAGCCCTCCATGCTGAAGGCGCGTATCTCGCCGGCAAAGGCATAGGCCCCCGTCTGACGGCCCATGCAGAGCTTGGGGGTTCTGCCGCCCCTGACAGACCACGCGCCTGAGGCTACCTGATCTATGCGTGTTTCCACCGAATGCATCGTGCCGTCCTCGGCAAAATAGGTGGCGCCGCCGACCACGTTGCGGAGCGTGTTGCCCAAAAAGTATTGCTCGATCTCTTCCGTACTGGTCAGTGCCGGGCCGAAGTCATCCGTGTCCACGTAGGTAGTACAGCCCTTGACCGCCAGCGCGGCGCAGAGCAGCGCGGACGGGCGATGTCATACGGGTTGCTTGCATGCGGGTTGAATAACGTCCCGCACCCGCGAGGACCTGCGGCAAAATGTCATCGACCGCAGGTTGCGGGCGCGTGAGTGTTGTCCATCGGTGGGGGGATGGTGGAGCCTAGCGGGATCGAACCGCTGACCTCCTGCATGCCATGCAGGCGCTCTCCCAGCTGAGCTAAGGCCCCGTATTGTGCTGGCCGTTGGCCGGCACGGGTCGGATCGTATGACCCGGTGCGCCGCTCAATAGCGGCGGTGCGAGGCGGGATCAAGAGTAAAAACGGGTCCCGCCGCGCGATTACGCGCAATCAGTTGTCGTCATCCTCCGAGGCGACGTCAGCGATCTCTTCCAGAGGCACTTTATCATCGTCGTCTTCGTCGTCGTCGAGGATATCATCCCCCAGATCGACATCGACATCATCGTCATCATCGTCGAGTACGACATCATCGTCATCCCCGGCTTGCGCTTTTGCCGAGGCGGCGTCTTCGGCATCCGCCGCGATCATGCGCGACTTCGACAGATCGACCTCAACCACTTCGCCGGTATAGGGGCTGATGATCGGATCGGCATTCAGATCGTAGAACCGCTTGCCTGTCGTCGGGCAGACACGCTTCGTTCCCCATTCTTCCTTGGGCATGAAAACCCCCTTTGCAATTCTGGTTCAGGTGTAGATGATTCCGGCCAAGTGCCATATGACACCGGTTCTGTAAAGACCTGCTGCGCGCCGGAGCAGGCAACTGGCCGCCAACACCCGTAAAGAGGGGGCAAATGTCCGATCATCACCTGCCCGGTGACCCTCCCGTACCGCTGACCCTGCGCCGTTCCGCGCGGGCAAAGAGTATCTCGTTGCGAATCTCCCAGCTTGACGGACGGGTGACGCTGACCCTGCCGCGGCGTCTGCCGGAGCGCGAGGCGCTGGCCTTCGCGCAGGAGAAGGAAACCTGGATCCGCAAGCATCTGGCCGCGCGGGGCAGCGATGTCGAGGTGCGGGCCGGCGCGCGCCTGCCGATCGGCGGGCTGGAGCATGAGGTTGTGCCGACCAGCGGCCGCCGCATCCTGTTCGAGCCGGGGCGGGTTCTGGTGCCTGGGCCGCAGGACAAGGCGGGCAAGCGACTGGCGGGTCACCTCAAGGCACTGGCACGGGCGCGGCTTGCCGAGGCCTCGGATCACTACGCGGCCAAGCTGGGCCGTCCCTATTCGGCGATTACGCTTCGTGACACGCGCTCGCGCTGGGGGTCCTGCACCGCCGAGGGGCGGCTGATGTATTCCTGGCGGCTCATCCTCGCGCCGCCAGAGGTTCTCGATTACGTGGTGGCGCATGAGGTCGCTCACCTAGCGCAGATGAACCACTCGCCGGCGTTCTGGGCGGAGGTGGAGCGGCTCTATGGCAGCTATGCCGCGCCGCGTGGCTGGCTGCGCCGGCAGGGGAGCGACCTGCACCGCTACCGATTCGGCAGCTGACGCGGTCGTCCCCGGCTTGACGGTGACGGTGTTGTGATCACAAATGGGCCATGATCCTGAACCAACGCCCCCTCGATGCCACGCCGGTCGCCCATGACCGGGTCTATCGCGCCTTGCGCGGCCAGATCATGCAAGGGGCGATTCCGCCGGGCGAAGCGCTGACCCTGCGCGGGATCGGCAAGACTTTCGAGGTGTCGATGACGCCTGCGCGCGAGGCGGTACGGCGGCTGGCGGCGGAGGGGGCGCTGACCATGTCTTCCTCGGGGCGGATTTCCACGCCGGAGCTGAGCAACGAGCGGATCGAGGAACTGGCCGCCCTCCGGGCGCTGATCGAGGTGGAACTGGCGACGCGGGCGCTGCCGCGCGCGCACCTTGCGCTGATCGAGCGCTTGCAGACCATCAACGCCAGCGTCGCCGAGGCGGTCGCGCATCGCGATGTGGTCAGCTACATCCGCACCAATCTTGAGTTTCATCGCACGCTCTACCTGCGCGCGCAGGCCCCCGCGATGCTGGCGATGGCAGAAACCGTATGGCTGCAGATGGGGCCGACGATGCGGGCGCTTTACGGGCGTCTTCGGCGCACTGAGCCGCCGCATTATCATCGCCTAATCATCGCCGCGCTGCGTGCAGGGGACGAGCCGGGGCTGCGTCTCGCGGTCCGGTCCGACGTGACGCAGGGGTTGCGGATGCTGGCGAGTTGAGCGCGCGGCCCGCAGGCCGTGCTCAGGCCGCGAGCCCTTTCGAGCCCAGATCGAGAAACTTGCCGCGGCGGTCCGCGATCAGCGCTTCGGGCGATTTGCCGGCCAGTTCGGTCAGCATGCCGTCGATGGCCTTGCCAACCGATTCGATGGCCGCGCCGGTGTTGCGGTGCGCGCCGCCCATCGGTTCGGGGATGATCCGGTCGATGACGCCAAGCTGCTTGAGATCCTGCGCGGTCAGGCGCAGCGCTTCGGCGGCTTCTCTCATCTTCTCGGCATCCTTCCAAAGGATCGAGGCGCAGCCCTCGGGGCTGATAACCGAATAGACGGAATGCTCCAGCATCGCCACGCGGTTCGCGGTGGCGAAGGCCACGGCCCCGCCGGAGCCGCCCTCGCCGATCACGACCGACACCAGCGGCACGCCGATCTGCAGGCATTTCTCGGTGGCCCGGGCGATGGCCTCGGACTGGCCGCGCTCTTCGGCCCCTTTGCCGGGATAGGCGCCGGGGGTATCGACCAGCGTTACCACGGGCAGGTCGAAGCGATGTGCGAGGTCCATCAGGCGGATCGCCTTGCGGTAGCCCTCCGGCCGGGCCATGCCGAAATTTCGCTCGATCCGGGATTTCGTGTCATTGCCCTTCTCGTGGCCGATCACCACCACGGGGGTGTCCTTGAAACGCGCCAGTCCGCCCATGATCGCATGGTCGTCGGCAAAGTTGCGATCGCCGGCCAGCGGCGTGTACTCGGTAAACAGAGCGGCGATGTAATCGGTGCAATGCGGGCGCTCCGGGTGCCGGGCGACCTGACATTTGCGCCATGGTGTCAGCGCCTTGTAGAGGTCCTCGAGCATCGTGCGCGCTTTGGCATCCAGCGCCGAGGCCTCCTGGGCCACGTCCATTTCCTCGTTGGCCCGCGCCAGCGCGCGCAGTTCTTCCGCCTTGCCCTCGATCTCGGCCAGGGGTTTTTCGAAATCCATGTATTGCGTCATCGGCCCGCCTTTACTGTCTTGCTTACCTATATGGCGGGCATTGCGGGCCAATGCAATCGGGTCACGCAGGCAGCAGGACCGGGTAGAGCGACGCGATCAGCAGGGCCGCCATGGTCCAGTTGAAGACCCGCAGGCGCGCCGGATTGGTGAGAAACCGCGCCATTTGCTGGCCCAGCACCGTCCAGAGCGTGATGGCGGGCAGGGCGACGACGCAGAAGACCGCGGCGACGAGCGCGAAAGCCGCGAGGCTGGCGTCGGCGGCATAGACCGAGAGCGCGGTCAGGGCCATGGCCCAGGCTTTCGGGTTTACCCATTGGAAGGCGGCGGCCTGCAGGAAGGTCATCGGTCGGCCCGTCTGTTCGCTGTCGCCTGCCGGGGCGGCGCGGGCGATCTTCCAGGCGAGCCACGTCAGGTAGAGCACCGAAAGACCCTTGAGCAGCGTATAGCTGACCGGCCAGGCATCGAAGAGCCGCACCAGCCCCGCGCCCACCAGCAGGATCATGACGCCGAAGCCGATGGAGATGCCCGCCATATGCGGCACCGTCCGGGTAAATCCGAAATTGGCCCCGGAGGCCATCAGCATCAGGTTGTTCGGCCCCGGCGTGGCGGAACTGACAAAGGCGAAAACCGCCAGGGCGGAGAGAATTTCAAAGCTCATGATGCACGTATATGGCCGGTGGCGGCAAAGAAAACCGGTTTTCGAGGCCCGGGGGTGAAAATCTGCGCCGCCTTGCGGGTAACAGCGGTCTTCCCACCGCTTTGCGTCCAGCTTCAGGCAGCGGGATTTTCCGCCTCCGGCGGGGATATTTGTTGTCCAAAGAAGATCACTCTGCAGCAGCCCGGGCAATCTTTGCGAACCGCGCGTCGAGGTCCGTGGCGAGGCGGGCGAGCGCCTCTCCTCCCTCATCCAGATAGGGCGCGAAGACATAGCCCGGCGTTTTGTAGGAGAGGGTGGCCGTGCCATCGCTGTTTTCGGTGAGATAGAAACGCACCGGGGCCTCGATCATCGCCGCGGTGGAGAGGGCGAGGATTTTTACCGCGAAGTCGTTGTTGAAGACCCCGACGACGCGGTTTTCGGGGATGTCGATGCCACGGGCCTTGGCCGCGCCGGTGGGCCCGGCCTGGGTAACCACCCCCATGCCGTTGGCGCGGACGGCGGCTTTCAGGTCATCGAGCAGCGCGGCATGGGTTTTGTCGGTGTCGATCACCACCCACCCGGCGCGCGGTGCCAGCCCGTCGGCCCGGGCAGGGGTGTAAAGGGCCAGGCAGGTAAGTAGCAGCAGGGGCAGGCGCATGGCGGGGCTCCGGTCAGGGGACGCCCTATTCAGCCAGCGCTGCGCCGTTTTGCCAAATCACGCTTGTGTCAGCCGGCAATCATTTCCGACTGGCGCACGATGACCTCGGCCTGTTTGATGGACGCGATATCGACAAGGCGGCCCTTGTAGACCGTGGCGCCTTCGCCGTTGGCCTTGGCCTGCTCCATCGCCGCCAGGATTTCGCGCGCTTCGGTCACGGCGGCTTCAGAAGGGGTGAAGACCTCGTTGGCCAGGGCTACCTGTTTGGGATGGATGGCCCATTTGCCGACCATGCCCAGCGTCGCCGAGCGCAGCGCCTGCGCGCGGAAGCCCTCGTCGTCGGAGAAATCGCCATAGGGTCCGTCCACGGGCAGCACGCCATGGGTGCGGCAGGCGGCGACGATGGCCGTCTGCGCCCAGTGCCAGGGATCGGACCAGTGCTTCTGGCCCTCGTGCAGCATGTAGTAGTTTTCCTGCGTGCCGCCGATGCCGGTGGTCTGCATGCCCATGGAGGCGGCGAAATCGGCGGCGCCGAGGCTCATGGCCTGCAGGCGCGGGGATGCGGCGGCGATTTCCTCGACATGGGCGATGCCGGCCGCGGATTCGATGATGACCTCGAAAGCGATCTTCCTGCTGCGGCCCTTGGCGGCCTCGATAGCGCTTACCAAGGCGTCAACGGCGTATATGTCGGCGCCGCAGCCCACTTTCGGGATCATGATCTGGTCGAGCCTGTCGCCGGCCTGCTCCAGCAGGTCCACCACGTCGCGGTACCAGAACGGCGTATCAAGGCTGTTGATCCGGACCGAGAGGGTCTTGGCGCCCCAGTCGATGTCGGAGATTGCCTGAATGATGTTTGCGCGGGCGCTGTCCTTGTCGGAGGGGGCAACGCTGTCCTCGAGGTCGAGGTTGATGACATCCGCCGCGGAGGCCGCCATTTTCTCGAAAATCGCCGGGCGCGAGCCGGGTCCGAAGAGCTGGCAGCGGTTCGGGCGCGACGGGGCGGTGGGCTGGATGCGAAAGCTCATGGGAACCTCTTGAGAAATATTATGTCGATCTGGCGTGTCATGCTGGTATTAAATTGCGCGGCATGCTGCAAGTGCATTTCGCTGCTGCAGCATCGCGGGGTCCAGGCTGCGGAAGGCTTGTGCAAGAATCTTCGACATTGCAATCGATATGCCGGACAAACGTGCATGCGCATTGACAGTGGGGTGCATTTCACAATGTCCTTGCAGGAGATTTCAGCGACATTGCCGATCAGCGAATGAACCGGAGGCCCTGCTATGATCCAGACACCCTATCTATTGTTTCTTGGCGATGCGCCGGACCAGCTCGCCGCCAAGGTGGCGCAGGGCATCACCGACTGGCGCCCAGAGAATGCCGTCGGCCAGTTCCGTCTGCCCGGATGCGGCGCGGACATGGGGCTTGCGGACATGACGCTGGAAGAAGGCCGCGCTGCGGGCGCCAAGACGCTGGTGATTGGCGTGGCGAACCGCGGCGGCGTTATCTCGGAAGCCTGGAAAGTTGCGATCGTGAAGGCCCTGCAGATGGGCTATGACGTGGCCGCGGGCCTGCACAACCTGCTGCGCAACGAGGATGCGCTGCAGGCCGCTGCGAAGGTCAATGGCGGGACGCTGCACGACGTGCGCGTGCCTTCCGTGGCCTATCCGATCGCCAATGGCCAGAAGCGCACCGGCAAGCGGGCGCTGGCGATCGGCACCGATTGTTCCTGCGGGAAGATGTACACTGCCATGTCGATGGATGCGGAGATGGTCGCGCGCGGCCTGAAATCGGATTTCCGGGCGACCGGGCAGACCGGAATTCTCATCACCGGCAAGGGGGTGCCGCTTGACGCGGTGATCGCCGATTTCATGGCCGGCGCGGTGGAGTATCTGACCCCGGACAACGATCCGGATCACTGGGATCATATCGAGGGGCAGGGCAGCCTCTTTCACGTGTCCTACTCGGGCGTGACCATGGCGTTGATCCATGGCGGGCAGCCGGATGCGCTGATCCTGTGCCATGAGCCGACGCGGACGCATATGCGGGGCCTGCCGCAGTACAAGTTGCCGACGCTGGAAACCCTGCGGGACACGGCGCTGCCGATCGCGCGCGTGGCCAATCCGAATTGCCAGGTGACGGGGGTGTCGGTGAATACCAAAGCACTCGATGAGGCGGCGGCGAAGGCCTGCCTGCACGAGATCGAGGACCGCATGGGCCTGCCGGCGACCGATCCCTACCGCTTTGGCGCGGGCAAGCTCGTGGACCCTCTCTTGGCGCTCTGAGCGCTGCTGCGCGGCGATCCGTGCCTCCGGCGGGGATATTTTGGGTCCAAAGAAGGGGCTTTCATGCAGATTGAAGTCAAACGAGACGTGTTCCGTCTGGCCGAGGTGTT
>JBFFFS010000119.1:0-8413 GCA_041557855.1 Roseobacter sp. | reverse complement strand
CCATCCCTCAACGCGCGGGGAAAATCCACCCCCGGTGCGACACCGAAAATTCGCGGGATTGCGTGTGTTTCAAACATGCGGGAACTTCAGCATTTTCTCGGCAAGCGCGATACCGCCGGGATGCCCCACATCGCACCAGTGACCGGGATACTGTACGCAATAGAGCCTGTTTTGCGCCAAAAGCAGGTTCCAAAGCACATTGAGCGAAAAGACCTGTTCGCCGATCTCATGCAGCCTTTCGGTCTTGATGATCTGCGCGCCGCCATAGACCAGCCCCGAACCGCGCCTGATCTGACCCTCCGAGTCTGCGGTGAAATCACCACCGCCGTCATGTCCGTGTGTCCGCGCCAGTGGCACGCACATCAACAGCCCGTCCATGCGTTCCGGCTCCCACGTTTCGGCCAGCAGGGCAAGCGGGTTCGGACCGGACCAGACGGCATCGCTGTTAAGCGTCATGACCTCGTCTTTGCCCAGAACTGGAAGTGCATTCCGCAGACCGCCGCCGGTGTCGAGAATATCGGGTTTCTCGAGGATCAGCCGTACGGCGCGGTTTTTGAGATGCGTTGCAAGTGGCTCGGGTTTGTAATGCAGGTTGATTGCAATCGGATCGGCAGGCAGCGCTTCAGCCAAATCGAGGGCGTGGTCGATCAGCGGCCGTCCTGCGACTTCGATCATCGGTTTTGGCCGGTCCTGGGTCAACTGTCCCATACGGGTGCCGAAGCCGGCCGCGAAGATCATGACTGGCCAGCGCATATGCCGCTTTTTCCTTTCAGGGTTGCCAACACCTCCGCCGAGGGTGGCGGTAGATCTGTAAGCACCCGGTCGGCCACGGCAAACAGGGCGGGGTGGCGCAGGTTGGTCAGCAGATGGCCCCAGACGCGGGGGATAAGATCGATATAGTGCGCTTTTCCGGCTTTCATGCAAAGCCTCGCAAACACACCTAGTATTCGCAGGCAGCGCTGGGCTCCGAACACGGCGTATGCCGCTTCGAACCTGTCGCGGTCCTGCCCGGTCAGCGAGATGAAATATGTCATCATTCCGGCCTGCGTCGCATCTGACACATCGCGGCGCGCATCCTGAAGCACCGAGACGAGATCATAGGCGCAATGCCCTCTCATCGCGCTCTGGAAATCGAGCAGCCCGACCCGTGCGTGGCCCAACCGTTCGGGCAACCAGAGCAGGTTTTCCGCGTGATAGTCTCTTTGAATGAGAACAGTCAGGGCGCTGTCATAAGGAGCGATGATACCGCGAAAAGACTCCATGAAGTGCTCGCGCGCCGTGTCATCGACAGCGCCAGTGGCTCCGAATTGATACCAATCATAGGCTAGGGCTGCGAGCGGAACGGTCATATTGGAGTCGTAGGGTTCAAGTTCCGGGCAAGGTGCGGTCTGTATGACCCTCAGAACATCCACGGCCGCGCAGTAAAGCGGAGTCTCTAGCGACGGATCCCGCGCAATCTCGCGCGCAAAAAGCCGGTCGCCCAAATCCTCGATCAGCAGAAAGCCTCGTGCGTTATCCTCCGCCATGATCTGTGGCGCGCTGAGGCCGAGAGACTCAAGATGCCGTGCGATCCGCACGAAGGGCCGCACATCTTCACCGCTGCCGGGCGGTGCGTCCATCAAAACAGCCGTCATGCCATCGGCGCGCGTCAGTCTGTCGTAACGGCGGTTGGAAGCGTCCCCGGCCAGCGGTGCGACAACCGCGTCCGACCAGCCTGCCTTGGCGATGAATTCTGCGGCGTCATCGGCTCTCGTCATGGCTGAGCCCATTGGTTTGTCTTCGCGTCCCACTTCGGATCGGACCAAATAACGTGCATCAGTCTTGTGTCTTCGTTTTCCATATGCGCCAGCCGGATGGTCAGCGCATTTCCCGGCGTCAGCTCACCCAGCCGGTCCGGCCACTCCACCAGACAGATTGCCGTTTCGAAAGCCTCGATCAGTCCCAGCTCTTCGATCTCCAGCGTGGAGCCAATCCGGTACAGGTCGCTGTGCCACAATGGGCCCGCACGGGTGTCGTAGGTCTGCACGAGGGTGAAGGTAGGCGAGGGAATGTCCTCGGGGTCGGTCAGCAGCGACTGAATCAGGTGGCGTGCGAAATGGGTTTTACCGGCACCGACCGGGCCTTCCAGCAGCACAACGTCCCCACAGGTCAGCCGACTGCCAAGCTGACGGGCGGCATGGGCCGTCTCTTCTGGAGAGGTCATCAGCAGGTGTCGTTCGGAAAAACCCATACCCATGCATACCGCGCCGTGACGCGCCTGCAAGGGGTTATGCGATGGCTCAGGAAGATCGCGTGGTAAAGGCGCGTTTCCCGGCTGTTTTCTCGGGTCTTTGCACGTGAGTGAAGCGGACGATGGTCGCTCCGGAAGCGATGCGCGAGACAATGCAGGTCAAATGTTTGCCCGCGATCATGGTGACCGGCATTTCCCACGTGGTCCTTTCCCCGAAGTCGAGGACAAAATTTGTCATCGTCGCCCATTGGGCACCCGGTTTGCACAGTGATTTCCAGCCTTTCACGCAATCGGTAATCGTGACGTCTGCAAAGGAGTTTTCGGGGTCCTGCCCCCAAAGTTCGCGGTATGCCAGATTCGAGAACGTCAGCACGCCGGCGGATGAAAAAACCGCAAGAGCATCGTCGAAGGTATCCATCAACGACTGACCCAGTTCCAGTTCCGCACGGAAGTTTTGCGTCAGCGACACCTCGGCCGAAATATCTTCGATAAGAAAGGCAATGGCGCCGTCCGGATGGGGCCGGCCATTGACCCTGTAGGTCTGCCCCGTTTCCAACGTCCAGGTTTCCTGGTACCGCCCGTCGGTTGCTGCTGCGATGACTTTGGCGATCTGCTGGCGCCAACTGTGGTAGTTCTTTGGCTCCGGCATCCGACGGTTTTCGCGGATTCTGTCGAAGAAAGACAGCAGGGTCGGGCGGCCACTGAGGAAATCCGCCGGCAGATTGGTCAGATCAATGAGGGCGGGGTTGAAGAGCGCAAGCTGACCGTTGCGGTCGAAAATCGCCAACCCGATGGAAAGCTGAGCGAAGGTCTTGGCAAGGGTCTGGACAAAGTTGCGCTGGGCGATTTCGCATTTCACCACTGCATTCACGTCCACGGCGTGAAAGATGTCGATATCGCCAACACTGATTGTGCTGACATCATACCAGTCCTTGGCACCTTCCGGCGTTGCCTGCGTGGCAACGCGCTGATGCCCTGTCTTATCTTGGGTCTCCTTTTTCAGCTTGAAGACGGGCGTCTCTGGTTCCGGGGTGGTGCCATGCAGTTTTCCGTACAGCGCTTCGTAAGCAGGGTTGTGCCAGGTGACGATCCCCTCGGCATTTACCTGCCATATGGCATGCGGCGTCGTATCGCTGGCGCGCCGGAGGTCCTGAAGTTCAAGCTGCAGGGTTTTGAGCTGCGCCGTCTGCGCCGGGGTCTGCCGCTCTTCTTCAAGCATGTTGACCCGCAAAAAAGTGCCATCGCGCGTCATGCTCAGGGTGGCGGTGTCTTCGAGGTGCCGGTCGGGAATTATCGTTTTCCCTGGCCCGGCGCCCTGCGGCTGCTCCGGCATTTCGGGAAAACGGCTGAGAAGCGTTTTGCGCAGGCTGCGCCAGTCATCGAGCCCCGGGGTCAACTGATACCGTTTGGTGGCGGCATCGGAGGCGTGGTTGAGATGAGGCCCTTCGAAAAGAAATGTGATGCGCTGCTGATGCCCGTCCTCTGGCGGCAGAGGTTGTGACTCCCACGGGGATTGCTGGCGCGCGATCCAGAAAAGCTCCGTCAGCGTGGTGATACCTGCGGCTCCGATTACCGCGACGACATCGTAAAACTGCATGAGCCCATTGCCCTTTCACGGCATCCCACGGCTCACCTTCTCAGGAGATGCTTAACGGCGGGTTAATGACCGAAGATCGCGAGGGGCTGACGTCATTCCTCGATGCGTTGGTTTTTTCCCAGCCCTGCGGGTCCCTCGCCGGGTTGCGCGTCAATATCCCGGCGTTGCCACTTGACTTCGACGATTGCCCCGAGACCGCTTGCAGGATCTTCCGGCGCGCTACCTGTTTCGCGACCGTTGGCAAAGCTCAGTTCCGCGCCCGAACGCTCCAGAAGCGTCTTGGCGATGAAGAGCCCCAGCCCCATACCCTCGTATCCCGGGCGCGCCCTGCGCTCCGAAGCGGACCTGCGGCGCGGCATGAACGGATCACCGATCCGGCCCAGAAGATGCGAGGGAAAGCCGATGCCGTCATCCATGATCCGCAGTGCAATCGTACTGTCGCTCCAGTCCGCTTCGACCCAGACCTGATCCTGAGCGAAATCCACCGCATTCTGAATGAGGTTGCGCATGCCGTGGATGATCTCAGGTTTTCGCATCACCGAAGGCTGCGTGATCTCCAGACCCGTCAGGTGAAAGACGATCTCCTTGCCCCGGTCCATGTGCGGCTCGGCGGCTTCTTCGAGAATCGCACGCAGGGGTGCCTGCCGCAGATGAAGGTCGTCTTTGCCAGCGCGGCCCATATCGCGCAGGATATCGCGGCAGCGGTCGGCCTGTTCGCGGATCAACGCTGCGTCCTCGCGCAGGTCGGGCCGGTCCTGCAATTCTTCATAAAGTTCGCTGCTGGCCAGTTTAATCGTGGCCAGTGGTGTACCCAGTTCATGTGCGGCGGCAGCCACCACACCGCCGAGGTCGGTCAGCTTCTGCTCACGTGCAAGGGCCATCTGACTGGCGGACAGTGCGTCCGACATGGTGTTGATCTCGGATGTGACGCGCACGGAATAGGCACTGATGAAGATGATCGCGATGATGAGCGCGATCCAGTTGCCGAAGAGAAAGACGTCGGGGATCATCAGGATGAAGCCCTGTTCGGTGCGAAGCTCGAAATTGTAAAGCGCCAGAACCGAAACCAGCATGATCGCGGTTCCGCCCAGAAATACGGTCGAGCGCAGCGTCAGCACGGCGGCGGAGATCGTAACAGGCCCCAGCATCAGAAGCGCGAAAGGGTTGTGCAGGCCACCGGTGAGGAACAGCAGAAAACTCAGCTGCAGGAGATCGAATAGCACCATCAGCATGTTCTGCGTTTCGGTCAGCCGCTTGTTTTCGGGAAAGACAAAAGTGGCGATCAGGTTGGCGATGACCGATGCGCCGATTGCAAAGTAGCACCATCCCAGCTCGAGCTGCAGGCCGTACATCTTCTGCGCGACGGTGATTGCGGTCAGTTGCCCGGCGATGGCAAACCAGCGCAGCAGGATCATCGACCTCAGCCGAATCCAGTTCGCGCGGGTCTTGCCGGGACCCGGACTTAGATTGAGTTCAGCCACACCTTCACCGCTTGTTGAATTGCGCTCATGCCGCAGGACGTTAGGACTGCAACCTGCTAGGATCAAGCGAACGCTAACAGAAGGATGCCGTCATGAATGCCCGTACTCTCGCCTTTACAGTCGCCGCCGCGCTTGTGGCGATGATCGGAGGCCTGTGGTTTTCGCTGCAGTCGAGACAGTCGGATGATCCCTTTGCTCCGTGTCGTGCCAGCACTGTCGCGGGTGGTGCCGGCGCGCTGGGCGGGCCCTTTGAGCTGGTAAATGCGTCGGGTGAGACAGTGACGGATGCAGATGTGATAACGGAACCGTCGCTGCTTTATTTCGGCTACACCTTCTGTCCCGATGTCTGTCCTTTGGATGTACAGCGCAATGCCGTCGCCGTGGATGTGCTCGAAGATAGGGGGATCACGGTGACGCCGGTCTTCATTTCCATCGACCCTGCACGTGACACGCCGGAAGTGGTCGGTGATTTCGCCGCCAACATGCACGAGCGCATGATCGGCCTGACCGGGTCGCCCGAACAGGTAAAAGCGGCCAGCCAGGCGTATCGCACCTATTATCGCGCACAGGAGAGCGACGACGACTATTACCTCGTCGATCACTCCACCTTCAGCTATTTGGTGCTGCCCGAGCACGGCTTTGTCGAATTCTTTCGCCGTGAAACCGCGCCCGAACAGATGGCGGACCGGATCGCCTGCTTCATCAACAACGCCTGATGCGCCGCAGGTCCGGGCAACGTGCTGTTTGACCTGCGCGTTCTCCCGCCTCATATAGGTACGGGGAGACGAGAAAAGGGACGTAGGGAGAGAACCATGCCGGATGCAGGTGATATCGATATCGGAGAAGACAAAAGCCTGCTGCTGCTGGACGATGATGAGCCGTTCCTGCGGCGTCTTGCCAAGGCAATGGAAAAGCGTGGCTTCGAAGTGGAAACCGCGGGGTCGGTAACCGCCGGGCGCGCGATTGCCACCGCAAGGCCACCTGCCTATGCGGTGGTTGATCTGCGGCTCGAAGATGGAAACGGTCTCGACGTGGTCGAGGTGCTGCGTGACAAGCGACCGGATGCGAAGGTGGTCGTTCTGACTGGCTACGGGGCCATTGCGACGGCAGTGGCGGCGGTCAAGATCGGCGCTGTCGATTACCTGTCGAAACCGGCCGATGCCACAGACATCGTCAATGCATTGCTGGCGCGTGAAGATGATCTGCCGCCGCCCCCCGAAAACCCGATGAGCGCCGACCGCGTGCGCTGGGAACACATCCAGCGGGTCTATGAACTTTGCGATCGTAATGTCAGCGAAACCGCGCGGCGTCTGAACATGCACCGGCGGACATTGCAGCGCATCCTCGCGAAGCGCTCCCCGCGCTGAGACAGCTTTTCCCGGTGGCCGCTGTCGATCCTGTGCCGCGCCGGGTTTCGCCGGCCATTTTGTGTACGGTGGCCCTTGAGCCACCTTCCGTCACAGATCGAAGCGCTTGCTGATCTTGTCCACCACCCGACCGCTGTCCAGCGTAACCGCTTCGTCGAACGCCCAGTCGCGAAAACCACGGCTCTGATAATAGGTAAGCCCACCGGTGTTGTCGGCGCGGATGGTCGCGTTGATCCAACTGTATCCCAGCGCCTTGGCCGCCCGCGCCGTGGCGTCGAATAGCGCAGAACCGATTCCGAGACCTGTGCGCCCGACCTTCACGAAAGTTGCCACGTCCACGGCCTCTGCTGGCAGGTTCGGGTGCGGGCTGATCCACTGGAAACCGACGACTTTTTCCTGCCTGTCGAGGGCTACGTGCCAGGCGGAACGCTCCGCATCGCTCGTCATCCAATCGACGATATCCTCTGTTGTGACCGGCCGCGTCAGCGCGGTGGTGCCGCCTTTCTCGATGATCTCGTTGAGAAGCTGCGCCATGGATTTGCAGTCCAGCCGCATCGCCGGCCTTACCGATATCACGCCAGCGCCTCCATCAGATCGCGGTGCCTGCGGGTAAAGGCATCTCGGGTATCAGATGGCGGGCGCAGGACGATTTCCAGCCCGGACATCACCGCCGCATCCGGTGTGCCGAAGAACTTGCTGGCTTCCGTTTCGGAAAATCCGGCGATCTGCGTAGCCTCCATCCAGGCGCTGATCTTGTCGGCTTTCTTGATCTGTTTCTTGACGGCAGCGGGCAGGGCGGCAGGCAGGCCGAACCGCAAGTGGATCGCGGCGGTCAGGCGGTCGTCCAGCGCGCCATAGCCGGGACCGACCGCCGCTTTCACCGGCGAAATCATATCGCCGATGACATATTCGGGCGCATCGTGCAGCAGCGCCGCAAGCCGCCATTTGACCGGCGCTTTCGTTACAATGCGGGCAAAGAGCGTTTCAACCAGCAGCGAGTGTTCTGCCACGGAATAGGCATGCTCTCCATGGGTCTGTCCGTTCCAACGGGCAACGAAGGCCAACCCGCGCGCAATGTCTTCGATCTCGATGTCCACGGGCGTCGGATCGAGCAAATCCAGCCGTCTGCCAGACAGCATCCGCTGCCATGCGCGCGCCGGTTTTACAGCCATATCACCCCTCCCGATGCAGAATTTGAACCGGGCGTATCGGAACTTTCGCCAGAGCAAAAGTGTTGAAACAGTATAGGAGGTGCATTGTGAAACCAGTTTTGACAATTTTGACGAGTATAGCGCTAACCGTACCTTTGTCTGCGCAGGCAGAACCAGTTTGCATGCCAACGGAGAAACTGGCCGCGTTCCTGAAGGACTGGTACGGCGAGGTCCCAGTCCGGCGTAATATCGCCACCGGGCAACAGCTCTGGGCGTCCGAGCGGACCGGAACCTGGACGCTTGTGCAACAGCGTGCCGATGGTACGTCCTGTACCCTGGATAGCGGCGAAGGTTATGACGCCGAGGGGCCGTCGCAGGATGTCATGGTCCTGCTTGAGGATTAATTGTAGGCACTTCGCCTGTCTTGGACGTTGAGACTCTCAATAGGAAGTGCTACCTGCGCCTCAACTTTGATGATGAGGTGCACGAATGGCCCAGGATTACGTAGTAAAAGACATTGAATTGGCGGCGTACGGCCGCAAGGAACTCGATATCGCGGAAACCGAGATGCCGGGCCTCATGGCCTG
>JBFFFS010000118.1:0-8440 GCA_041557855.1 Roseobacter sp. | reverse complement strand
TTCAATGTCATTTTCGAATGCCTCCGTGACATCATATGCACGCCCACAGGACAGCATGCCGGGGCCACGTGTCAACTTGGAATGGGAACAGCCGCGCCTGCCTTCTGCACGCGCGGCCGTTCCCGATCAAAGGAAGGAAGAAAGGCTAATCGTCCGATTTAACCAGGCGCAGGTAAGGCGCGTCGCGTCGCGGTGTCTCTGTTCGAAAGGCTTGTTTCGGTTGCGCGAAACCGGATGACTGGCTGGCAGGGTCTGAATGAGTTGCCGGTATCACGGGCCTCGATAGGAGCGGCGCTGGCATGGCGTCGCCTGAGATCAACAGACGCAGATGCGATGCACTGACATCGAAACGGCGTGGGCTGCGCCCCATCTCGCCGACCGAAACCATGGCGCCTAGAATGCGGCTCACGTCTCCAAGGTCGCTTTTGAGCGGCATCAGCAGCATGCGCCCCCCGAGGGGAGGCATGCCTGTGGCCTCCGGGGAGCTTAGTTCAAGGGTGCAGATGGCAGGCGTTTCGAACACTTCCTCCAGCGTATCGCTGACCTGTCGCCGCGAACCGGGCGCAATGAAGGCCGTGAGCGGCATGCCTCTCACTTCCATGCCCATCAGGTCGCTGAGATGGCTGCCGGCAATGCGCAGGCGTGCGATTCCCGGGGCGATCCGCTCGACGATGAAGGAATATTCCAGTGCCTGCTCGATCCCGCGAGGATCGATGTCGGCGCGATTGGGCATCAGGCGGCTGCCGCGCAGCGCTTCCCAGTAGGCCTCGACCTGAGCCAGTGGGGCGAACCTTTTTTGAGAGACATTTTGTGTCATGGTGCGAACATTCTGCGTGTTTTGACTACCGTTGTCCATTGTCTGCGCCTTTCCTTCGAGCGCCCCTCGTTTCGACGCTGGCGTAATCGTTAAAACTTCGTTCTGCTCCAAGTCGATCTGGGGCAGAAAGGTTACTGATCTATTAATATCAACAATTTTCGCAAATTGTGCGCGAACTGCGGAAGTGGTTAACGTGGGGCAACCAACCTGCGTGCAGGCGCGCGCGGGACTGGGGGTTGCCCTGTGTCGTCAATTCGCCATAAGGCAGTGCGACGCAGTGAGACGGGAAGGAATTTTTTCATGTTGCGATCCATGACCGGATTTGCCTCGGCCACCGGGCGGCTGGCACCGCACAGCTGGAGCTGGGAACTGAGAGCGGTCAACGGCAAGGGACAGGATCTGCGGCTGCGGGTGCCGGACTGGATCGACGGGCTGGAGATCGGGCTGCGCAAGGCACTCTCCGAGGCGACAGCACGGGGCAACATCACCCTTTCACTGCGGCTGAGCCGCGACGAGCAGGGCGCCGCCATGCAGCTTAACACGGCGCTGCTCAAATCAGTTCTCGATGCCGTCGCGGCGATCGAACATGAAGCCATGGAGGCGGGTATCTCACTGGCCCCGTCAAAGGCCTCCGACATCGTCGCGCTGCGCGGTATTCTCGACGCAGGGACTCTCGAAGACGACGCCGAACCGCTGCGGGCTGCGCTGATGGATGAGGCCAAATCCCTGATCGAGGCTTTCAATGAGATGCGCGCCGCTGAGGGCCGGGCACTTGAGACGGTGTTGCATGGCCAGTTGGATGAGATCGAGGCGCTGACCAAAGAGGCAAAGACACAGGCGGCCAAAAGGCTCGACGACATGGCAGCGACCCTGCGGAGCAACCTCGCGCGAGTGATGGAAAATGTAGATGGCGCCGATCCCGATCGGTTGGCGCAGGAACTGGCGTTGATTGCCGTCAAGGCGGATGTTACCGAAGAGATTGACCGCCTGGCCGCGCATGTTGACGCAGCACGGGAGTTGATCGGGCAGGGCGGGCCCGTGGGGCGCAAGCTGGATTTCCTGATGCAGGAGTTCAACCGCGAGGCCAATACGCTCTGTGCCAAGGCGCAAAGCTCCGAACTCACTCGTTGCGGGCTCGCCCTCAAGGCAGTGATCGACCAGATGCGCGAACAAGTACAGAATGTGGAATAGGCGATGACACGACGCGGTCTTCTCATCATTCTTTCCTCCCCTTCCGGGGCTGGGAAATCGACTCTTGCCCGGCGTTTGCGGGAATGGGACCCTGACATCTCGTTTTCGATTTCTGCGACAACACGTAAGCCCAGACCCGGAGAGCAGGACGGGCGCGAATATCACTTCGTCGATAAAGCGACCTTCAAGTTGCAGGTGGAGAGAGGTGAGATGCTGGAACACGCCCATGTGTTCGGGAACTTTTACGGATCGCCGCAAGGTCCGGTCGAAGCGGCCTGTGCGGCCGGTCGCGATGTGCTTTTTGACATCGACTGGCAGGGAGCGCAGCAAATTCGACAATCCGTCATGGGGCTTCACACTTTGTCCATCTTCCTGCTGCCGCCGTCGATCCGGGAGCTTCGTAACAGGTTGGAAAAGCGGGGGCAGGATGATGCCCAGACAATCGCACGCAGGATGGAGAAGAGCTGGGACGAGATCAGTCACTGGGATGCCTATGACTTCGTGATCGTCAACGACGATATCGATGAGACTGAAGCCAAATTGAAAACCATCATCGAAGCGACGCGGCTGCGGCGTACCCAGCAACCGGGACTGACCGACCACGTACGACATCTGCAATCAGAATTCGAGGATCTGCCATGACCATTTACGCTCTGGGCGACGACAGCCCCAAGCTGCATGAAGACACTTGGGTTGCCCCCGACGCGAACCTGATCGGCAAGGTGGTGCTCGAGGAAGGTGGATCAGTCTGGTTCGGCGCGACGATCCGCGCCGATCACGAGGAAATCCGGATCGGAGCCGGGACTAACGTACAGGAAAACTGCGTGTTTCATGTCGATGCAGGTTACCCGCTAACGGTCGGGCCAGGATGCACGATTGGTCACAAGGTCATGCTGCATGGCTGCACGATCGGCACCAATTCATTGATCGGCATGGGCGCCACGGTACTCAACGGAGCCAGGATCGGCGACAATTGCCTGATCGGAGCGGGAGCGCTCATTCCTGAAAACAAGGTCATTCCTGACGGTAGCCTCGTGATGGGCATGCCGGGCAAGGTGGTGCGGGAACTCGATGACAAGACCATCGACAGCCTGCGGGTATCGGCCCTTCAGTACCAGAATAAGATGCGCTTGTTCCGCGAGGATCTGCGCGCTGTGGACGGATGACATGAAAAACGAAAAAGGATCATTGGTGCGGCCTGACGCGCTGCCCGCCTCGGCTTCACGGCCGGTCGTGACGCCGCTCAGCCCATCTGTCGTATATGCCTCAGACACACCCGACATGCTGGATCAGCAATACGAGGGCGGGCTGCACGGCTACACCTATTCACGTGAAGGGCATCCCAACGCCGATGTGGTCGCCCGCCGGATTGACCGGATGGAAAACGCGCCCCATCCCGGGGTGATGACTGCGTCGGGTATGGGGGCTGTGTCGGCTGTACTGCTGGGACTGACGCAAAGCGGCGATCATGTGATCGGTGGCAATCAGCTCTATGGGCGCTCGCTGCGGATGATGAAGGAAGACCTGCCGCGGCTCGGGATCGCCACCTCCCTGATCGACCCGGGCGATATTGACGCCATGCGCGCTGCGATCCGTCCCGAGACCCGCATGATCCTGGTCGAGGTCGTCTCCAACCCGACGCTGCGGGTGGCCGACATCGCGGGGCTAGTGGCATTGTGCCGCGAGAAGGGCGTGCTTCTGGTGATCGACAATACCTTCACCACGCCGCGCGCTTTTCAGGCTTTCGATGCGGGCGCGGACATCGTCATCCACTCCGTCACCAAGTTGCTGGCCGGTCATTCGGACGTGATGCTGGGGTATGTGGCGGCCCGAGACGAGACGCTGAACACGCGCCTGCGCGTCTTCACGGTCACTGCCGGCATGACGGCAAGCCCTTTCGACTGCTGGTTGGCTGAAAGGGGCATGCTGTCGTTCGACCTGCGCTTCGACCGTGCTCAGGCCACCGCGGCCCTCCTTGCGGATCACCTGGCGGAATTGCCGGGTGTGAAACGCGTCATCTATCCCGGGCGTTCGGACCATCCCGACGAGGCCCGCGCATCGGAATTGCTGGGGGCCAACAGATGCAACATGGTCAGCTTTGAGTTGGAGGGCGACCGGCGAACCACCAACGCCTTCACGCAGGCGGCTGAGGGGCTGTCGTTCGCGCCGACCCTCGGAGATGTCGGCACGACAATCTCGCACCCGGCATCTTCCTCCCATCGGGCGCTGACGCCGGATCAACGCGCCGCACTTGGCATGTCCGAGGGGTTCTTCCGTATTTCGGTAGGTCTCGAAGACCCCGAAGCGTTGTGCGCAGTCTTCACCGATGCGGTCGCGGCCGCCGGACAACGCTGAAGATGATCCGTGGGGCGGACAGATGAGCAGTCTGCTCGAAGATGTCCTGGGTGCGCTGCCATTGCCGGCCCTTGCCATCAGCAATACCGAACGGATCATCGGTGCGAATCCGGAGGCCCGCGCTTTGATCGGGCAGGGGATCGAAGGGCGAAATTTCATCACCATCCTGCGACAGCCCGCACTGATCGAATGTATCGAGGCTGTACTGCGTGACAGCGCGCCCCGGGTCTCCACCTATTTGTCCAACGATGGCGTTCAGGACACCACGTTCAAGGTCACGGTGCGGGTCGTTCCCGCAGAACGCGTGCTGCTCTTGTGTTTCATTGATGTGACGCATCTTGAGCAGGCCGGCCAGATGCGACGCGATTTCGTGGCCAACGTCAGTCACGAGTTGCGCACGCCCTTGACCGCTCTGATGGGTTTTATCGAAACACTCCGAGGTCCGGCGCGGGACGACGCGGCGGCACGCGACCGGTTCCTCGATATCATGGAGGGCGAGGCTGGGCGAATGAACCGGTTGGTTGGCGATCTGCTGTCGCTCAGCCGCGTGGAAGGGGACGAGCGGGTGCGCCCGAAAGATCGGGTCAACCTGACCGAATTGATCGACTCCGTGCTCAGAACACTGCACCCTTTGGCGGACGAAGTGGGGGTTGTTCTTGAAACGGAAGGCACGGAGCCGCCTGTGGAGATGATCGGTGATCCTGACCAGTTGAAGCAGGTGTTCACAAATCTGATTGAAAACGCGATCAAATACGGGGCAACGGGCAAAAAGGTCACGGTCCGGATCACTTCGGTGGAGCGCGACCCGGCGATGCGTGCGCCGGGTGTTCGGGTGCACATCATCGACTACGGCCCGGGCATCGATGCGGTGCATCTGCCGCGCCTGACTGAACGCTTTTACCGGGCGGACAGTCATCGCAGCCGCGCCATGGGCGGCACCGGTCTGGGATTGGCGATCGTCAAGCATATCATCAACCGTCATCGCGGACGGTTGCGCGTTGAAAGTGAATTGGGGCAGGGCGCACAATTCACGGTAGTTCTGCCGCTCAGCATGGGCGGGTGAAAAACGAATCCATTCCTCCAAACCGATATTTTGAATTGCGGTTTTCCCGGTGGGGGCAGTTTGAAACATACGCCTAGAGATATAAAAATGTCATAAATTCATTTGTTTAACGTGATATCTCCCAGTGTCATAAAACTGTTACGCAACTGTCACAAAAGCATTGCAGCAAGGGCTTAGCTACAGCCGCAAGGTCGCCAATGAGGGTGATCACTTTTGAACAAATGACAGGAGACACCATGTCGTTCGTAAAACTTTCCGCATCCGTGCTCGCAATCGCCGCGGTATCTGCAACCGCTGCATCCGCGCGGGATCAGGTGCAGATCGCCGGTTCGTCCACAGTGCTGCCCTACGCATCCATCGTCGCCGAAGCTTTCGGCGAAAACTTCGACTTTCCGACACCGGTCGTTGAATCGGGCGGTTCCTCTGCCGGTCTGAAGCGCTTTTGCCAGGGCGTAGGAACAGAGCACACCGACATCGCCAACGCCTCCCGTGCAATTCGTGAGAAAGAGATTGCGGCCTGCGCCGACAATGGCGTGACCGACATCATCGAGGTGCGCATCGGTTATGACGGCATCGTATTCGCAAGCCAGTTCGATGGGCCTGACTACACCGCATTCACGCCTTCCGACATTTTCAATGCGCTTGCGCCGAAGGTGATGGTCGATGGCGAACTGGTCGAAAACCCGCATACCATGTGGTCCGATTTCAACAGCGATCTGCCGTCGGAAGAAATTCTTGCATTCATCCCGGGCACCAAGCACGGCACCCGCGAAGTTTTCGAAGAGAAAGTGATTGCCGCGGGATGCGAAGCGACGGGCGCGATGGAGGCGATGATCGCCGGTGGCATGTCAGAAGATGACGCCGAGGATGCCTGCCTTGCTGTGCGCAGCGATGGCCGCTCGGTCGATATCGACGGTGACTATACTGAAACCCTGGCCTCCATCGACGCTAACACGAATGCGGTCGGTGTGTTCGGCCTGGCGTTCTATGAGAACAACACAGACAAGCTGAAAGTGGCGACCATGGATGGTATCGAACCGACCACCGAAACAATCGCTGCAGGTGAGTATCCGGTTTCCCGCCCATTGTACTTCTACATCAAGAAGGCGCATATCGGCGTGATCCCCGGACTGAAGGAATTTGCTGAATTCTTTGTATCGGACGACATAGCCGGTCCTTACGGTCCGCTGGCCGACTACGGTCTCGTGTCCGATCCTGAACTGGCAGAGACACAGGCGAAAGTGTCCGGTGAACAAGTCATGGGCGGCGGCAGCTAAACCCACTTTATCCGGACTGTGTAAACCTCGTACCTGACCGGGCAGAGGCCTCTCTGCCCGGTTTACTTCCTAAGGCCCGACGGGGCCGATCTTTGTCTCTTGGGGGGCGTATGCCTACAATCTGGCTTTCCGCCATCGTGATAGCTCTGGCCGCCGCAGGCTTCGTCGCCGGACGGGCGCGCGCCATGGCCAGCGCACATGGAAACATCAAGCGCCTGCATTCCCTTCCGATCTACTATGGAGCGAACGCATTTTTGAAGTCTGCCGTGCCGGCGTTTGGGATCATGATCATTTGGATGCTCGTTCAACCGCTCGTCATACAGAACAGTATCGCCGGGATGGTTCCCGAAAGCGAAGTCTCGGATGATGCCAACCTGAGCCTCGTGATGTCGGAGGTTCAGCGCACTGCCGATGGCCTGAACAACGCGGTCGCTACCGGTCTGCTGGACGCAGAAACCGCAAGCAGCATCAGTGTCGAGGACACGGACGTGGGCCAACTGTTGCGCGATGCCGGGCAGGTCGTCACCAGCGATATTTCCCAACCCATCCTGAGCGCGGCGCAGGCTTATCGTACTATGAGCACATCCTCGACACTGTTGATGAGCATTGTCGTTCTGGCTGTCGCGGCGGCGGGCGCTGCATGGGGCGTTATCGAAAGCAATCGCGATTTTCGAGCGCGCAACGTGGTCGAACAAGGCACGCTGGCAATTCTGATCGCTGCGGCCTCCGTGGCGATCCTAACCACCATCGGGATCATTCTGTCCTTGATTTTCAACACGATCGAGTTTTTCCGCCTGTATCCGGCTGGCGATTTCTTCACGCTGCTGGAGTGGGCCCCGAGCTTTTCCGGGCGCGGCGGTGCGTCAAGTCTCGGCATCCTTCCGTTGCTTTGGGGGACGCTTTACATCTCGGTCGTCGCCCTGCTGGTGGCAGTGCCGACCGGACTTTATTCGGCGATTTATCTCTCTGAATACGCGACGCCGCGGGTCCGCGGAATCACCAAGCCACTGCTCGAAATCCTCGCGGGCATTCCCACGATCGTCTATGGGCTTTTCGCCCTGCTGACCATCGGCCCGATGCTGATGAACGTTTTCGGGGATGACGGACTCGGATGGATGGGCGGTGGGCGCTCGGTCATGACGGCGGGTATTGCCATGGGCATCATGCTTATCCCATTCGTCAGTTCGCTGTCCGACGACATCATCAACGCCGTGCCGCAATCGCTGCGTGACGGCTCCTACGGGCTCGGAGCGACGCAATCCGAAACCATTCGCCAGGTTGTGCTACCAGCGGCATTGCCCGGGATCGTCGGTGCAATCCTTCTGGCCGCCAGCCGTGCCATTGGTGAGACCATGATTGTGGTGCTGGGGGCAGGGGCCGCCGCACGGCTCTCGCTGAACCCTTTCGAGGCGATGACGACCGTAACGGCAAAGATCGTATCGCAACTGACCGGTGACAGCGATTTTGCCTCGCCCGAGGCTCTGGTCGCTTTCGCGCTTGGGATATCGCTCTTCGTGCTGACCCTCGCGCTCAATGTTCTGGCCCTCTACATCGTGCGCAAATACAGGGAGCAGTACGAGTGACCGACGCCTCCATGTCACCCACGCCAAACCGTCAGAGGCGAATTTCGCTGACAGCACCGGATGTGCGCACCCAGAAACGCAAGGCTGCAGAAAAGCGTTTCCGCATGTACGGCATCGCGGGTATCTCGTTCGGCATCTTCTTTCTGGTGGTGCT
>JBFFFS010000117.1:0-8587 GCA_041557855.1 Roseobacter sp. | reverse complement strand
GCGTGGTTGATCCGAGGTTGTTGAGAAGGGCCACATGGTCACCTTCCGAAATATGAGGTGCCAGCTTGTCCAGTACCGAATCGATGGCTGCGGCGGCAGTTTCAAAGGCGATTTGCTGGACGCCGGCCTCACCGTGAATCCCGAGGCCAAGTTCGGCCATCCCCTTCGCGATCCGGTCCTCTTTCGCGGAGCCGGGCACGGTGCAGGTATCCAGTGACATGCCGATGGAAGCCATGTTCCGGATCGTTTCAAGGGCCGCTTCGGTCACCGTATCAAGATCCGCGCCACTTTCGGCCAGCGCGCCCGCGATCTTATGCACGAAGAGTGTGCCCGCGACGCCGCGCGGCTGCGGCAGGTCGGGCAGGGCGATGTCGTCATCAACAACCACCATGGAGACCTTGAGGCCAAAGGCGCGGGCCCGTTCTGCCGCAAGGCCGAAGTTGAGCCGGTCTCCGGTGTAATTCTTGACGATGAGCAGGCAGCCCGCCTCGCCGGTGACGGCGAGAATTCCAGCAAGGACCGCGTCCACCGAAGGTGAGGCAAAGACCTCTCCGCAGACGGCGGCTGTCAGCATGCCTGTGCCGACAAAGCCCGCATGGGCAGGTTCGTGCCCGGACCCACCACCGGAAATCAGCGCAACACGGGACTTGTCCCAATCGCTGCGGCAGATAACCTTGATGTGGGGGTAGCCGTCCAGGCGATAAAGCGTCCCGTCAGAGGCCGCGAGTATCCCGTCCAGCGCATCCGTGACCAGCGATTCCTTGGTATTGATGAACTGCGCCATCTTCGTCTCCCTTCAGTAAATGCGTCTGCCCTGTTCGTCAAAACAGAGCGGATCTTTCGGCCCCACGAGTATTTCATTGCCGGCGGTGTAGCCTGTGTGCGGATCCGCCAGCGTCGTAATGGCATGGCCGTCCAGTGTTAAGTGAAGCCGCGTGTGATCTCCCAGCCTTTCCACCCTGTCAATCATTGCCGCGCGCCCTTTGCCTTGCTCGACATGCTCTGGTCGAAGACCGATGTGGTGCGCGCCCTTGGGGGCGGGACCGAACAGATCGGCGGGCAGGATGTTGATCCGTGGCTGCCCAAGGCGAGAGGCGACATAGACGGAATTGGGATTCTCGTAGATGTCGCGCGGAGTGCCGAATTGCACGAGGCGGCCCTCATTGAGCACGCCGACATGAGTGGCCATGGTCATGGCTTCGATCTGGTCATGTGTCACGTAGAGAATGGTCGCCCCCAGACTGGCCTGAATCCGCTTCAGTTCGATCCGCAGATCACTACGCAGTTTCGCGTCGAGCGAGCTGAGCGGTTCGTCCATGAGGTAGATTTGTGGCTCTCGGACAAGGGCGCGCCCAATCGATACGCGCTGCATCTCTCCGCCCGACAGAGCCGTGGCCTTGTTGTCGAGTTTGTGGGAAATCTGGAGGACGCGCGCGACCTCTTCGATCTTTTTCTCCCGAACATCCGGAGGCGTATTCAAAATCGGAGATTTCAAAGGGAATTCAAGATTTTGTCTGACGCTCAGATGAGGATACAGCGAATACTGCTGGAATACCATCGCCACGTCCCGCTGCGCGGGCGTGTCTCCGTTCACCACGCGCCCGCCGATGCTGATCTCGCCCTTGTCCATTTTCTCCAACCCGGAAATCAGCCGCAGCGTGGTTGTCTTGCCGGCGCCGGTTGGTCCGAGCAACACCACGAAGGCACCGTTGGGAATGGTCATGTCGATGTCGGCCACGCCGATCGTGTCGCCGAAGGATTTGGAAACGCCTTTCAGGATCACTTCGGCCATGTCAGATCACCTCTTTGTTCAGTTCGGAGCGAAGAGCGCGACCGGTTTTCTCGTCGAAGAGGGTTACGGCATCACTTTGAAAACCCAAGCCCACCTTCTCGCCAACGCTGGCTTTCTGACCGGATGGAACCCGCGCCTTTACGTCGCCGTTGGGGGTTGCCAGCGTAATGATCTGAGTGGTGCCGAGGTATTCAGTCGCGATGATCTCGCCGCGGTAGCCGCCGCTGTCGTTGAGGTAGATGTGCTCCGGGCGTACGCCGAAAACCAGATTTCCCGAAGCGCCTTCCAAATGCCGCGGCACCTCGAGACTGTTTCCCTCCATTTCGATCCGGTCGCCGTTCTCTGCGACGGACCCCTCAAAGCGCAGGAAGTTCATGGGCGGCGAGCCGATGAAGTCGGCCACGAACATGGTGGCGGGCTTGTCGTAGATTTCCTGCGGGGTGCCGAACTGCTCGACAACGGCGTTGTTCATCACCACGATCTTGTCGCCCATCTGCATCGCTTCGAGCTGGTCGTGAGTGACATAGACGGTTGTGGCGCCCATGCGGTCGTGCAGCGCGCGCAACTCCTCGGACATGTGCTCGCGGAATTCCGCATCGAGCGCACCGAGCGGTTCATCCATCATGAAGGCCTTGGGATCACGGACGATGGCGCGCCCGAGCGCAACCCGTTGCCGGTCTCCGCCGGAAAGGCCGCCAACCGGTTTTTTCAGGATGTTGCGGATGCCGAGGATGCCCGCAACCTCGTCCACCTTGGCCTTGACGTCCGCGCGGGCCATGCCCTGACTGACCAGTGGATAGCTCAGATTGCGATAGACATTCATGTGTGGATAGAGCGCGAACATCTGGAAAACAAAGGCAATATCGCGCTGGCTGGGTGGGCGCTGGCTGATCTCCTCGCCGTCGAGGTAGATCTCTCCGGAGGTGGGAAGTTCAAGTCCGGCGATCATGCGCAGGGTCGTTGTCTTGCCGCAGCCCGAGGGGCCGAGGAGCATGAAGAATTCACCGTCCTCGATGGTGAACGAGCTCTCCCGCACGGCGGTGAAGTTTCCGAATTCCTTGCGGAGGTTCTTGATGACGATCTGGGCCAAGAGGCTACTCCGGGAAGTGACTGACGATGATGAACATGACGGTGCCCACCAGCGTGGTGATGAAAGAATAGGTGAAGGCCCACATGACGAAAGGCTGCATCAGCATCAGCACGCCGATGGCGATGATGATGGTGGCCAGCATCTCCCACGGGCCGCGTTTCAGCTTCATCAGACCGGTGAAAAATCGGTTCATGGCCGGGTCTCCGATTCAGGGTTTCGGACGGTCGGTATCGCGTCGGTAACGTGTCGGTATGACGTCGGTGCGCGGCGCGCGGTGGCACAGGGAAATCGAAAGGTCATTTGCGCACCGCTCCGAAGGTGATCCCGCGTAACAGATGCTTGCGCAATAGGATCGTGAAGATCATCACCGGCAGAAGGAAGATCGTGGCTCCCGCCGCCACCGCCGGCCAGTCGAGACCGCCGACACCGATGATGGTGGGGATGAAAGGCGGCGCGGTCTGCGCGGTGCCGGAGGTCAGCAGGACGGCAAAGGCATATTCGTTCCAGGCAAAGATCAGGCAGAAGATCGCGGTGGAGGCGATGCCGGTGGCCGCCTGCGGCAGCACCACCTTGTAGAAGGCCTGAAACCGGGTGTAGCCGTCGATCAGGGCGGCTTCCTCGTATTCGGTGGGGATGCCGTCGATGAAGGATTTCAGCAGCCAGACCGCGAGGCTGATGTTGACCGCCGTGTAGAGCAGGATCATGCCAAGGTGCGTGTCCGACAGGCCGAGCTGGCGGTACATCAGGAAGATCGGGATCGCCACGGCGATGGGCGGCATCATCCGGGTCGAGAGAATGAAGAACAGAAGATCGTCGGCCAGCGGGATCTTGAAGCGGCTGAAGGCATAGGCCGCGAGCGTGCCCAGAAACACGCTGAGGAAGGTCGAGCCGAAGCCGATGATTACCGAGTTGAGAAACCGCTCGCCGAATTTCGACGGGCCCGCGATGACCATGTCGTACTGGCGCACGATTTCCTCGTACCACGTCTGCGGTGGGTTGGCGGCGAGGAACTCGTCGGTTTGGCGGGTACGGGTGGTAAAGAGGTTCACGTAGCCTTCGAGCGTCGGCTCGAAGACCACCTTGGGCGGGTAGCTGATGGCGTCGGCGGGTGATTTGAAACCGGTCAGCATGATCCAGGCGAGCGGGATCATGGTGATCACCGCGTAGAGGACGACCAGTGTACCGGCGAACCATTTGGAGCGTTTGCTGGGTTCTGTGACGGAATAGCTGCTCATGATCTCAGGCCTTCCTTTTGCGTGAGCCGGTGCCGGGGGCTGTCTGCCCCCCGCGGGCGCTGCCCGCTCCCCCTGAGAGTTTTTGTGGCAAAGTAAAGGGGCATGATCAGCGCTCCTTTACCTTGTTGAGCGCCTTGACGTAGATCGAGGCGAGCCCGAAGACGGTAACGAAGAGGATGATCGCATAGGCGGAGGCATAGCCGGTGCGCCATTTCTCGAAGGCCTCGCGCTTGAGGTTGATGGAGGTCAGCTCGGTCGTGGAGCCCGGGCCGCCGCCCGTCAGCTGTACGACAAGATCGAACATCTTGAAGTTCTCGATGCCGCGGAAGAGCACGGCCAGCATCAGGAACGGCAGCACCATCGGTACGGTGATGGTGAAGAACTGCCGCAGTTTCGAGGCGCGGTCGATTTCCGCCGCCTCGTAGATGTAATCGGGGATCGAACGCAGCCCGGCGAGACAGATGAGCATCACGAAAGGCGTCCACATCCAGGTATCGACGATCACGATCGACCAGGGTGCAAGTTCCACCGAGCCCAGCATTTCGAAGCTGGAGGGATCCTTGCCGGTGAAGAAGGCGATGATGTAATTGAACAGGCCGATCTGCGGCTGGTAGAGGAATTTCCAGAAGTTGCCGACCACGGCGGGCGAGAGCATCATGGGCAGCACGATGATCGTGGTCCACAGATCGTTGCCCTTGAACTTGCGGTTTATCAGGTAGGCCAGCGTGAAGCCGATCAGCACCTGCAGGAAAATCGTCCAGAACAGGAAATGCGCGGTTGCCTGCATGTTCAGCCAGATGTCGCTGTCGGTGAGAATGCGCTCATAGTTGCGCAGACCCACGTAGTCCACCTCGCGGTTGAGCCGGTTGGCGCGGAAGTTGGTGAAGCTGAGGTTGATGGTCCAGATCAGCGGGAAGATGTTGATGGCCAGCAGCAGAAAGATCGTCGGCGCCACGAAGATCCAGGCGATGGCGCGGTCGCTGAGGCCCTTTATCTTGCGCGCGACGTGGGGCGGCGTGGCCTTGGCGGCCTTGGTGATGGGCGTATCGGACATGAGGCGCAGCTTTCCAGTGGCGCGACGGGCTTATCCCCCGCCGGCCGGTTGGTCAAAAGGTGGGGCGGAGGAAACCCTCGCCCGCGTTCCAGGTCAGAGTTTGCCTTCGTCTTCGAAGGTCTCGGTCCAGTCCTCGATCAGCTTGTCGAGTGCTTCCTGGGCCGTGCCCTGATCGGCAACCACGTAGTCGTGGATGCGTTTCTGCATGGCCAGCAGCAATTCGGCGTAGGCCGGCTCCTGCCAGAAGTCCTGCACCGAGCCCATGGCTTCGAGGAAGTCGCCTGCGAAGGGGGCGCTATCGACGAAATCGGGGCTTTCCAGAACGGCTTTGTGCGCGGAGTAGCCACCGAGGTCCCACCATTTCTGCTGAACCGCCGGATCGGCAAACCACTTGATGTATTCAAGTGCGGCGTCCTGCTTGTCGGAGTAGGACACCACCGAGATGCCTTGCCCGCCCAGCGTGGAGCCTTCCTGGTTTTGTGGTGGGTTGACGAAGAAGTCGATCTTGTCACCGCCGGTGTTGGGATCTGCATAGAGGCCCGGGAAGAAGGCGAACCAGTTCATCGCCATCGCCACCTGACCGGATTTGAAGGCGTCGAGGCTCTCGCCCATGTAGGAGTTGGTGTAGCCCGGCGGTGTCGCCGTTTCGTAGAGCTCTTTATAGAATTCAAGCGCTTCTACCGCTTCGGGGGAGTTCACGGCACCTTCCATGTCATAGGAGCCGGGGGTGTTTTCGTACTTGAAGCCCCAGGGGTAGAGCGCCGAGGTCACACCCATGGTGATGCCTTCTGAGCCACGCTCGGTGAAGATGGCGGCGCCATAGACGGTCTGCCCATCGATTTCCCGGCCCTGGAAGAACTGAGCGATTTCGAGCAGTTCCTTTTGGGTTTTCGGCTCTCCAAGTTCGCGGCCCGTGGCCTCCTTGAAAGCGGCGCGGATGTCGTCACGCGCGAACCAGTCCTTGCGGTAGAACCAGCCGTTGGCGTCCCCCATGGCGGGCAGCGCGTAGTAGTTGGGCGTGCCTTTCGGCCATGTGGAGTAGGCATAGACGGTCGCATCGGCGAAGTCGTCCATGGAGATGCCTTCGGCGTCGAAGAAGTCGTTCAGCTTGACGTAGTGGCCGTTTTCGGCACCGCCGCCGATCCATTGGCTGTCGCCGATCAGCAGGTCGCAGAGTTTGCCGCCGGAGTTCAGCTCGTTGAGCATGCGGTCGGCGAAGTTCGGCCATGGAACGAACTCGAAGCTCATGTTGTGGCCGGATTTTTCCTCAAACTCCTTGCTGAGTTCGACAAGTGCGTTCGCCGGGTCCCATGCCGCCCAGCAGAGCGTCAGGTCTTCAGCCTGTGCAGCGCCGCTGAAGCCCGCAATCGACAGGCTGAGCGCGCTGACCGTGGTCAGTTTCGAATATTTCATGTGGTACCTCCCAGAATATCGCGTCCGACCGGTAAGCCCGATTCGGCGGCTATAGTGAACCTAGGGTAAATGAGGAACGTACCTCATGTCACTAAAAATTTGAGGGACGTACCTCAAAAATTTGCAAGATACTGAATTTAAACGATAAAAGTAATTTTCTGGAGTTGCGCTGCCTGGCGCCTACGGTGCAAAGGTGTGCCGACAGGTCAGCGTTTCTGCCGCAGATTTCTCTCTCTCCAGACCACCAGAAGGCCGCCGGCGGCGATCAGCAAAGCCCCGGGAAAGAGGGTGTCCCAAGGGGTTTCGCCGAAGAAAATCCAACCGAGGAGGAAGGCGAGCGGGATGCCGAAATAGTTGAAGGGGGCAAGGTTGCTTTGCTCGGTCATGCGGTAGCTGGCAACAAGCACCAGCACCGCCGAACCGCCAAACCCTCCCATGGCGATGATCCAGGCCATGTCGGACCAGCTTGCGATCGGCGTGAAGCCGCCCCAGAAGCAGGCAAGGATGAAAGAGCCGATGGCGGCGGTGAAGGCGGAGTAAAGGCTGACCACGGGGCTTGGCACGTCGCTGTCAAATAGCCGGGCGGTCACTCCGACGAGTGCGTAAAGACAGGCGGCGGCCAGTGGCAGCAGTGCGGTCGGCTCGAAGGCGTCGGAGCCGGGTTTCATGATGAGCACGACGCCTGCAAAGCCGATGACAACGGCGCCCCATCTGATCCAGCCGACCTTTTCGCCAAGGATCGGCACGGCCAATGCGGTCATGAACAGCGCGTTGGCATAGGTGATCGTTGCTGCCGTCGCAAAGGCCATGAGACCGAGGGAGATATAGAAAAACAACTGGGCGAAGGTCACGATGACGCCGCGGCTGAGGGCCAGCTTCCATTGCCGGATCGCGATGGGCCGTCCCGCCGCATGCCAACCGCGCGAAAAATAGACGGCGACGATCGACGGGAACAGCCCGAAGAAATTGCGCCATGCGGAGAGTTCCTGCGCGGTGTAGCGGTCCGACAGCAGCTTTATGACCAGCCCCATCGCGTCGAAGAGGGTCAGCGCCAGCAGGCTGAGGATGATGGCGAGACCGGTGCGGTCGGAAGGGCGCATATGTGTCAGCTTTCCGGATCCACCTTGCCGCGCATCGCCTTGACCTCGCCGCGTGCCTTCTTGGCTTTGAGGCGTCGTTTTTTCGAGCCTAACGTGGGCCGTGTAGGGATGCGTCGTTTGGGCGGCACCAGCGCCTTGCGTATGAGATCGGCAAGCCGGTCACGAATGATGTCGCGGTTGCGCGCTTGGCTGCGGGTCTCGTCGCATTGCAACACAAGCGCGCCTTCGGTCGTCCAGCGGCGGCCCGCGAGCCGGCGCAGCCGGGTCTTGACCGGGCCGGGCAGGTTCGGAGACCGGGCCGCCTCGAAGCGCAATTCGACGGCGGAGGATACCTTGTTGACGTTCTGCCCACCGGGGCCCGATGCGCGGATGAATGTCTCGGTCAATTCCCAGTCTTCGATGGCGATGTCATTGTTGATCCTGAGCATGCGGCCTCCTGACCCAGTTGTGCCCCGGAACGTAACGTCGGGAAAGGGCGTTTACAGGTTGAACACAGGAAATGGAGAAAATCATGCTGGCGACGCGTACAATTCAGAAAATTGGCACAACCCGCACTGACCTTTTTGCTTTTGCGATCAAAGGCAAGGTGACGCGTCAGGACGTGCACGATATGGCCAGCAGTATGAACGAGGCTTTCGATGGGCATGGCGAGGCAGACATGCTGATCTACTTCGAGGATTTTCAGGGTAGCGATCCGGCGCCACAGCTTGATCTGCAGACGGCTAAATCGGAGTTTCGCGCGCTGTCATCCGTGCGCCGCAACGTGGTCGTGAATGCGCCGGAACAGGCTGCATCGCTGGTGGAAGCGGTGGGCAAGATCCTGCCCGTCGATGTCGAGGTTTATGACGACACGCAAGCCGCTCTCGACGATCTGGACGCCACGCGGATGACCACCGCCTGAAT
>JBFFFS010000116.1:0-8688 GCA_041557855.1 Roseobacter sp. | reverse complement strand
GGCGACGGCGATCTACGAGGCGGGTCTCGTAGGGCAGCCGTAGTTCCTCGAGGGCCAGCCGGATTACCAGCGAGGCATTGTCGGGCGCGTAATGCAGAATGTAGGGTGCGCTGCTCATGAAAGCGTCATAGCGGGTTTCCACCGCTGCGCGGGGTGAAAAGCGACCGCGCGCGGCGAAAAGCGAAGGCGCGGGGCGGTGCAGGCCAAGCTGCACCTTACACGGAAGGGCCAGCGGTAGCGCCCCGGAGCCGGTCCGCGCCCGGCACCATCGTCATTTTCAGGAGGATAAGTCCGCCGCGGCGCGTAGGGTGCAGCTTGCCTGCACCCCGGGGCGGCGGCCGCGCCTTTCTGAGCCGATTGCCAAATCGACTCTCGCACCTTTGCGGCAGGTTTCCTATAAGGCCCTTGATACCAGCCCAAGGAGCCGCCCATGCCCACCGATCTTTCCCCCATCGACAAAGCCAAATTCGTCTGCGCCAAACACGCGTCGCAATTCGTCGAGAACGGCATGAAAGTCGGACTCGGCACGGGATCGACCGCGGCCTGGCTCGTGCGTTGCATCGGCGAGAGGGTGCGTGACGAGGGCCTGCGCATCAAGGGCGTGCCGACTTCGACCCGAACTGCGGAACTGGCCCGTCAGGTGGGGATCGATGTGGTCTCGCTCGATGAGGCGAAGTGGTTGGATTTGACCATCGACGGGGCCGATGAATTCGACGGCGATCTGAACCTGATCAAGGGCGGCGGTGGCGCGCTGTTGCAGGAAAAGATCGTCGCCACGGCCTCGGATCGCATGGTGGTGATCGCGGACATCGGCAAGGAGGTCGAAACGCTGGGCAAATTCCCGCTGCCGATAGAGGTCATTCCTTTCGGATGGCAGACAACGCAGGCGCTGGTTGAGGAAACGCTCGTTTCGATGGATGTACTGGGGCGCGAGAGCACGCTGCGCATGAACGGCGATGTGCCCTTCTTGACGGACGAGGGCAATCACATCATCGACCTGCACCTGGGCCGCATCGGCAATCCGCGCCAGCTTGCGCTGATTCTGAACCAGATGCCCGGTGTCGTCGAGAACGGGCTGTTCATCGACATCTGCGATTCCGTGGTGCTGGGTTTCGGAGACGGCAAGGTGGAGGTGCGCGACATCGACGAAGGCACCGTGGCAACCGAGAAGGTCGATCTGGTGGAGAACGACAACCTCTTCGGTGATTTGGGGGAATAAGCCGGAACACGCTTCGGTGATGCATATTTCCGTGTCTGGGAAATCCGTCATCCGATCCTATATCGGCACGACCGAATGACCGCAGTGAGAGAAGGGACTGGCCATGAGCGACTTTGACTATGATCTATTCGTGATCGGTGGGGGCTCCGGCGGTGTGCGTGCGGCCCGTGTGGCCGCTGGCGAGGCCGGCGCGAAGGTGGCGCTGGCCGAGGAGGATCGCTACGGCGGCACCTGCGTGATCCGCGGTTGCGTGCCGAAGAAGCTGATGGTCTTCGCTTCCGAATACGCCGCCATTGCCGAAGAAGCAGGTGCCTATGGCTGGGACGTGAGCCAGGGCGATTTCAACTGGACCGGCTTTCGGCAAAAGCTCAACGCTGAGCTGGACCGGCTCGAACAGATCTACCGCAACCTGCTCAAGGGCTCAGGGGTCGAGACTTTCGACGCCCGCGCAACGCTTTCCGGTTCCCATGAAGTGACCCTCTCCACCGGTGAGAAGAAGACCGCCAAGCATATTCTTGTCGCCACCGGAGGGCACCCGGTGCGTCCGGAGCTGCCGAACGCGGAACTTGGCATGGTGTCGGACGATATTTTTCACGTCGAGGCGCTGCCCAAGTCGATCCTGATCGTCGGCGGCGGTTATATTGCCTGCGAATTCGCCGGCATCCTGAATGGGCTTGGGGTGGAGGTCACTCAATACTATCGCGGTGCCCAGATTCTGCGCGGGTTCGACGACGAGGCGCGCGGTCTCGTGGCCGAGCAGATGCGCGAGAGGGGCATAGACCTGCACGTGGGGGCCGATATCCTGGAGATGGCGCCGGCCGGGGAGGACCACTTCCTAAGTGCGGCGGGTACCGGTTCCGATGCCGCAATGGGGGCGTCAGCCGTGCAAAGCAGGGAGATGGCCGCACAGCATGATGGCGGCGGCGCACAAGGGGGCCCAATATGGGTCAAATCAAGCACTGGCGCGGAAAAAGTCTTTGACGCGGTGCTCTTCGCCACCGGGCGTGACCCCAATACCGGGGGCCTCGGCCTCGAAGAGCTTGGCGTAAAACTGGGCCGGCGCGGTGAAATTAAGGTCGATGCCTATAGCCAGACCGACGTGCCGTCGATCTATGCCATCGGCGATGTGACCAACCGGGTCAACCTGACCCCGGTTGCGATCCGCGAAGGCATGGCCTTTGTGGAGACGGTTTTCAAAGGCAACCCGACACCCGTGGACCACGACCTTATCCCGAGCGCGATTTTCACGCAGCCGGAGATGGGTACCGTCGGTCTGAGCGAAGAGGATGCACGCGCTCAGGAACCGGTCGAGATCTACTGTACCTCGTTCCGTCCCATGCAAAGCGCCTTTGCCGGGCGTGCCGACCGGGTGCTGATGAAACTGGTGGTCAGCAACGAGACACGCCGGGTTCTGGGCTGTCACATCGTCGCACCGAACGCGGGCGAGATGATCCAGTTGGCCGGTATTGCGGTCAAAATGGGCGCGACAAAGGAGGATTTCGACCGTACGGTTGCAGTTCACCCGACAATGTCGGAAGAGATCGTCACAATGCGATCTCCGACGCGCACGGCTTGAATTCCGCGTGTTCGAGCGTACTTATGGCGTGGTTCAATCGTGAGATAATGCGGTTCAGAAGGGAAAGAATTTAATGGCTGGCAACAATGGCGGCCCCTGGGGGGGCGGCGGAAATTCGGGTGGTGACAAGCCGAACGGCGGTTCGGGTGGCAATCGGGGGTCGGGCGGCGGACCGCGTGGGCCCGGCGGCGAGGGGCCACAGATCCCGGAGATCGACGAGCTGGTCAAGAAAGGTCAGGAACGGTTGCGCGTGCTGATGGGCGGCAAGGGTGGCGGCAACATGGGCGGCGGCAGCGGCAGTGGCAGCGGTGGAGGCCCGGCCTTCACTCGCGGAACTGTTGGGCTCGTCGCGATCGGCGCCATCGGTGCCTGGCTCATGGCGAGCTTCTATACCGTCGCGCCGGAAGAACAGTCCGTGGAACTTTTCCTCGGCGAATATTCGGCGACCGGCAACTCGGGTCTGAACTTCGCACCCTGGCCGTTCGTGACAGCGGAAGTGCTGCCGGTGACTCGGGAACAGACCGAAGACATTGGTGAGCGGCAGGACAGCGGGCTGATGCTGACCACGGATGAGAACATTATCGACATCGACTTTCAGGTGGTCTGGAACATCAACGACCCGGCCAAGTTCCTCTTCAACCTGGCCGAGCCGAAGGAAACCATTCGCGCCGTGTCTGAATCGGCCATGCGCGAGGTTATCGCCCGATCCGAACTGGCGCCGATCCTCAACCGCGACCGTCAGGTCATTGCCGATGAGGCACAGCAGCTTATCCAGGGAACACTCGACGCTTATGATTCCGGTGTGAATATCGTGCGTCTCAACCTCGACAAGGCGGACCCGCCACGCGATGTGATCGACAGCTTCCGCGAAGTGCAGGCGGCTGAACAGGAACGCGACCGGCTGGAACGCCAGGCCGACGCCTACGCCAACCGGGTGACGGCGGGCGCGCGCGGTGAGGCCGCGAGCGTGCTGGAACAGGCTGAAGCCTACCGCGCCCAGCAGGTCAACGAGGCACAGGGTGAAGCTGCGCGTTTCACCTCGGTGCTCGAAGAATATGCCAAGGCCCCGGAAGTGACGCGCAAGCGTCTCTATCTGGAAACGATGGAGCGCGTTCTGGGTGACGTGGACAAAATCATCCTCGAAAACCAAGTCGGCGGGGGCGGGCAGGGTGTTGTACCCTATCTGCCGCTCAATGAACTGCGCCGCTCCACGGGAGGAACAAACTGATGAAAGCGACTAAATTTCTAATTCCGATCGTTGTGCTGGTGGCCGTGGGCGTTCTGAGCTCAGTGTTCATCGTTGATGAACGGCAAAAAGCGCTGGTGCTGCAGTTCGGGCAGATCAAATCGGTCAAGGAAGACCCTGGCTTGGCCTTCAAGCTGCCCTTCATTCAGGAAGTGGTACGATACGACGACCGTATTCTGTCGCTGGACACGCAACCGACCGAGGTCACACCGTCGGATGACCGCCGCCTCGTAGTGGACGCATTTGCGCGGTACCGGATTTCCGATGTGGTCCAGTTCCGTCAGGCCGTTGGTGTCGGCGGCCTGCGGGCCGCGGAAGACCGGCTCGAAGGGATCCTGAACCCGACCATCCGTGCGGTGCTCGGCTCTGATGGGGTAACGTCAAACACGATCCTGTCGGCAGACCGGGCGGAATTGATGGCGCGGATCACCACGCAGGCGCGCCAGCGAGCGCTGCCGCTGGGTCTTGATGTGGTGGACGTGCGCCTGAAACAGACGAACTTGCCGGATCAGAACCTTGATGCCACCTTTGCGCGGATGCGCGCTGAGCGGGAACGCGAAGCCGCGGACGAAATCGCGCGCGGCGAGGAAGCCGCGCAGCGGGTCCGCGCCCTCGCAGACCGGACAGTGGTCGAATTGACTTCGGATGCGACACGCGAAGCCGAGATCATTCGTGGTCAGGCCGATGCGGAGCGCAACGCGATCTTTGCGGAAGCCTTCGGCGCAGACCCCGAGTTCTTTGAATTCTACCGCTCACTCACGGCATACGAGCGGTCGCTGAAGGGGCAGAACTCGACCATGGTATTGTCGCCGGACAGCGAGTTCTTCAACTACCTGCGCAGCGATCAGGGTTCCCGGTCGGCCGAGGGAGAGCGGTGAGCACGGTCCTCCTCGCCCTCGGGCTTGTGATGATAATCGAGGGGCTGGCCTATGCGCTGGCCCCTTCGCTTGTAGAACGCCTGCTGGAGATGCTGCGGGCACTGCCGGAAAGTGCCGTGCGGCAGGTCGGTTGGCTGGTGGTTGTCACCGGCGCGATCTTCGTCTGGGCGGCTTGGCAGATCGGCGGTCTCTAGTGTTTTCCGTTCAAGGCGCGCACCCTTCACACTTTGGTAACCCAATGTTGAAACGCTGCGAGGGCGCGCCATCTTTAGGGTTGCAGGGCGGTGACGCGGAATGCAGTCTAAGCCCAGCACACGCAGTTTGCGCAAGTCGGTGCGATGGCCGCGCCGGAGGAATTTCAGGAGACACTGCATGAAGCCGACAACGGGTCCCATGTCGAGAACACTTTCAGCGCCCTCGCAGGTGCGGTTGCTGATGATAGCGGTCATCACGCTCACCTTCATGGTGATCGCGCCGTTGACAGTCTTTGCACAACAGGCAAGCCTTGCGCCGCTGGCCGAGAAAGTCAGCCCGGCCGTGGTCAATATCACCACTTCCACCATGGTGTCCCGCCGCACGGGTCCGCAGGGTATCGTGCCCGAAGGGTCGCCTTTCGAGGACTTCTTCCGTGACCGTAACAACAACCGGGAAGGCACGCCGCGCCGGTCTTCGGCGCTTGGGTCGGGCTTCGTGATCTCGGCAGATGGCTATGTTGTGACCAATAACCACGTGATCGACGGCGCCGATGAAATCCTGATCGAGTTTTTCAATGGCGAGGAACTGAGCGCGGAGGTGGTTGGAACCGATCCCAATACCGATATCGCCCTGCTGAAAGTCGAGGCGGAAGAGCCGCTGCCTTTCGTCTCCTTCGGGGACAGTGACAAGGCGCGGGTTGGTGACTGGGTGATCGCGATGGGCAACCCCTTGGGACAGGGTTTTTCGCTGTCGGCGGGTATCGTATCGGCGCGTAACCGAGAGCTTAGCGGCCGCTACGATGACTATATCCAGACCGATGCCGCCATTAACCGCGGTAACTCGGGTGGTCCGCTTTTCAACATGGACGGCGAGGTGATCGGTGTGAACACGGCGATCCTGTCGCCGACAGGGGGCTCGATCGGACTTGGCTTTTCGATGGCGTCCAACGTAGTAACCCGCGTCGTCGATCAGCTGCAACGCTACGGTGAAACGCGTCGGGGCTGGCTCGGGGTTCAGATTCAGGACGTGACCGAGGACATGGCCGAGGCGATGGGACTTGAGTCCGCCGAAGGTGCCGCTGTGAACGGCGTGCTGGACGGCCCGGCGCAGGAAGCCGGCATCATGATCGGTGACGTGATCATCAGCTTCGATGGCAAGGAGGTCGAGGACACGCGCAGTCTCGTGCGGCAGGTGGGAAATACTCCCGTCGGCGAGGCGGTAGAGGTCGTTGTGCGCCGTGGGGACGAGGTCCTCACGCTGACGGTGACCTTGGGCCGGCGCGAGGATGCGGAGGCCGCAACCCCCGCAGTGGCTCAGCCCGAGGAAGAAGAAGCCCCGACCACCACAGAAATGCTCGGACTGACGTTGATGGTGCTCGACGATGCGTTGCGCGAGGAACTGGGCACAGGGCCGGAGTCCGAAGGACTGGCGGTAATGGCAGTCGATGAAAGCTCGGAGGCCTTCGAGAAGGGTTTGCGGGCGGGTGACGTGATTACCGAGGCAGGTCAGCAAAAGGTGAAAAGCATTGCCGATCTGGAAAACCGCGTGGAGGCCGCGAAGGAGGCCGGGCGCAAGTCCCTGCTGCTGCTGGTCCGCCGTGCCGGTGATCCGCGCTTCGTCGCTCTTTCGCTGGCCGAATAGGCGCAGGCGCGCCCACGTCTGCGGGGCGCGGCCATTCGTCGATTATTTCGAACCCCGGCGCACCGTCGCCGGGGTTTTCGTGTCTTGAGGCGTGCGCGGGTCGGGATGCTGTCCCGTGGCTGACGAGCGCGGTGGAGCCTGCACCAGCGTGTCGAGCATCGCCGACAGGTCCTCGATCTGCTCTGCGAGAACGTGACTGACCCCATGGGCGCGCTGCAGGCGGCCGGTGACGCGCAGCATGCGCCCCGCGATTACCGCACGGCGGAACTTTTCATAGATATTGCGCCAGACGATCACGTTCACGACGCCTGTCTCATCTTCGAGCGTGAGAAAGATCACGCCTTTCGCGGTGCCGGGGCGCTGCCGCAGAATGACCAGCCCTGCCACTGAAACGCGGGCATTTTCAGGTGGGAGGCGCAGATCGGCAGCGACCAGACAGGAGGGCGGTCGCGGCCAGGAAAGGCCACGCGCTGATCGCGCCTTGTCTTGCGCAGAGGATGTCAGAACCCGCATGAGAACAAAAATAGAACATATGGATTGAAAATCAACAGGGACATTAAAGGTCGCAAAAGGGGCTGGCAGGACCTATATGGCCCCGATAGACAGTGCCAAACGGATCAGAAAGGAACGGACGGACGTGGCAAAGATCACTTACATCGAATATGGCGGCACCGAGCATGTGGTCGAGGTTGCAAATGGCCTGACCGTCATGGAAGGCGCGCGCGACAACAATATTCCCGGCATCGAGGCGGACTGCGGCGGCGCCTGCGCCTGCTCGACCTGTCATGTCTATGTCGATCCGGCCTGGGTGGAAAAGCTGCCGGCCAAGGAAGACATGGAAGAGGACATGCTGGATTTTGCCTATGAGCCCGACCCGGAACGCTCCCGCCTGACCTGTCAGATCAAGGTGACCGATGCGCTGGACGGGCTTGTGGTTCGGATGCCTGAGAAACAGATCTGATGCGTGACAGGGCGCGGCGTCTGCTGTCTCGGCGGCTGCGTCCATGCGCCCGCCGCGCGCTGCTGATGGTGTGTCTCTGGCTGGCCGGTGCGGGGGCGGTGCAGGCCTGCCGCACCCCGGGGAACAAGGGCGGCGTCGGCATTCCCGGCACCATCGTCAAATGGGCGCCGGCGGACGGATCGCAAGGTGTTACCGCGGCCTATGGCAATCTCACGGACCGGTATGGTCACGGGGTGCTTGGCGATGGTCTGGAACCCACGACCTTGCTGGTGGAGCCAGTGGAAAATTCATCCGCCTGCGAGGCGTATATCACGCTCGATCCGCCCCATGTTTTCGAGGATACCGCGCCGCGTCTTGCGGACCTGACCGGGGATGGCGTGCCCGAGATCATAACGGTGCGCAGCCATGAGACAAAAGGTGCCCAAATCGCGATTTACGCGCTGCATCCCGAAATGCACCAACTCTCGTTGCTCGCGACGACGCCTTACATCGGCACCCGGTTCCGCTGGCTGGCACCGCTGGGGGCCGCTGATCTCGATGGGGACGGGCGTATGGAAATTGCCTATGTTGATCGCCCGCATCTGGCCAAGACCCTGCGCATCTGGCGCTTTGAGAACGACGCGCTGACCCAGATTGTATCACTGGCCGGGGTCACCAACCACCGGATCGGCGAACGCGACATCGCGGGCGGCATCCGCGAGTGCGGTCAGGGCCCGGAGATGGTCGTCGCCACGGCCAACTGGTCGGAACTTCTGGCGCTTCGGTTTGACGGTGAAACGGTCGTTGGGCGCATCCTCGGCAAGGACACGTCGCGCCCCGCATTCGCGGCTGCCTTGGAATGCCGGTTGTAAGTCTGCACTATCCCAGCGCGCGCCAGCCGATGTCGCGCCGGCAGAACCCCTCGGGCCAGTCGATGGCATCAACCATCTCGTAAGCGGTCTTTTGCGCTTCCGCTAGGGTGTCCGCGCGCGC
>JBFFFS010000115.1:0-8741 GCA_041557855.1 Roseobacter sp. | reverse complement strand
CGTAAGCGGTCGGATCTACCGAAATCTTAAGTCCTAGAGCCTTGCAGCACTAGGCGGGGTTCGCAGGCACCTGGCAAAAGAAGCCTGCACTTCACTCCATTTACAAGGCGCATCCTCTAGGCGGGACTCCGAATAGATCGGCCTGTCCCCATGACGGCGGAATATACTTCAAGGCATTGATATAAATATATTTTCCAAACCTACAGGGTGCCGGCGAACCCGCAGGCGATTCTGTTGACCCACCGCGCGGATCGTGGCACGTGTTAAAGGGGCGAATGGCGCGACGCCCCCGTTCGGGCAACGCCCTGCGCCTCACACTTCAGAAACGCGCCGATGGGATGCTGTCGCATGTGCCGATCCTCACCGCGACCACCTGCAGAACCCGAGGGCCACGAAGGCCCCGTGCGCTGCCATGATCTTCGCCACAGAGGCGCGTGCATCTCGTCACATGCACTGGGGTCCGGGGCCAAGGCCTCAGCGGAGCACCGCCCGTGACACCACCCGATATAGGCGATCTCGTCCGGGTTTTCGGACGCATCGGGATTTTGTCCTTCGGCGGTCCAGCGGCACAGATCGCGCTGATGCACCGTGAGCTGGTCGAAGAGCGCGACTGGCTCAGCGAAGACACTTTCCTGCGCGCCCTGTCGCTTTGCATGTTGCTGCCGGGACCCGAAGCCATGCAGCTTGCGACCTATTCGGGATGGCGCCTGCGCGGCACCCTCGGCGGCCTGATCGCCGGGTTGTTGTTCGTTTTGCCCGGCGCGTTCGTGATCCTGTTGCTGGCGCTCGTTTATGCCGCCTATGGCGACGTGCCGCTTGTACAGGCAGCCTTCGACGGCGTCAAAGCCACCGTCATCATCATCGTGTTGCAGGCGTTGCTCAAGGTCGCCCGCAAAGCCCTCGCAACGCCCGGCGCCTGGGCACTGGCCGCCGGGGCGTTCGTGGCACTCTTCGGTTTAGGGCTTCCGTATCCGCTCATTATCGCACTTGCGGCCGCCTATGGCGCTCTGGTTCTGGGCAAAGCAGATCCGCAACACCTGCCACCCCTGTCCTCACCGGCCCGCCCCATCCGCACAGTCGCACTCTGGGGAGGGCTATGGCTGGCGCCGCTCCTCCTGCTGGCACTCCTCGACGCGGAATTTCTTCTACAGATAGCGCTCTTTTTCTCAAAGCTTGCCGTCGTCACCTTCGGCGGGGCTTACGCGGTACTGGCCTACATGACGCAGACGGTGGTGGCGGAGTATGGCTGGATCACAACCGAACAGATGATCGACGCGCTGGGACTGGCGGAAACGACACCCGGGCCGCTGATCCTCGTCACCCAGTTCGTGGCGCTTGTCGCAGGCTTTACCGAAGGCGGTTACACGCTGGCGTTTCTGGCCGGGGCGGTCACACTCTGGGTCACCTTTATTCCTTGTTTTTTATGGATTTTTCTGGCCGGTCCTTACCTGGATCTAATCGCCGCGCGGCCCCGGCTCGCCGCAGCACTCCGCGCGATCACGGCAGCTGTTGTTGGCGTCATCCTGAACCTGAGTCTGTGGTTCGCCATCCACGTGCTTTTTGACGCGGTGGAGCAGATGCGTTGGCTCGCAGCACCCCTGCCCGTCTGGACATCGCTCGACGTCGGCGCACTCAGCCTTACCCTGCTGGCCGCTGTTCTGCTGCTTGGGCTGCGGCGTGGCATGGGCGAAACTCTCGCCTTGATGGCGCTTGCCGGGCTTGCCGCCGCAGCACTCTAAAGTGCAAATGCTTTTCCTCCATCTCCCCTTTCATCCGACAGGGAATCGGCTATGATTTCAGTATCGGCACAGTCACGCTCAGAGGATTACGATGAGCCGCAGCATTGATTATGGTAACCTGATGCACGAAGCCATGCGCGGCTTGATCCGCAAGGTGCTTCTCGACGTGTGCGATAATGGCCTGCCAGGCGATCATCATTTCTTCATCACCTTCGATACAAGTCATCCCGATGCGGAACTGGCCGATTGGCTCTCCGATCGTTATCCGGGCGAGATGACGGTTGTGATGCAGCACTGGTATGACAATCTGGAAGTCTCGGACGAAGGTTTTTCGGTCACGCTCAACTTCGGCGATGCGCCAGAACCGCTCTATATTCCGTATGATGCCATAAAGACCTTTGTGGATCCCTCAGTCGAATTCGGTCTTCGGTTCGAGACGCAATCGGATGAAGAATCGGACGCCCCTGAGAGCGACAAGCCGCCAGCAGCGTTGAAGCCGCCCAAACCCGCACCCGAACCGCGTGGCGAGGGCAAAAAAGACGTGAAAAAACCGACCGACGCGGAAATCGTCTCCCTCGACAGCTTCCGCAAATAACATCAGTGAAGGTTTGGGGCCGCCCGCCGCTTGCGAGCTTCTCGAAGCCTAGAAGCCCAGCAACATGGTCAAGTGGACTGGACTGCCGATCCGCGCCCGGTACGATCCGTCACTCACGGGCCAGAAAAGTTGTGACGGTACGCCCGATCTGACCATTCCGGACGCTTTTATAGTCAAGCATCAGCCCTCCGTCCGAAAGCGTGCGGTCGAATTGCTGCATTTCATAGCCGCCATCTTCAGAGACGAAGAGCGAATAGACGGTCAGGGTATCCCCGCCGATGCGCGCCCAGACATATGGCTCGCCTTTCATCGGATCAAGCTGAACATCGTGGCCGAAGACGTTGCGCTTCATCGCGGCGGCATAAACATCTCCTCGGTTACTCGGCACGAATTCGATGGTATAGGACTTTTCCTTCGATGATCCGTCCTCGCGGTAGGTCGTCGAGGACCAGTTCACGACAAACCCTTCTTTTGTCTCGGAAATCTCGACGCTCATGTCTCGCGGTTTCTTGGTTCCATCAGCAGACACAACCTCTGCCGATCCGCTGTAATTGCCAACGAAACGCTCGATCTGAGCCTGTGCAGACGTGGCGGCGAGCACCACCGCGCAAGCGACAGCCCCCCCCACTCCGCGAAGCCTGGAAATCAAATTTGACTGTATCATGATTTCGTCCTCCACATGGACGCTACAGACGCAGAAATTTCGCCTGTTTCACATATAAAGATAACACGATACCGCCACGATACAACAACCGTGGTAGATCACGACCGGTCAAGGCGGCCCCGCGCCCGCCGCGGCAGTTGCACAGCACTCCCGGCAAGGCTACACCGCGTACGTCATACTTCTACAGGAGCCCCCGATGACCCAGACTCGCACGGAAACTGACAGCTTCGGCCCTCTCGAGGTGCCGGCAGACAAGTACTGGGGTGCGCAGACGCAGCGATCGATCATGAATTTTCCGATCGGCTGGGAAAAGCAGCCTGTGGCAATCGTGCGCGCTCTCGGCGTCATCAAACAGGCCTGTGCGCAGGCCAACCTCGACCTTGGCAAACTGGACAAGGAACGAGGCGACGCAATCGTTCAGGCCGCCGGCGAAGTGGTCGCGGGCAAGTTCGACGACAACTTTCCACTGGTCGTCTGGCAGACCGGATCAGGCACACAATCGAACATGAACGCCAACGAGGTGATCGCCAACCGCGCCATTGAAATTCTTGGCGGCGTGATAGGCTCGAAGGATCCGGTACACCCTAACGATCATTGTAACATGGGACAAAGTTCCAACGACACCTTCCCAACCGCCATGCATATCGCCACCGCGACCACAGCGCATGATGTGCTGCTGCCGGGGCTTGCCAAGCTGCACGCGGCGCTTGAGCAAAAGGTCCAGGAATTCGACGGTATCATCAAGATCGGCCGTACCCATACGCAGGACGCCACGCCGCTGACGCTGAGCCAGGAATTCTCGGGGTACACGCACCAGGTTGCCATGGGCATCCAACGGGTGAAGGATGCGCTTGGCCGTATCTATGAACTGGCGCAGGGTGGTACCGCCGTCGGTACCGGGTTGAACACACCCAAGGGCTGGGACGTGATGGTCGCGCGAAACATGGCGGAGATCACCAGCTTGCCCTTCGTGACCGCCCCCAACAAGTTCGAAGCACTTGCCGCCCATGATGCCATGGTCGAAATGTCAGGCGCGCTGAAGACAGTCGCCGCGTCCCTTTTCAAGATCGCCAACGACATCCGCCTGCTGGGCTCCGGGCCCCGTTGCGGTCTGGGCGAGCTCATCCTGCCAGAGAACGAGCCCGGCTCCTCGATCATGCCGGGAAAGGTTAACCCGACACAATGCGAAGCGCTGACACAGGTCTGCGCTCATGTCATGGGCAACGATGCCGCTGTGGGCTTTGCCGGGTCTCAGGGGCACTTCGAGCTGAATGTCTACAAACCGATGATGGCGTACAATGTTCTGCAGAGCATGCAGCTTCTGGGTGACGCATCCGCAGCTTTCACGGACAACCTCGTGGCAGGACTGAAGGCAGATGCCGTGCGGATCGACAAGCTGATGCGCGAGAGCTTGATGCTCGTGACGGCACTGGCTCCCGAAATCGGCTATGACAACGCCACTAAGGTTGCCAAGACCGCGCACAAGAACGGCACCACGCTGATCGAAGAGGCAGTGAACCTCGGGTTCGTAACCAAAGAACGCTTCAACGAAGTAGTACGGCCTGAAAACATGGTCGGGCCCAAATGACTCAGCCCGTCAACCTGAACAAGGTCCGCAAGACCCGCGCGCGCGCCGAAAAGCGCGCGCAGGCCGACGCGAACGCCATCAGGTTCGGGCAGACCAAAGCGGAGAAAGCCGCGCAAGAGGCCAAGGCCGAAAAGGCGCGCCGCTTGATCGACGGGCATAAACGAGAGCCATGAGCCGCCGTCCTGTCAAACACTCCGTCACCCTCAACGGGCACCGCACCAGCATATCGCTGGAGCATGATTTCTGGCGCGCCTTCCGGGAAATTGCTGCGGAAAAGGACATTTCTATCAACGCATTAGTGGCCGAAATTGATGTGGATCGCGGCACCGATATGGGGCTGGCCTCCGCGATCCGGCTTTACGTGCTGCGTCACCTTCAGGGGCGTCTGGCCGATCAGGCGACCGAAGCGCGGTAGATCTTGTCGATATTGCTGCCAAGCGCCGCGTTGAATTCCGCATCCGTCATGTTCACGTTCAGCCCTTCCGTCAAGGCGCGACTGAAGCTCGCAATCATGTGCTTGTTCTGAGCAAGTTTCTCAGAGGCTTCGTCTGTCGAATAGCCGCCCGAGAGAGCGACAACGCGCAGAACCCGAGGGTGCTGGGCGATCTTGTCGTAAAGCCCCGGCTGCGACGGCAGCGTCAGCTTCAGCATCACGTCGGTGCCATCCTCCAGCGTATCGAGATGCTTTGCAATTTCCGCCTCAAGCATCACCTCGGCCTCTGCCTTGGTTTCGGAATGGATATTCACTTCCGGCTCGAGGATCGACACCAGCCCGGCGGCGATCACCTGACGGGCCACGTCGAACTGCTGCGCGACATTGGCCGCGATCCCGGCCGCGTTGGCCTCGTGGATCACCGAACGCTCCTTGGTTCCGAAAATGCCCTTGCTCTTGGCATCGGCCAGCACCGCATCAAGCCCGGGCATGTCCTTGAGCAGCTGGACCCCGTCCGCTTGCTCTTTCAGCCCCTTGTCGATTTTCAGGAACGGGACAACGCCGCGCTCTTTCCACAGCAGTTCTGCCACAGGCGTGCCGTTGATGGTGTCATGCATCGTGCGTTCAAAGAGGATCGCCCCGATCACCTTGTCGGAGGTGAAGTCATCCGCAAGGATGATGCGCGCGCGCATGTCATGCATTGCGCGGAACATTTCCTCGTCGCCCGAATAGTCAGAGGGTTCGACACCATAGAGGCTGAGCGCCTTTGGCGTGGAGCCGCCCGACTGGTCGAGGGCCGCGATAAATCCCGCGCCGGACTTCATCTGCTCACGCATCTTGTTCTGATCTGACATGTCTTTCCCTTTTTACTGAGTCGACAACTGCCATAAAACAACGGCGCGCAAGATGGTACATGTTAGCGGCTGACAATACGCAGCCAAATGCCATCGCGGGCACGAACGGTCAGATGGGCCACCGGAACGGGGGGTGGTGCGTCCGTCAGTTCAACGCGAACAGCCCGCAGAATATGCGCCAGCATCAGCACGCCTTCGAGCATGGCAAAGCCCGCACCGGGGCATACGCGCGGCCCGGCGCTGAACGGCAGAAAGGCGTCGCGGGCGCATTCCTGCCCGTTCTCGGTCTGCCAGCGCGCGGGATCAAATCCGTCGGGATTGTCCCATAACCGTGTGTGCCGGTGCAGATGCCACGGACTGAGGACCACCTGTGCCCCGCTCCGCACCTGCCGCTTGCGAAAGGTCTCGGGGCGCGTTGTCTGCCGTACCATCATCGGCACCGGCGGATAGAGCCGCAGCGCTTCGCGAAAGACATCCCGCGTGAGGCGCAGCTTCGAGACCACGCCGAAACCGTCGCCGTCGAGTGCGCCTGCCTCCTGCGCGACCCGGTCCTGCCAGTCGGGATAGAGCGCCAGCAGGTACAGCGCCCATGAAAGGGCCGATGCGGAGGTTTCATGCCCGGCAAGAAAGAAGATCGCCACCTGGTCCACCATCTCCGCCACGTCGAATGTCTCTCCGGTCAGAGGGTCCGGTGTCGTCATGATCTTGGTGGCGAGGTCGTCGGGTGCTGTGCCCGCGTCGATCATCGTCCGGCGGTCTTGCGTCAGCTGGTGGATCAGGCTGCGGATTTCCGCCGCACTCGTCTGTGTAGTGCTACGAAAACCGCGCGGCATCCATCGCGGCAAGGGCACGAAGGCGGCGAGGTTGAGGATCGGCTGACTGCGCTGGTAGGCTCGAAAAGCATGAAAGGTCCGGCTGGCAATCTCCTCCTCGATCGGGATCGAGAACAGCGTGCGAAAGATCACGTCAGCGGCTGCATGGCTCGCCTCTGCCTCGATCTCCACCGTTTCACCGGCCCGTGCCGCAAAGCGGTGTGCCGCGGCCTCAGCCGCAGCACAGATCGCACCGAAGCTGTCCTTCAGCCGCCCGCCTTCGAAGGCCGGATCGATGATGCGGCGCTGGCGTTTCCAGGTTTCGCCATTGCTCAGAAACACCGAATTGCCCAACAGCGGACGCAGCCCCTCGCCCACGCGGTCGGATTTGGGAAAGTCCTCCGGCCGCTCCTTGAGAAGCAGGCGCACCAACGCGGGATCGTTGGCGAGATAACTGCGAAAGAACGGCGTACGGAACTCGGCCATCCACGCACGATAGAGCCGTTCAGGCTGCGCCGAGAGGATATCCTTGCGGAAAAGCCGCGCATATCGCCAGAGCGACACCCCGTCAGCGCGGCTGGGGGGTTTCGGTGGCAGCGTCATGGTCGGACCGAGGTGTATTTGCTCACGGTCCTGTCCAGGCGCGATTTGGACGCAGCCCGCCCGGCGTAACGCTGCGCAAGGGTCAGCGGCCCTGCGGTAATCTGGAAATAGTCATAGTCCTTGGGCTGGTCGAAGGCGCAGAGATACTGGAAATGCAGCCGGAAGAAGCGCCAGCGCAGCGCCTTCCAGCGCGCGGGCGACAGGCTTTGGGTGAAAGCTGCGGAAAAGACGAGCGGCCCGCGCTTGGCCTGCGTGCTCTGTCCCGAGACCGCAACCGGGTCGCATAGTGCGAAGCAGCAGCCGTCTCCCGGCGCGGTCACATCCACCCAGGTCACTTCCGGGCGCGTCGAGAGATAAAGAAGATCCCCGCGCAGCCGGTCCGCGTCCGGCAGGAAGGAGACCATAGGCACCACGTGGCCGAGCGACAGAAACGCCAAAGGCGGCGCCGTCGCTGGCAATGAACCGGCACGGATGAGATCGGCCAGCACGCTGACCCCCAAATACGCCCCCGACGAATGCCCCACCACCAGCACTTCGTCCGCATCACCGGACAAAGCCGCCCCGATTTTGTCGCGAAACAGGGCAAGGCGCTGTTCAAGCTCCGGCGGGTAGGCCCCGTTGCGAGACGCGCTGTAGCCAAAATCATGCATCAGGTAATAAGCGAAGAAACGGCCATCGGCGGCCTTAAACCACCGCAGCAACGCAAGGGCGGCAACCAGCCAGACCAACGCAGCCGCTATATTGCCGGCGCCCTCCCCAGCGACCGGGGCTGTCGCGGCGGACACCATCCATGCCGCCACGCCCCCCAGCGCGATGGCCACGGCCAGTTGCCCCATCAAGGCGACGACCGGGTAAAGCGCCGCCAGAACCGGCCCCTTACGTAACCGCATCAGCCGGAAAAGCGCACCCGACGCCAGATAGATCCAAGCCGTGCGGAACATATCCAGGTAGGTGAAAAAAATCGTGTCCGGGCGGCTGTCCCGGACGATATCCGACCACACGAGAACCTCGATATCGGCCTCGACATGCTGCCCGTCGATATCCGCCCGGACCTGCCAGCCGAAACTTTCCCCGGCGGGCAGGCTTTGCATCGTGATCGCATAGCCGGAGATCGCCGCCTGTGCGGCGGACTGCTTGCGGTAAAGCTCACGGTATCGGCGCGGCGGGAACGGATCGTACCCCGGCAGGTAGAAGACCTTGCGGCGTCTGACAGGTGTGGAACAGGAACTGCGCATGCTCGGGCCTTTTTCGCCCGTTTTCCAAGGCAGGGCGCTTGGCCCAGTCTAGAAGGATTAACCCAATGTTGCCAAGGCCGGGAACTGCTCGAGCAGCCACCAGGAAAAGGTCGTAAAGGCGCCCGTGACCATCGCCAGACCGACCAGCAACAGCAAGCCGCCCATGGCGCGTTCGATCAGGCGCATGTGCCGTTTGAGACGGTCCATCACGCCCATGG
>JBFFFS010000114.1:0-8763 GCA_041557855.1 Roseobacter sp. | reverse complement strand
TATGCTTTGGAACCTGCTTTTGGCGCAAAACAGGCTCTATTGCGTACAGTATCCCGGTCACTGGTGCGATGTGGGGCATGCCGGCGGTATCGCGCTTGCCGAGAAAATGCTGAAGTTCCCGCATGTTTGAACCACACGCAATCCCGCGAATTTTCGGTGTCGCACCGGGGGTGGATTTTCCCCGCGCGTTGAGGGATGGATTGCTCGCCCGCAGTGAAGGTCAGCCGCCCGAAGAGCTCGCGCGCGTCCAGTTGATCGTCAACACCGCCCGCATGGAGCGCCGCCTGCGGCAACTTTTCGATGCGGACGGACCACGCCTGCTGCCACGGATCCACCTGCTGACACAGCTCGACATGCTTGATCCCGCCGTGGTTCTGCCGACCGCCGTCTCTCCCCTGCGTCGCCGGCTGGAACTTATATCGCTGGTCTCGCGGCTGATCGATCAACAACCCGAACTTGCGCCGCGATCATCACTCTACGATCTTACAGACAGCCTTGCCGCGCTCATGGACGAACTGCAGGGCGAAGGCGTACCCGGCGATGCCATTGCGGCACTCGATGTCTCCGACGAATCCGGCCATTGGCAGCGCGCGCAGACCTTTATTCGCATCGCGCAGCATTTCCTGGGCGAAACGGCAACCCGGCCCGACAAGGAAGCGCGGCAACGCCAATTGGTGATCGCGTTGGCCGAGAAGTGGCAAGCGGCTCCGCCAGCCAATCCCGTCATTCTCGCCGGCTCGACCGGGTCACGCGGTACAACGATGCTGCTCATGGAGGCTATCGCGCAACTGCCGCAGGGGGCGCTGGTCCTGCCGGGGTTCGATTTCGACATGCCGCGCGCACAGTGGCTTAACCTCGAGGATGCTCTGCTTTCCGAAGACCACCCGCAATACCGCTTTTACAAGCTGTTGCGGCAGTTGTCGCTGTCACGGGGCGATGTCGCGCCTTGGCATGACACGCCTCCACCCTCCGCGCCACGCAATGCACTCGTATCACTGTCGTTGCGTCCGGCACCGGTGACCGATGCGTGGCTGACCGATGGTCCGAAGCTGAGCGACCTTGATAAGGCAACGGCCGGCCTGACCCTCGTCGAGGCACCGAGCCCCCGCGCCGAGGCGCTGGCGATTGCCTTACGGCTCCGGAAAGCGGCGGAAGAGGGTCAGACGGCAGCGCTGATCTCGCCTGACAGGATGCTGACCCGGCAGGTAACGGCTGCTCTCGATCAATGGGGGATTTTACCCGACGACTCCGCGGGTACGCCTCTGCATCTCAGTCCACCGGGGCGTTTCCTACGCCACACGGCCGCGCTGCTGCATCGGAGATTGGACGCCGAAGCGCTTTTGACTTTGTTGAAACACCCTTTGACGCATAGCGCCGCAAACCGCGCCGCCCATGTGCTGAACACCCAGCGTCTGGAGCTTCGGATTCGCCGCAAGGGGCTGCCCTATCCGGAACCTGACAGCATCCTCAGGCTACTGACAGGTACGGTCACCTCCTCCGAGGACCGCGCAGAACTGGAAAGCTGGGCAGCATGGGTCGGCGCCACTTTCTGCGGTCTCACCCAGACCGATGAACAACCGTTGGAGGCATGGGTAGAGGCACATATCGCTTTGTCAGAGACTGTTTCCAAAGGTTCCAACGGAGTGGATGCCGGGGAACTCTGGCAAAAGAAAGCTGGCCAGAAGGCCCGTGAAGTCTTGTCCGATCTGCGCAATCAGGCGCGCCACGGCGGACAGCTTTCGGCGGCGGATTATGCCGATCTGGTCGGTGCGCTGCTGGCTGATGGAGAGGTGCGCGACCGCGATGCCCCCCATCCGCACATCATGATCTGGGGGACGCTTGAGGCGCGGGTTCAGGGCGCTGATCTGGTAATTCTGGCGGGTTTGAACGACGGCACATGGCCCGAGGCTCCTGCCCCCGATCCCTGGCTGAACCGCAGCCTTCGCCACAAGGCCGGACTGTTGCTGCCCGAGCGCCGGATCGGACTGGCCGCGCATGACTACCAGCAGGCCATTGCGGCGCCCGAGGTCTGGCTGACCCGCGCGATCCGTTCGGAAGATGCCGAAACCGTCGCATCGCGCTGGATCAACCGTCTGGTGAACCTTCTGGAAGGTCTGCCAATGCTGCAGGGCCCGCAGCTTTTGCAACAGATGCGCGATCGCGGGAACAAGTGGCTGAACCAAGCGGTGGCGTTTGAAGCCGTGAAACCCGCGACACCCGCCCGGCGCCCCTCGCCGCGCCCGCCCGTCAAAAGCCGCCCGGCCCAGCTGTCGGTGACGGAAATCAAACGGCTGATCCGCGATCCCTACGCAGTCTATGCCCGCCACGTACTCAAGTTGAACAGGCTCGGCCCGCTTGTGCAGACTCCGGACGCCTTGCTGCGCGGCAATGTGCTCCACGACGTTATGGAAGCCTTCGTCCGTGGCGTGGACCGCGATCCCGCGATGCTGACGCCCGAAGCGCTGAGCGACGTGGCGCGACGGCATCTGCAAGAGGCTGTCGCCTGGCCCGCCGCGCGGACACTCTGGGCCGCGCGCTTGGCCCGGGTCGCCGACTGGTTCGTCGCCCAGGAAAAAGCGCGGCGGCTCTCTGCAGCGCCAGCCGCGTATGAGGACGATGCCAAAGGGCGCTTGTTCTGGCCCGACATGAATTTCGCAATCAATGCGCGCGCCGACCGCATCGACCGCTCTGATGATGACGATATCCTGATTTATGACTACAAAACCGGGAACCCCCCCAGCAAAGCCGAGCAGGCAGCCTTTGATAAGCAATTGCTGATCGAAGCCGCAATGGTCGAGGAAGGTGCGTTCCCTGCCATCGGACCCGCGCATGTGTCACAGGCGGTGTTTATTGGCCTGGGTGCGTCACCCAAGGAAATCCCCGCCCCGCTGGATAAGGAACCTCCGGCAGTGATCCTGACGCAATTGCGCGACCTGATCAGAGCCTATCAAGGCGAAAATCAAGGATTTACGTCACGCCGGATGATGCGGAAAGACGCCGTTGACGGTGATTATGATCTGCTCGCACGCTTTGGCGAATGGGATGTGACCGACGAACCCTGGCCGGAGGATCTGACATGAGCGCGCGCGACGACGCCACCGCGCGGCAGATCAAGGCGGCGCGCCCCGATGCCTCGACATGGCTGGCGGCCAACGCGGGGTCGGGCAAGACACGAGTACTGACCGACCGGGTGGCGCGGCTGCTGCTCGACGGGGTGGAGCCGCAGCATATCCTCTGCCTGACCTACACCAAGGCAGCCGCCTCGGAGATGCAGAACCGGCTGTTCCGCCGTTTCGGGGAATGGGCAATGCGGGGAAACGCGGACCTGACGGATTCACTCGAAGAACTGGGCGTGACGGGGGCGATCACGCCCGACCGCCTGCGCGATGCCCGCCGCCTTTTCGCGCGCGCCATCGAAACCCCGGGCGGACTGAAAATCCAGACCATTCACTCGTTTTGCGCGTCGCTGCTGCGGCGTTTTCCGCTCGAGGCGCGCGTCAGCCCACAATTCACCGAAATCGAGGACCGCGCGGCGGACCTGCTGCGGGCGGAGATCGTCGAAACCATGGCCGACGGCGCGGACGCGCCATTGGTGGCCGGGCTGGCCGAACATTACACCGGCGAGGATTTCGGCAAGCTGACGCGGGCCATCGTGCAGCATCGTGACGGTTTTGCCGAACCGCTCGACTGGGCCGGCGTGCTGGCCCTTTTCGATCAACCCGAGGACCTGACCGCCGCACGAATCGAGGCCAGCGTTTTTCTGGGGGATGAGCAAAACATCATAGACAAAATCGTGCCGCCGATGCTCGAAAAGGGCGGCAACGACGAAAAAGCTGCACTAAGACTGCGAGCGCTGCCGGCTCTTGGCTTTGGCAGCCTGCCTGAACTTGAAAGTATTTTCCTCTACGGCAAGAAAACGAAGAATCCGTTTGCCGCCAAACTAGGTGCGCTTCCCACCAAGCCGACGCAACAAAAACTTCCAGATGTGATGGCCGCGCTCAACGATTTCATGACGCGGGTTGAGCAGGCGCGCGCATCGCGTCTGGCATTGCTGGCCGCGCGTAAAACCCATGCGTTGCACCGCTTTGCAGCAAGGTTCCTGCCGATTTACGAAATGGAAAAGCTGCGCCGTGGATGGCTTGATTTCGACGATCTCATCGACAAGGCGCGGGCTTTGCTCAGTGATCCCGCAGTCGCAGCCTGGGTTCTGTTCCGCATCGATGGCGGCATCGACCACGTGCTTGTCGATGAAGCACAGGATACCAGCCCGGCACAGTGGGATGTGATCCGCAAGCTGACCGCCGAGTTCACCAGCGGCAAGGGCGCACGCGAGGACGTCGCGCGTACGATCTTTGTCGTGGGCGACAAGAAGCAGTCGATCTATTCCTTCCAGGGTGCCGATCCACGAGAATTCGACCGGATGCAGGTGGAATTCAAGGAAAAGATCGAAAGTGCCGAGCGGGTGTTTCAAAGCGAAACGCTGCTCTACTCCTTCCGCTCGTCGCATGCGGTGCTGCAGGTGGTGGACCGCGCCTTTGAAGACCGGATCGACGCCGGTTTTTCGTCTGAAGAGGGTCACAGGGCATTTAAATCCGCCCTCCCCGGCCGCGTTGATCTCTGGCCCGTGATCGAAAGTCAAAAGGACGAGGACGACCGCGAGTGGTACGATCCGCTCGACCGGCGGGGTAAGACACATCATACGGTCAAACTGGCCGATCTCATCGCCAGCCAGATCAAGCAGATGATCTACAATGGTCAGACCGTGCCCGAGGATGGCGATACGCCGGAGAGTCCACGCAAGCGCCCTGTCCGGGCCGGCGATTTCCTGATTCTGGTGCAGCGCCGATCCGAGCTTTTCTCGGAAATCATCCGTGCGTGCAAAAAGGCCAAGCTTGAAATTGCCGGTGCGGACCGCCTGAAGGTCGGCGGCGAACTGGCGGTGCGCGATCTCGGTGCGCTCTTGTCATTTCTCGCCGTGCCCGAAGACAGCCTGTCACTGGCCTCGGCGTTACGATCGCCGCTTTTTGGCTGGTCAGAGCAGGATCTTTTCGCCCTTGCACACCGCCGCACACAGGATCATCTCTGGCAGGCCTTGCGCGCCCGCGCTGATGAATATCCCGAAACCCTCGCGATTTTACGCGATTTGCGCGCCAATGTGGATTTTCTGCGTCCCTACGATCTGATCGAGCGAATCCTGACCCGGCATCGCGGTCGCCGCCACCTGCTGGCACGCCTGGGACCCGAAGCCGAAGACGGCATCAACGCGCTACTGTCTCAGGCCCTCGCCTATGAGCGCAACGCCGTGCCGAGCCTGACCGGGTTCCTCGTTTGGATGGAAACCGACGATCTGGAAATCAAGCGCCAGATCGATAGCGCCTCCAACCAGATTCGCGTAATGACCGTGCATGGCGCGAAAGGTCTTGAAGCACCGATCGTGATCCTGCCGGACACCGGGCGGCGCGATGTTCAGATCAAAGACGACATCCTGAAGATGGGCGATACCCCGGTCTGGAAAACATTGAGCGACGACATGCCAACGCCGATGGATCACACGATTCAGGACATGAAAACCGCGCAGGCCCATGAACGTCAAAGATTGCTTTATGTGGCTCTGACACGGGCCGAAAAGTGGTTGATCGTCGCGGCGGCAGGCGATCTGCCAAACGATGGCGACAGTTGGTATCAGACAGTCGAAACCGCGCTGGACCGCGCGGGTGCCATAGAGACCGATTTTCAGGGGCTTACCGTCAAACGCCTTTCGAATGGCGACTGGGATGACTTGCCGGATGCGGAGTCGGAAGGATCAGCGGCAGATACTGTCACGTCCGATCCAATGTTTCATACGCCTGCCCCACCCCCAATCGAGCCCTCGCGCACGATTGCACCGACCGATCTTGGCGGCAAGAAAGCACTGCCCGGAGAAACCGGTCGCAGCGAAGAAGAGGCCATGGCCTTCGGAACCGAAGTTCACCGATTTCTTGAGCATTTCGCCGCCGCTCCAGCCGAAGACTGGCCTGATCTGACGGCAGCGCTTCTGGAAGACGCCGACCCGATGATGGCAGAGGCCGCCGCTGAAGCGCGCGCGGTGATGGAGAGCGACGCGGCCCGGGCGCTTTTCGGTCCCGGAACGCTTGGCGAGGTGGCGATCACTGCGCCCTTTGGTGATGCGCGGCTGCATGGCGTGATCGACCGTCTGGTCTTTGAGGAAGGAACCGTCCTGGCTGTCGATTTCAAGACAAATCGAACGCTTCCGGCCACAGCCGAAAACTGTCCCGATGGCATCCTGAGGCAAATGGCCGCCTACCATATTGCATTGAAACAGACTTTTCCGGACCGCACGGTGAAGCTGGCGGTCTTCTGGACCCGGAGTTGCGAAATCATGCACCTGCCGCACGACATCGTGAGCGCGTCGTTACAAAACACGCCATATCTTGACCTTCTCCGAACAGCTACTTAGGTTCGGCATCCAAGCATAGCCGATCAGGAGAACACGATGGCAACCCTCGCTGTAACGGACGATACATTCGACGCCGAAGTGAAAAATTCCGACATCCCCGTCGTGGTGGATTTCTGGGCCGAATGGTGCGGCCCCTGCAAACAGATCGGCCCCTCGCTGGAGGAATTGTCGGCAGAGATGGACGGTAAGGTGAAGATCGTCAAAGTGAACGTAGACGAGAATCCCAATTCACCCGCCCAGATGGGCGTGCGCGGCATCCCGGCGCTGTTCATCTTCAAGGACGGGCAAGTTGTGTCCAACATGGCCGGCGCCAAGCCGAAGGCCGCATTGCAAAGCTGGATCGAAGAGTCGATCTGATCCTTCATAAAATTATCTCAAAGGCGCTCCTCGGGGCGCCTTTTGTTTTTCCGCCCGGCTTTCACTCCAAGCTGTTCTTGGCGATTTTCCCCTTATTCAGGAGCGGCTTCAGATGGGTTCCCGGATTGCCTGAAACTAACGGAAGTCCGGCAATCCATATTTTTGATGCCCAACGGTGCTCAAAGGCCGCCCTGCTATCGGGGGAATATGTCTTCAGCCTGTCTGGCGTCATTCTGGGCCTTCACCAAGGGCAAAAAACCAGTCAGTCGGCCTTACATGGGATTGCCGCGCGTCAATCTCCGCCCGATGCCGGGTTGTACCCGGAAGATGCGCGCGCCATATAAACGCCAACACAGCATCAGGAGACCGCAAATGTCCCGCGAAGAATTCCCCGGATGGCACGGCACCACGATCATCGGCGTCAAGAAAGGCGGCGAGGTGGTGATTGCAGGCGACGGGCAGGTGTCTCTTGGTCAAACAGTTATCAAGGGCACCGCGCGCAAGGTCCGTCGGCTGAGCCCCGGCGGGTTTGACGTGGTCGCAGGTTTTGCCGGCTCCACCGCCGATGCCTTCACACTTCTGGAACGACTCGAATCCAAGCTCGAAGCGACACCGGGGCAGCTGGCGCGCGCCAGCGTCGAACTGGCCAAGGACTGGCGGACGGACAAATACCTGCAAAAGCTCGAAGCGATGCTGATCGTCACGGATGGGCGGGACATGTTCGTGATCACCGGCGCCGGAGACGTTCTCGAACCCGAACACGACGTGGCCGCAATCGGGTCGGGCGGCAACTATGCGCTCGCGGCCGCACGCGGCATGATGGACAGTGACCGGAACGCGGAGACCGTGGCCCGCGACGCCATGGCGATTGCCGCCGACATCTGCGTTTATACCAACGGCAACCTTACGGTCGAAAAGATTAGCGGATGATTGGCCGCGACGACCTGCGCGCCTCGGTCGGAGCGGGCATCCTGACGGAGGCTCAGGCGGCCGCTCTGACGGCACTTGCCGACAGCCGGCGCGGCGCGCGCGAAAATCTCGATCCCGGCGACGAACCCTTCGAGTTGTTTAAGGGTTTCAATGAGATCTTCATCGTTGTCGGCCTCGCAATCCTGACCACGGGGTGGGTAGGGCTGGTTTCCCTTTTCGCCGTAGCGCATCTGTCTTTTGTCGGTGAAACTCTCTTCATGGCGGGTATTGCAGGCGGGATACTACTCTGGCTGCTGTCCGAATACTTCATCCGACGGCGCCGCATGATTGCTCCGGCCATTGCACTCAGCGTGCTGTTTGCGACCAACGCCGCCTATTGTTTCGCCGGCGCATTTGCCGAAATTATCATGATAGCTCAGGGAGATCTGAGCAGTTTGGTCTTGCCTCTGCTCCTCGCCACCGGGGCACTGCTCGTCTATTGGTACCGGTTTCGCGTGCCTTTCGCACTGGCGAACATCGCGCTGGCAGCTTTCGGGATCGCAATCCTGATCGCGGGCAACAGTAGCGGGGCGCCCCGGACCACGCGCGATCTGTTCCTGCTTTCCGCGGACGGGCCTTTCGCACTGATAACGCTGCTGCTCGGCCTTGCCGTCTTTGCGGCTGCAATGGCTTTCGACATGTCCGACCCGCACCGCGTGACGCGCCGCGCGGCAAACGGGTTCTGGCTGCATGTGGTCGCGGCACCCGCGCTGGTCAACACCATCGCGCTGAGCCTTGTTGACAGCGACGCGCCCGGCAGCAGGGCGCTGCTGATCGTTATTCTTTCGATCATCGCGCTCATCGCCATCGTGATCGACCGCCGGTCGTTTCTTATCGCGGCCATCGGTTACATCGTGATCCTCAGCAACACGGTGTTCGAGCCGCAAAATGCCGTTTATACCGTCCTCGCTTTCGGCACGCTTTTGCTGCTGCTGGGGGCGCGGTGGGAGAAATTCCGCGCAGTGCTGATGCACATGCTT
>JBFFFS010000113.1:0-8795 GCA_041557855.1 Roseobacter sp. | reverse complement strand
GGCCATCAGGCAGCCCCACAGCCCCATCTGGTTTTCATTCGCAGCCTGCACGTCGTTGCAGTTGGAGGCGGAGCCGGCGGCACTGCGCCACGGCAGGCCCGTGAACCGGGCCAGATGCCCGGCGGCCAGAGACGCCTGAAAATGCGCGGGCGTGCCAAAAGCCGGTGCGCCGGATTTCATGTCCATGTTCGAGGTGAAAGTGCCGTAGCACACCGGTGCGCCCGGATTGACAAGCTGCGTCAGGGTGATGGCCGCGAGCGTTTCGGCGTGGCTGAGGGTAATTGCGCCCGCCACCGTGATCGGTGCCATCGCGCCCATCAGCGTGAAGGGCGTGACGATCGACAACTGCCCCGCTCTCGCGAAATCGACGAGGCCTTGGGCCATCGGCACATCCGGTGTTCGGGGGCTGTTGGTGTTGATGATCGTGTAACAGTGAGGATCAGCGGCAAAGCCCGCGTCGTCGAGGCTCCTGAAGTCGCGGATCATTTCAAAGCAGTCGAGCGTCTGCGGGGTGCCCCGGGCGAAGACGAAGGGAAACTTGTCCGTGAGCGTCATCTGCGCTTCGGTCGTGAAATAGTGGCGCAGATGGGTGGGAACATCTTGTGGCTCCACTGAAGGCGACATCATCTGAAAGACATCGAAGTGATGGCAGATCTGCGTGAATTCACGATAGTCGCGCGCGGCCCCGGGGCGGCGGCCTCTTTCGACGTCGGTCGCATGCGGGGCGCCGGCGCCGGGCTGAAACACGAGGCTGCCGAGTTCGAGGCCTATGTCGCGGTGCCGCGCCCCGGCCCGACCGGTGATGGATTTCGGCGCGCTGGCCAATGCGGCCGCGACCATGTCGCGCCCGATAAAGACCATATCGTCTTCGACGCGCGCACCGCCTTTGCGGAGGATCTCCACCGCTTCCGGCAGCAGAACCCGCATTCCAAGCTCTTCCAGTGTGCGCAACGCGGTATCGTTCATCGCCGCGATCCGATCCGCCGGAAAGACATCCATCACCGGAAAGGGATTTCGCAAATCCCGGTAATTGACCTCGCGCGCGCGGCGCGGCGGCGCGCCTGTCTCGCCACGCCGCGTGCGTCTTCGTCCGGAGTTTTCGCGCAGGCTCATAACCGCATGGCCGCGCCGCCGGGATCGTAGGGCGATGGTGCAACGACCCGTGCGCGCCGTTCGATGCCGACGACATGCACTGACAACTGGGTGCCCGGTGCGCTGTGGCTGGGATCCACCAGCGCCATGGCGAGGGATTTTTGCACCGTGTGCCCATACCCGCCCGAGGTCACGAAGCCGACCTGTGCGCCGTCCGCCCAGATCGGTTCGTATCCACTGGCGTCGGCCCCATCCGCATCCACTTCAAGCGTAACCTGAAGCCGCGAAGGGCCGTTGCCCTCGCGTTCCGCCAGTGCGGCCGTCTTGCCGACAAAGTCTTTGTCCCAGTCGATCCAGCGATCCATGCCGGTCATTCCCGGCGTATAGCCCTGCGTGAATTCGGCATTCCAGATGCCAAAGCTCTTTTCCAGCCGGAGGCTGAGCAGCGCGTTGAAGCCGTATTCCCTGATGCCTTCGTCTGCGCCTGCTTCAAGCAGGCTGCGGCGCAGCGTGGCATGGTCCCCGGCGCGGCAGTTGATTTCGTACCCCAACTCGCCGGCAACCGACAGCCGCCCCACCTTGCAGCGCAGCAGGCCGATGTCGAAGGTGCCACAACCCATGAAAGGCAGATCGCCGATGGGACCATCTGTTAGTTTTTCAATGACCCGGCGCGACGCGGGGCCAGCGAACGAGAAGCCGGAAGTGCTCTCGCCGAGATCGCGCAGGATCACACCGTCTGTCATATGGTCGTCGAACCAGCGCATATGCCAGGCGCGCAGATAGTAGCTGCCCATGATCCACCAGGTGCCGTCCCCCCAGTTGAAAACGGTCAAATCGCCCTTGAGCCGTCCGTCCTCGGCCAGCATGGGGGAAAGCCGTGCCCGGCCCGGCGCAGGCAGTTTTCCGGCCATGATGCCGTTGAGCCAGCTTTCCGCGTTCGGTCCGGACACTTCGAACCGCGAAAACCCGGTAATATCGAGCAAACCGACGCTTTCGCGCACCGCCTTGCATTCCCCGGCGACAATATCATGCGCATTGGAGCGTTTCAGCGAGGGCGTTTCGGCAAAGCCCGGCTCGGCGAAGTAGAGCGGTACCTCCAGATCCCAGCTTTGCCCCCACTGGCATCCTGCGGCCGTCATCTCGGCGTAAGCGCCCGATGTTTTGAGCGGCCGGCCTGCGGGCAGTTGCTCATTAGGGTAGGTCATCACGAAGCGGCGACTGTAGAACTGGCCCGTGGTTTCCTTGATGTACTGCTTGTTCTCCGCCCAGACGCCGTATCGGGCGATGTCCATACCATAGACGTCGGCCTCCGGCGCGCCGTGGATCATCCATTCGGCCAGCGATTTGCCGACGCCGCCGCCCTGCAAAAAGCCCGCCATCACCGCGCAGGCTGACCAGTAGCCGCGTTTACCCGGAACCGGCCCGACCAGCGGATTGCCGTCGGGCGAAAAGGTAAAGGCACCGTTGACCCATGTCTTGACGCCGACCTCCTGCAGGCAGGGGTAGCGTTCAAAGCCCAAGGTCAACTCGTGTTCGATGCGGTCCGGGTCTTCCTGTTGCAGTTCAAAGCCGTATTCCCATGGGGCGCCGTCCATCATCCAGTGTTGATGGTTGATTTCGTAGATGCCCAGCAACACGCCCTTCTGATCCTGACGCAGGTAGGTGAACCCCTCCAGGTCGACGGTCATCGGGACCTCGAAATCCAGCTCTTCCAGTTGCGGGATCGTGTCCGAGATCAGGTAGTGATGGTTGAGCGGGGAGACGGGCAATTCGATCCCTGCCATGCGCCCCACCTGTTTGGCCCAGAGGCCGGCGGCATTGACCACATGTTCGCACGAAACGATGCCCTTTTCCGTGACCACCTCCCAGCCTTCGAGTTTCTGGTTCAGTTCCAGCACGCGGTTGTGCTCGATCACCTTGGCGCCACGCTTCTTGGCCGCGCCCGCGTAGGCATGCACGGTGCCGGTGGTGTCGATGTAGCCTTCGCGGTCGGCCCACCTGCCGCACAGAAGGCCCTCGCCCGACATGATCGGGTTGAGGGCGACAGCCTCTTCGGTGGTGACCAGCCGGCAATCCGTGATGCCAATGGACTGGAATGTGCGATAGGCCGATTGCAGCCATTCCCAGCGGTCGGGTGTGCCAGCCATGGTCAGGCCGCCGGTCATGTGAAGCCCGATGTTCTGGCCGCTTTCGGCCTCGATCTCGCTGAGCAGGTCGATGGTATAGGCCTGCAGCGCCGCGATGTTCGGGTCGGCGTTCAGCGCATGGATACCGCCGGCCGCATGCCAGCTTGATCCGGCGGTCAGGACGGACCGTTCGATGAGGCACACATCCGTCCAGCCAAGCTTGGCCAGATGATAGAGAACCGAGGCGCCGACGACGCCGCCACCGATCACCACGACGCGGTAATGTGATTTCATTCGACCTCTCCCGTCAGGTTGTATTCGAGTTCTGTACAGTACTGTCCAGTTCCCTCAGACGGTAAGGCCTTTCCCGAATTCGGGTCAACAGATTCCTGCGGCAACCCGTACGCTGGTTGCGGCGCGCATGCGATCCATCAGTCGTTGCAGGCGGTGTCAGTGGGGGAGGCGGGCATTCTGTTGGCGCCGAAAGATTCGACATACCAGGAAAACGGGGCGCGGAAGCTTCAGGCGCATCCGTCATGGGGCAGGGGTGGGCGGCGCACCGCCACACCCCTTTGTTGTCAGTGCTCGAACTTCTTGATTTCACCCGAGGACAGACGGCTGCTGTAGGACGTCAGCTCTTTGCGCACGATCCCCATCAGGAAGTAGAGACCGGTGATGTTGACCACCGCCATGGCGAAGATCGCCGCATCGGAGAAATCGATCACCGGGCCGAGGCTCGCGGCAGCGCCGATCACGATAAACACGCAGAAGATCAGCTTGAAGATGAGCTCCGTCGTCTTGCCTTCGCCAAAGAGATACGTCCATGCCTTTAGGCCGTAGTAGGACCACGAAATCATGGTGGAAAAGGCAAAGAGGATCACCGCAAGCGCCAGCACGTAAGGGAACCAGCTGATCCCGGAGGCAAAGGCCGCGGATGTCAGCGCGACGCCGCTGTTGCCATCGACCGTCGCAATCGCCGAGCCTGCTTCGTTCAGCATATAGACGCCTGCGGTCTCATCGAAGATGAGCTGCCCTGAAATGGTGATGACAAGGGCTGTCATCGTGCAGATCACCACTGTGTCGATGAGGGGCTCCAGAAGCGACACGAAGCCTTCGGTGATCGGCTCTTTCGTCCGTACCGCCGAGTGGGCGATCGCTGCGGAACCGACGCCCGCCTCGTTGGAGAAGGCCGCCCGCTTGAAACCCTGGATCAGCGCTCCGACAAAGCCGCCTGCGACACCCAGACCCGTGAAGGCCCCGGCGAAGATTTGCCCGAAGGCCCAGCCGATCTTATCATAGTTCACCAGGAGGATGATCAGCGCTGCACCCACGTACATGATGCCCATGAACGGCACGACCTTTTCGGTCACGTTGGCGATGGACTTGATCCCGCCGACGATCACCGCAAAGACCACGGCGGCGAATACGAGGCCGGTGATCCATCCCGGATAGTCGCCGACAATGCCGGAAATCTGCGCATGCGCCTGGTTGGCCTGAAACATGTTGCCGCCACCGAGGGCGCCAAGAATACAGAAGATCGAGAACATCACGGCAAGCGCACCACCACCCGGCAGGCCCTTTTCCTTGAAGCCTTTGGAGAGATAATACATCGGGCCGCCCGACACCGTCCCGTCGGGGTATTCGTTGCGGTATTTCACACCCAGCGTACATTCGGTGAACTTCGAGGCCATGCCGAGAAGACCCGCGAGTATCATCCAGAAGGTGGCGCCGGGTCCGCCAATGCCAACGGCAACCGCGACCCCGGCGATATTTCCCAGCCCGACAGTGCCCGACAGAGCGGTGGCGAGAGCCTGGAAGTGACTGACCTCACCTGCGTCGTTCGGATCGGAGTAGTCACCTTTGACGAGCGCGATGGAATGGCCGAAAAAACGCACCTGGACGAAGGCGAAATAGAGCGTGAAAACCGATGCCGCGATCACCAGCCACATGACGATCCAGGGAAAGCTGGTTCCAGGGATCGGGGCGAAAATGAAACTAACGAATGGTCCTGTGAAGTTGGCGAAGATCTCGTTTACTTTTTGATCCAGCGTCATGGCGTCTTGCGCCATCGCCGGAGCTGCCGTCACGAGCACCAGCGCGGCGAGAAGTGATTTGATCAATATGTTCATTTCCAATGGCTCCTTCAGGCGATAACGGTGACAGGCACTGCGGCGCTCATGACGAGCTTGGCCGTCGAACTGCCGAAAATACGGCTGGCAAGCCCACCCTCTGATGAGCGGCATACGATAATTTGCTGTCCGCCCTCTTCCTTGCACACCGCATTGAGCGTGTCGGCCACATCGCCATGTTTGACGAGGCCGCGCGCCTTGCGCCCTTCGCCGACGAGGGCAGCCACAGCGGGATCGACGATCCGCTCATGCGCGACGGAAATTTCCTCTTCGCGCCGTTTGTGCCGCTGTTCGTTTTCTTCGGGGGTCTGGAAAGTGAAGGGAGACCATTCGATCACATATACAAGCACAAGCTCGCAGTCCCCGATCAGATCCGCCAGTCCCTTGGCAAAAGCAACGGCACGGTGACCCGTCCCTTGCCCATCAAGTCCAATAACCAGTTTGGTGGTCATAGTTTGTCCTCTCGTGTTGTGCCCCCGGCCAAAGCCGCGGGATTCCGTCGGGAGAGGCTGCGAATCTTTCAATGCCCGCAGTTCGACTCCCTTGAGCGCCAAGAATATGCGATCGGCGCAGTCAGTGGGCCCGCAATTTCGATCAATGCAGGCGAATGTCGCGCATTTTCAGTACTTTTTAGTCGAAATGCCAATTTTCTGTGCGGGGTGGTTGGCGATGCGCCTTCGCGCAAACGTCAGGCGCGGCATGCCGTGAGGGTCGCAAGTACAGACGAAAGAAAGGCGGCTGATCCATCAGCCGCCTTTCATGGTTTAGGGGTCGCGTTGAATTGATCGTCAGGCTGCCGCTTTTGGGTTCTTGCCCAGAATGATCATCGACAGGATGTCGTCTTCCGTGACATCCTCAACGCGCTCCGTACCGACCATCTGGCCGTTCTTCATTACCGCCACCCGATCGCAAAGCTCCATCATTTCGCGCGTGTCGTGGCTGATAAGGAAAATGCCCAGTCCCTGTTTCTTCAATTCCTGGATCAGCTCGGCCACCATTGCGGTCTCATGTACACCAAGGGCCGCCGTGGGCTCGTCCATGATCAGGATCTTGGCGTTGAAATAGACCGCGCGCGCAATGGCGACAGATTGCCTCTGACCACCGGAAAGCGCCGATACCGGTTCCTTCAGTTTTTTGAAGTTCGGATTGAGCTTGGCCATGATCTTGCGGGTTTCCGCCTCCATCCGGTCATCATCGACGAAGCCCAGCGGCGTCGTCAGTTCGCGCCCGAGAAAGAGATTGGAAGCGGCATCGAGATTGTCAGCCAGCGCGAGCGTCTGGTAGATCGTTTCGATGTTGTAATCGCGGGCGTCGCGTGGAGAGGCGATATGTGCCCGCTCGCCGTTGATCCATATCTCGCCGCTGTCCATCTTGTAGGCACCCGAGAGCATCTTGATGAGCGTGGATTTCCCCGCGCCGTTATGCCCCAGAAGCCCCACGACTTCACCTGCATTCAGCGAGATGCTGACATTATCCACCGCCTGGACACCCCCGAAGGCGATGGAGACGTTTTTCATTTCAACCAAAGGTGCCATGATTATTTGCCCCCCATGCGTTTGCGGTACTGGATGTCGATGAAGACGGCGGCTACGAGCACGGCGCCGACGACGATGTTCTGAAACGGAGCATCAACCCCGACCATGGCCATACCGGATTGCAGAGACTGCATGATAAGCGCCCCGAGGATCGCACCGTATATCGTGCCGATCCCTCCGGAAAGAGCCGTGCCTCCGATTACCGCTGCCGCGATCACGCGCAATTCGTCGAGCGTGCCGAGATCATTGGAGTGGTTGGCCAAGCGCGACGACGCCACCACGGCGGCGATGGCGCACAGCACGCCCATCAGCGCGAAGATCTTCACGGTCAGCAACCGGGTGTTGATCCCCGAAAGCTCTGCCGCGTCCGGGTTGCCGCCGTTGGCAAAGATATAACGGCCAAAGCGGGTCTTGCGGGCGATGACAGTCATGATGGTGGCAATCGCGATCAGCAGGAGTACGGAGATTGGCAGCCCATAGACGGCCGAGCAGCCATCGGCGACTTCACAGCCGTATTTTGCCGGGTCCCGCGCGACCACGCGCTCCGGAACCTCGTAGCTGGTCAGGATCGCGATAAAGCCGGCGATCGCCCCCGTGGCGACGGCAGCGAGGGTTACTTCCGCCCACATCGGCTTCACCGGGAAGCCATGCTGTGTTTTGGTGCGTCGCGCATTGAAAATGGCAAAGATCGTTACTGCAATGGCGATCAGCCCGATGGCCCAGCTTATGGTTCCCCCGAGGGTGCCGTTGATCCCACCAAACATCATGAAAGTCTCGTCGAGCGGGCCGATCGTCTGGCCGCTGGTCTGATACCAGCCCACGTTGCGCCAGATCAGAAAACCGCCGAGCGTGACGATAAAGGCGGGAATACCCTGATAGCCGACCAGCCATCCATTGAAAGCTCCGATGATCCCGCCAAGCAGGATGCCTACGGCGATAGCGATCCACGGGATCGCCCAGTGGCCGATCTCCAAGCCGACCGTATTCGGCAGAAAGCGTACCTGTGTCATCGCCATGAGGGCGGAGCAGGCGGCCAGAACGGCGCCAACCGACAGATCGATGTGGCGGCTGACAATCACGAAGACCATGCCGGTGGCCATGATAGCCACGCTGACCGTCTGGATCGTGAGGTTGAAGATGTTGCGCGGGGTCAGAAAACGACCCTCCGTCAGAACATTGAAAACAAGAGCAACCAGAATGAACGCGCCGACCATGCCCAGCAGGCGGGTGTCTAGCTCGAGCGTCTGGAAGAAGCTGCGTTTCGGGGCCGCTTTTGGCGGGTCTATCGCGTGATCGGACATAAAGGATCTCCTTTCGCTGCCGGCACAAATGCCGGGCGAGGGTCATCATAGCTGATAAAGGCGTTGATTGAGGGAATACTCCGGCCCGCCTAAGGGCGGACCAGAGCAGGGAGACTGCTTAGTTGCAGGGTGCGGGACCGTTGGTCACGCCCTGGCAAAGTGTCTCAAGCGGAATCCAGCCCGCATCGACAACCGCTGTGAGGTTGTCTTTGGTAACCGGCACCGGCGCGAGGAACAGCGCCATCATGTTGGTGCCGCCGGGCGAGGTCCAGGAGACCGCGCCATCTACGGAGGCCATGTCGCCACCGCTTTCAGCCAGCTGTACGGCGATTTCGCCCGCTGCCTTGCCCAGATCACGTGCGTCTTTCCAGACCGAGACGGTCTGCGTGCCAAGGGCCACACGGTTCAGAGCGGCATGGTCGCCGTCCTGACCGGAGACCGGGATGCCTTCCATGCCCTGCGCGGTAAGCGCAGCCACAACACCGCCGGCGGTGCCATCGTTGGATGCCACGACCGCATCCACTGCGTTGTCATTGGCTGTCAGGATTTGTTCCATGTTGCGCTGCGCGTTGGCTGGCAGCCATCCATCTGTGTAGGCTTCATCAACGATGG
>JBFFFS010000112.1:0-8898 GCA_041557855.1 Roseobacter sp. | reverse complement strand
TGTCTGAACGTGGGCTGCATCCCCTCCAAGGCGCTGCTCCATGCCAGCCACATGCTGCATGAGGCGGAACACAACTTCGCCAAGATGGGCCTCAAGGGCAAATCGCCCTCGGTGGACTGGAAACAGATGCTGGCCTACAAGGACGACACCATTGGCCAGAACACCAAGGGCATCGAATTTCTGTTCAAAAAGAACAAGGTGGACTGGCTGAAGGGCTGGGGATCGATCCCCGAGGCCGGCAAGGTCAAGGTCGGCGACGAGGTGCACGAGGCCAGGCATATCATCATCGCGTCAGGCTCCGAACCCGCCTCCCTGCCCGGTGTCGAGGTTGACGAAAAGGTCGTGGTGACCTCCACCGGCGCGCTTGAGCTTGGCAAGGTTCCGAAGAAACTGGTGGTGATCGGCGCCGGTGTCATCGGGCTGGAGCTTGGCTCGGTCTATTCGCGCCTCGGGGCGGAGGTCACGGTGGTCGAGTTCCTCGACGTCATCACCCCCGGCATGGACGGCGAGATTCAGAAGACCTTCCAGAGAACCCTGAAGAAACAAGGGCTTGAGTTCATCATGGGCGCGGCAGTGCAAAAGACCGAAACCCTCAAGACCAAGGCAAAGGTGCATTACAAGCTGCGCAAGGACGACAGCGAGCACGTGCTCGATGCCGATGTCGTGCTGGTCGCCACGGGCCGCAAACCCTTCACCGAGGGGCTGGGGCTCGACAAACTCGGGATGGCGATGTCGAAGCGCGGTCAGGTCGAGGTCAACGACAAGTGGGAAACAAACGTGCCCGGCATCTACGCCATCGGTGACGTGATCGACGGACCGATGCTGGCGCACAAGGCCGAAGATGAAGGCATGGCCGCCGCCGAACAGGTCGCGGGCAAACACGGCCACGTCAATTACGGAGTGATCCCCGGCGTCATCTATACCCATCCGGAGGTTGCCAACGTCGGTGCCACCGAGGAAATGCTCAAGGAAGAAGGCCGCGCCTACAAGGTCGGCAAGTTCAGCTTCATGGGCAATGCGCGCGCCAAAGCGAATTTTTCAGGCGACGGCTTCGTCAAGATTCTCGCCGACAAGCAAACCGACCGCATCCTTGGTGCCCATATCATCGGGCCTTCGGCGGGCGACCTGATCCATGAAATTTGCGTCGCGATGGAATTCGGCGCTTCGGCGGAAGATCTCGCCATGACCTGCCATGCGCACCCCACCTATTCCGAAGCGGTGCGCGAAGCGGCGCTCGCCTGCGGCGACGGCCCGATCCACATGTAGGATCGGGACGCGCCTGCGTTTCACCAGATCAGCGCCCCGCCCCTTATTCGGCGGGGTGTACCTTTTCGGCGGTGGGTTTGTCATGTGAGACCGGCGCCGGCTTGGACATGTTGAAGTCCACGCCTTTGACCTGAGCCTTGACCACCCGGTAGGCATCGCGAAACGGCACCCAGTACAGCCGCAGGCAGGAATTCAGCTCATCCGCGTTACCCTCACCGATACCAAATTTTACATCGCGGTTATCTTCGGGCATGTGGTAGGTCCTGAAGATCACATCCCAGATCGGGAACATGAAGGCAAAGTTCTTGTCCAGGTGATCCGGGTGTGAACTGTGATGTACGTGGTGATGTGCCGGCGACGGAAAAATCATGGATAATTTGCCCGGCCAGCGCAGCCAGATATGGCTGTGGCGCAAATTGTAGCCGACAAGGTTGAACAGCACCATCAGCAGCGGCACGCCCAGCAGCGTCGGCATGCTTGGCAGGTAACCGACGGTGCGCGCGACAATAGCCAGAACCATGCCGTATCCGGCGCCGACGGCCACCATGTAGAGCAGGTTGTCCACCGGATGCTCGCGGTAATTCGATACCGGGTGCATCACCTCGGAGCTGTGGTGCACCTTGTGGAATTGCCAGAGTATCGGTGATTTATGCTGCAGGTAATGACAGAACCAGGCGATGAAATCCGATATGACCATGGCGAAGAACATGAAGCCGAACGAAATCGCGGCTTCCTTGCCAAAGCTCATCTCGCCCGCGCCGACGGCGCTGCCGAATTCCACGCCATTCGCGAACAGTTTGTAGAAAACCGCCGTCGCCCCAGCCGAAAGACCGATCAGCAGAAACTTTCCGGTAAGACTGTGAAACACGAAATACCGCAGGTCCAACCAGGCCGAAGGGTGGCTCCAGACACGCCGGGGAAACAGGAAACGCAGAAAACTAGTCTCATCCGGTCGAAGCTGGTCTCGTGATTTCATGTAGATGAAGAACGCAATCAATCCCGAGCTTAAAAGATAGAGACCAAACAGCCGATTGCTCGGATCAATGACACCTGTCAGTTGATCACGCGCGTTGTTGAACATGCGCGCTGCAAAATCCGCAAAAAGTTCCATGATAAGCCCATCCCTACCTTTGCCTGTTCCGGCACAATAGAATAGAATCTTGGCGAGGATGCGGTGAATTCAGGTCAAATTTGGCAATATTCGCACAACTCTTCGAAGCAGGGCCGCGCGTCCTCCGCCACCCTCTCGCCATCGCTTCGGCAGCGGCGGTCATCCTTGCCGGAATCCCGCCTCCGCCATCAACGCATCCGACCGGGTTTCAACCTCGGCTTCTAGAGTGGCCAGGAATTCGTCCTTGTCCATGCCGGGGGCGATGGCTGGCAGAAACTCGACGACCGCGGTGCCGGGTTTGCGCAACAGCCCGCGCTTGGGCCAGAGCACACCCACGTTCGTAGCAACCGGCACGCAAGGCTGTCCAAGTTGCTGGTACAAAACCGCAGTGCCGACCTTGTAAGGCGCCTTGACCCCCGGCGCGACGCGGGTCCCCTGGCTGTAGATGATGAGCTGCCCCGGCTCGATTCGGCCCGCTTCCACATCCGCCACCATTTTGGCGATCGCCTTACCGCGCTTGCCGCGATCCACGGGCACGCAGCCGATCAGCCGCGCGTATTGGCCGATCACCGGCATCATCAGGATTTCCTTTTTCATGATGAACTTGCCCGCTGGCAAGGCGGCGAAGATCATCATGATATCCAGAAAAGACTGGTGTTTGGCCGCGATAAGCGCCTCTCCCTCGGGCACCGTGCCCCGTACCTCGCAGCGCAAACCGACCATCCAGCCGGCGCTCCAGAAGACATATCGCGAATAGCCCTTGCAGGCGGCAAAAGCGCCCCGCCGGCTGAACATCGCCCAGGGCGCAAAGGCCAGGCCGATAACCGCCATGGCCACGTACATTTGCATAATGAAAATCGCGGACCGCAGATATTGAAGCATCAGGTCAACTCCCCCAGAACCCGTTTTGCCGCCCATTCCGTTGCCCCGAAAGCGACCGCGGCGGTCAGCGGCGGAATCGCGAAGGGCCATAACCACCCGACCCCTTCGAAGCCCAGCCCCGACAGCACACCTGCCTGATCTGATGCGGTGGGCAGCGCCGCCACCGCCGCCAGCCCGATCAGCATGCCCAGACCCGCCCCCCAGAAGGCTCGAAGCGTGAAACGTCTTATGAAGGCGCGGGCGATGTAATCGTCCGTCGCCCCGACCAGCCGCAACACGCGGATGATCTGACCGTTTGCCGCCAGCGAGGCATTGGCCGCCAGCGATACCATCGCGCCTATGCTCAACAACAGCAACAGCACGCAGAGCCAGCCCACGAGGCGCAGCCGGTCAGCAGCAGCGACCATGGGCGCGCGCCACTGTGCATGATCGTCGAGTACGGCTCCGGGCACCTCGGCCTCCAGGCGCAGGCGCAACCCGGTGGCGTCAAAGCCCGTATCCTCCCGGATGACTTCGATCAACTGTGGCACGGGCAGCCGTTCCAGGTCGATCCCCTCGCCCAGCCAAGGCGCCAGCAGACTGCGCTGCTCCTCCATATCGAGGGCACGGGCAAAGGCGACACCGGCGGTGGTCTCAAGAATGCGCAACGTCCGTTCGGTCAAGGCAGCACGTGTCTCCGGCGGGGCAACGATGCGGATGGTGGCCGCCTGCGCAAGCTCATCGTCCCAGCGTTCCGCCAGCCGTCCGGCAGCAAGGCTGAACGCCAGTGCTAAAACGCCCAGAAAGGCCATCGCCGCCGCCGCAAAAACGACCAGCCGCGCGGTAAAACCCGTCGGCGGAACGATGCGGTCGGCCTGTGCATCGGTTCGGAACAGCAGCCTTGGATCGAAGCGCGCCATCACAAATCCGCCCCGGCCAGCTGGATACGACCGTTGGCAATCCGCAGCACCCGCGCCTGCACGTGGGTCTTGGCGGCACGGATCAGGCTCAGGTCATGGGTGGCGACCAGCACGGTCTTGCCCATTTTGTTCAATTCGACCAACAAGCGCAGCAGGCGCTGAGACATCTCCCAATCGACATTTCCGGTCGGCTCGTCTGCGATGATGACCTCCGGCGACATGATGACCGCGCGGGCCAGGGCCGCCCGCTGCCGCTCGCCACCCGATAATTCCGGCGGCAGCGCATCGGCGCGGTGGCTCAGCCCCACCCATGCCATCAGCTCGGCCAGATCGCCCTGCGCCTCTTCCGGGGCGCGCCCGGCGGTACGAAGCGGCAAGGAAATATTTTCGGCCACTGGCAGATGATCTAGAAACTGGCAGTCCTGATGCACTACCCCCATGCGGCGGCGAACCTGTGCCAGCGCGTCACGCTCCAGCGTCGACAAATCCTTCCCCAGAACCGTCACCTGACCGGCGCTGGGGCGCAGGGCACCATAGCACAGCTTAATAAGCGTCGTCTTGCCCGCCCCCGAGGGGCCGGTCAGGAAATGAAACGATCCCTGCGTCAGGTTGAGCGTAATTCCTGCAAGTAGAGCGCCGCCATTGTAGCTATAGGCGACATTGTCCAGCTCGATCACTTGGCCTCCGGGGTTCTGCTCGGCGCTTTGTGCCTCAGCGCAGGTCTGGTTTCAATGCATCACTTGCAGTCTTTGCCTGCAGTTAACACTTTCCGCAGAGAGTAGTTCACCATATGATTGCACAAAACCAATAAACGATGGGGTAAACGATGCAGCGGGATCCAAAATGCGACTGATATGTCCCAATTGCGATGCGCAATATGAGGTGCCCGAAGACGTGATGCCGCGCGAAGGGCGCGACGTGCAATGCTCGAACTGCGGCCAGACGTGGTTCCAGGACCATCCGGACACCATCGCCGCACGCGAAAGCATTCCTCCTCAGGAGCAGTACGAGGATGAGGAGTTCGTACAGGCCGAGCCACCCGCACCCGAACCGGAACCCGAAGAACCGGAGGCACAGGAAGAACCGTCCTTACACGAACACGATCCAGTCGCCAACGTGCCCACCATCGAACCCGAACCGAAGCCCGAGCCTGCCCCCGTGCCCGGCAGGCGCGAACTCGACCCGGCGGTAGCCGATGTGCTGCGCGAAGAGGCGGAGTTCGAAACCAAGGCCCGGCGCAACGAGAGTGCCGCCATGGAGAGCCAGCCAGATCTTGGTCTGAGCGATAGCGATGACAGGAGCGAAACCCGCAAAAGGGCGGAGCAGGCAAAGGCCCGGATGGCGCGGATGCGCAGCGAGAGACCTCTCGAAGATACCGGCCGCGAGGCAGCGTCTCTGTCCGGCGCCGCACTTGGCTCGCGCCGCGACCTGCTGCCCGATATCGAAGAGATCAATTCAACACTGCGTTCCAACAGCGACAGATCGCCCGGATCGGACCCCGGGCAGACCGCCCAGATCGAAATGCAGGAAAAACGCAGCTCCCGGCGCGGGTTTATCCTGACAATCGCGCTGGTCGCAATACTGGCGCTGCTTTACACTTACGCGCCGCAACTGGCAGAGGCCGTCCCGCAGGCTGAGCCCGCATTGGCAAGCTATGTGGCCATGGTCGATAGCTGGCGTGTCTGGCTGGACAGACAGGTGTCCGCACTGCTCACATGGCTCGACGCCGCAGCGGTCTCCAGCAGCCAGTAGGCCGTCCCTCGCTCAGCGCGGCGGCTTTCTGGCTCAGAAACGGTCCAGCAGGCGGTTGAGGTAGTCGCGCTCGATTTCCGGGCGGTCGGCTTCTCCCGAACGGCGGCGGATTTCATCCAGCAATTCGCGCGCGCGCCCATAGGCGTCGTCGTTCAGCGCCAGCGGGCTGTCGTCGCCCTGCGTGCCGCTGTTACCCGCCTCGCGCCCAAGCGGATCGCGGCTGTTGGCGCGGCGGTCGGAATCCTGCATACCCTGCCCCGGCTGACCCTCCTGTTGCTGCTGTAGCATCATTTCGCCAAGCGCCCTCATACCTTCGCGCAACGCTTCCATGGCCTGACCCTGATTGTCGATGGCCTCGGCCAGATCGTTCTGTCGCAGCGCGTCTTCAGCATTGTCCATGGCGCGTCCGGCACGATCGAGTGCGTCGCGCGCATCCTCGCCTTCCGGCGTACCCGCACCAGGCAGGTTCCCCTGCTGGCGCCGCAATTCGTCACGCAAAGCCTGCTGGCGGTCGGCGATGCTGCCCTGATCGGCTCCCTCGCCGCCCTGCTGACCGTTCTGGGCCTGCCCTTGCTGACCCTGGTTGCCCCCCTGCCCCTGCTGACCGGGCTGGCCCTCGTGCTGCTGACCTTGGCCCTGGCCGCCATTACGACCTTCGTTGCCCTGGCTCTCGCCGGACTGCGCATTGGGATCGAACTGCTCCTGCAAGTCCCGGAACGCCTGATCGCTCAGCCCCTGCTGCTCGCGCAGGGTCTCTGCGAGGCCTTCCATCGCCTGCTCACCCGGGCTTTGTCCGCCCTGGCCCTGCTGACCCTGGGTGACACGCATGCTCTCCATCATTTGCTGGAGTTCCTGCAGCGCCTGCTGCGCTTCGGCCATCCGGCCCTGTTCCATCAGTTCCTGAATGCGATCCATCATGCGCTGCAGGTCATCCTGCGTCATCTGCATACCGTTCTGAGGGTTACCCTGCGGCTGCTCCCCGTTCTGCTGGTCGCGCTGCGCCTGACGCGAAAGCTGTTCCAGGTAATCCTCCGTGGCGCGGCGCAACTCGCGCATCAGTTCGGCGATCTCTTCATCGCTCGCACCGTTCTTGATCGCCTCGTTGAGCCTTTCCTGCGCCCGGCGCATCCGCTCCGCCGCGTCCGCCAGATCGCCATCCTCGAGAATAATCGCGAGATTCCACAGGTCCTCGGCCAGCGCCTGCTGCTTCTCGTCGCTCATGCCGTATTTGGCATGGATTTCAAGCGACCTGATGGCCCGGCGCAGCCGCAGCACGTTGGTCTCGTCGCGGAACACATCATCGGGCTGGTAGGATACCGCCCGCAGGACCTGCGCAATCCGCGGGCTATTGGCGCGCGCCCAGAGAAGATCGCGCCGCGCCTCGATGATCGCGGCGGCCATCGGGTCGAAAAAGCGCCGCCCCGGCAGAACCATGGCCCGCGGGTCGGTCACGAATTGCTGCTCTGCCCCATCGAGGGCCGACAAGGTCGCCAGCACCGGAAGATTGGCCCACGGATGCTGCGAGAAATTCTCGATCAGGTCCTCCTGAAAGGCGCTCCGGTCCCCGGCGATGGGGGTCGGCAGCTGAACCACGAGGTCCGGGCGGTCCTCGGGGTCGATGGTCAGCCCGTAACGCCGGTCCACCGACACCAGATCAAGCGTAAACCGTGCTTCGCCAGCTTCCACGCCGTAATCGTCGCTGGCCTCGAAAGGCAGCGTCATCTCGCCCATGGCAGATGCCTCGGGATCGTCCAGAATGGCAATCTGCGGTGGCTGGTCCGGAATCACCGTGACCTGCCAGCTGCGTCCACCGGGGCCGTCGATGGAAATCTCGCCATCCTGCACGACCGTGAAATCCTGAGCCGGGTCTGACGCGGCAGGAGCGTCAGTGCGCCCTGAGACGGTTTCCGACAAGGTCAGCGCACCCACTTCGCCATACATCCGCATGGTGATGAGGCTGCCCACCGGCACCGCCAGCGGGCCTGCGGCGATGTCGTTGAGATAGATGGTCGGGTTGCCGGTGTAGCGCGGACTTTCCGCCCAGCCCTCCCAGACCGGACCGTTGACCAGCCCGCCGCCGCCGGGCGCCATGTCCGCCACGGAACCCACGCGCCAGATCGAACCGAAAAGCAGTGCCACGCCAAAGGCCAGCAAGGCGAGATAGCGCAATGCATAGGGATCCCGGTCGGCAATGCGCAAATCCGCAGGTACCGGTTCGGCGGTGGCGGCGCGCTGCGCCATGCGCGCCTGATGCGCGCGCCAGACCGCTGCCGATGCGGCATCCCCGGTGCCGATGCTCTGCTCATCGAGCAGCGCCTGCAGGGGCCGCCCGGGCAGACTCGCATCGAGCCGCACCATGGCATCGTGCCTGCTCGGCACCCGGAAACTGCGCACCGCAAAGACCAAAGCGGCAGCCCCAGTGAGCGCCGAGAGCACTGCAAAGCCCCAGACGACTTCGACCATCACGCTGTCCTGCACACCGAGCATCAGCGCCGCCAGTACCATGAGGCAGACCGTGGTCAGCGGCCACAGGCTGCGCACAGCTGACTCGGCAACCATGCCGAGCCGGGTCAGCGCCAGCGGCAGGCGCACCGCTTTCAGGCTGTCATAAGGATCGTGCCGCGATGTCCACGCCATAAACTGCTCCGTTGCCTGCGGCCCTCTCTCGGGGCGCAAACCACCTCAGAGCCATTCAGGAATGGTATCCCGATTTATCATTTCGTCAAAGGTCGGGCGTCGGCGGATAACCGCGAATTGATCCTTATTCACCAAAACTTCGGGAATAAGGGGGCGCGAATTGTACTCGCTGCTCATTACTGCGCCATATGCACCCGCCGAACGGAAGGCAACGAGGTCTCCTGCGGCCACCGGGGGCATCTTGCGCCCTTTGGCAAAGGTATCCCCGGATTCGCAAACCGGTCCGACGATATCGAACAGAGCCAGCTCCTGCCCCGGTCCGGGCTCGATGACGGGAACGATCTCATGGTA
>JBFFFS010000111.1:0-8904 GCA_041557855.1 Roseobacter sp. | reverse complement strand
CGTTCCTTGCGAATATTCTTGCGTTTGCGCGAACTCAGACTGGCCAGAAAATCGTCGAACTTGCCGTAGCCGTCATTCTGCCAGTGAAACTGCTGCGATTTGCGCACCATCAGGCCCAGGGCCTCGCCCCGGCGGGCCTCTTCTTCGGTGCAGAAGGTCAGGTGAAGCGAGGATATTCGGTTGTTGGAGGCAAGTTGCACTGCTCCCTGCAGCAGCGCCGCGGTACCGGTTTCTTCAAATCCGGGCTTGACCAGCAGACGACGGCCCGTAGCGGGCGTGTGCGGCACCGCAATCTGAAGCTTGGGATAATAGCGCCCGCCGGCACGCTCATAGGCGTGCGCCCAGTTGTGATCGAAAATATATTCGCCCTGACTGTGCGACTTGGCATACATCGGCGCCACCGCCACGAGTGTGCCATCGATCGTGGCGGTCAAATACTGCGGCTGCCAGCCTGTGCCGGTTCCGACAGAACCGCTTTCCTCCAACGCACTGAGAAAACGGTGCGTGGTGAAAGGATCATTCGGTCGCCCACCGCTGGCGGCTTCGGGACAGGCGCAAGCATCCCATTCGCCCGCATCAACCTCCCGCAACGAGGGGATCACTCGAATTTCAGCTTCGTGTTCCTGCATTTTCTTGCGCGCCTCAGGTGATTACCTGATTACCTGTGGCTTCTGGCCCCGGGTTCAAGCGGGAAAGGGTGCGAGATATTGCTCGAAGGTGATATTCTGCGCGATCTTACGCGCTTGAACTTCCTGTTCAGGCGACTTGATCGTCCAACACAGGATATCTGCCCCTGCCGCCTTCAGTTCGGCCACACGCGGACGCGACAAATCCCTGCAATCATGACTGATGAAGCTGCACTGCGCACTGTCGAAATCGGCAATCACTCGCAGGGGAGCGCAGACATCCTCGGGCAGCCCCCAAGCTTCCGGATCAAATGCATCCGTGACAAGCCCGCGGGGTATGGAAGGTGCCAGTCTGGCCATAAATTTCATTGAATGCGGGTTGAAGGACATCACCGCTACCGGCCCCTCGTATCCCGCCAGAGCATTTGCCACACTGACTTCAAGCGGGCCGATGTCGGGGCCTAAAGCCCCGTCCTGGTCCTTGATCTCTATCAGCAGCGGCACCTGGCCATCCACGATCTCCAGCACCTCGGACAGCGAGGGGATGCCCTCGTCACCACCACGCAGGGCGATGCCGCCAAGGTCTTCGGCGGTCCGTTCACAGATTTGCCCACTGGCCTCGGCAAGCCGCGCCAGTTCGTAATCGTGAAACACCATTGCATGAGTGTCGGCGCTGGCCTGCACATCTACCTCGATGCCATAGCCAGCCGCAATCGCCGCCCGTACGGCAGCGCGGCTGTTCTCCGGGCGCCCATCTCGCACATCATGCAGCGCACGATGCGCGAGCGGGATTCTCAGAAAGTCGGACGTCAGGCGCGGGGTCATGAAATCTCGAAGATGCCTTCGATTTCCACCGCGACGCCGAATGGCAAGGACGCCGCCGAGACCGCAGACCGCGCGTGGCGCCCTTTATCCCCAAGCGCCTCGACGAGGAAATCGGACGCGCCGTTGATGACCTTCGGCTGATCACCGAAATCGGCGGTCGAATTGACGAACCCTGTGAGCTTGACCACTCGCACCAGCTTTTCGATGTCTCCGCCGCAAGCTGCCTTGACCTGCGCGAGCAGGCTGATCGCACAGTTCTTTGCAGCCATCGCGCCGGCTTCGGCATCCATCGTGTCGCCCAGCTTGCCGATGATCATGCCGTCGGGTCCGCTGGAAATCTGACCTGAGACATGAACGATGTTGCCGACGCGCACAAAGGGCACGTAGTTGGCCGCAGGGGCGGGCGCGTCCGGCAATGTGACGCCAAGCTCTGCGAGGCGGGATGTGATACTCATGAGGATCTCCTTTTTATGCAGTACCGGCGCGGTTCAGCTTTCGCGGAACGCGCGCGAGAAATAATCGCTGAGGGGTTTGACCAGATAAGCAATCGGCGTGCGGTCTCCGGTCTTGATGAAGGCTTCGACGGGCATGCCGGGGATCAGCACCGTTCCCTCGGGCAATTTACTCATCTCACCGGGATTGAGCGTGATTTCCGCCCGATAATAGCTTTGCCCTGTCGCTTCATCTTCGAAGGCATCCGCGGAGATTTGCTGCACCTTTCCGCTCAACTCCGGCGTACTTCGCTGATCGAGAGCCGAAAGTCGCAAGCTGACATCCTGCCCGGCTACAAGCTGGTCTATATGGATCAGTTCCACCCGCGCCGCGATGACAAGGGGACGATCCTGCGGCACCAGATACATCAGCGGTTCGGCGGCGCGCACAACGGACCGGGGCGTGCGAACCTGCATGCCATACACGATACCCGACACAGGAGCGCGAATGTCCATACGGTCCAATTCGCCTCGCAGCGCACGGCGTTGCTCCAGCAGCTCCAGTTCCCGGTAGCGCAGGTCGCGCAGGCGCGTGATCGCCTCTTCCCGGGTTGCAGTGCCCAATTTCAGCCGTTCGATATCGATTTCCGTGATACGCCCTTCGGCCTGCGCCTTGCTGGCTGCCAGTTCACCCAGTTCACCGTTGAGCCGCGCCGCCTCGCGCTGGAGATTGAGCACGGTACCAGCCTGCGCGAGCCCCCTGTCGAGCAGGGATTTCTGGTTAGCCAATTCCTGTTCGATCAGCTCCAACTGCTCGCCGAGCGATTTTTCCTGAGCGATAATCCCCTCGATCTGACTGGCGATCTGGCTGGCGCGCTTGCCCAGTTGTTCGATTTCCTGAGCGACGGACTCGCGTCGGGCGTAAAAAAGATTTCTCTGGCCTGCCACAAGTTCGGCCACGTCGGGGTTTTCTGTGGCAACCTTCAAGAGTTCCTCTTCGAACGACGGCGCGCCGGCCCCGTCTCGTTCGGCCTCAAGACGCCCCCGCCGTGCCATCAATTCGTAAAGCTGGCCTTCAGCAATGAATAGTTGCGAGCGCAATTCGACCCCGTCCAGCTGGATCAACAACTGGCCCGCCTCGACCGCTTCGCCCTCATCGGTCAGAATTCGCGCAACGGTACCACCGGTCTGATGCTGAACGACCTGGCGGTTTTGATCGACCTCGAAGCGCCCCGAGGCTACGATCGCGCCGGAAATCTGGCTGACCGCCGCCCATGTTCCGAACCCGCCAACCAGCACCAACAGCGCTACCGCGCCGAGGATCAGATGCCGCCGTGCGGACCACGCTTTCTGCTGGGTCACGTCACACCTCCTGCCGCAGCCGGTGCGGCCTGAATCTGCTTGTGGTTCTTGACCATGCCCTTGAGGACCTCATCCTTGGGTCCGAACGCCACGCGCATGCCGTTGTCCAAAACCATCAGCGTATCACATTCCTGAATGGCTGCCGGACGGTGCGCCATGATCAGAACGGACCGACCATCTTTCTTGAGATTGCGGATCGCCATGTTCAGCGCCTGGGAGCCCACGTTGTCGAGATTCGAGTTCGGCTCGTCCAGCACGACGATGACCGGATCGTCGTAAAGAGCGCGCGCCAGACCGATCCGCTGCATCTGCCCACCCGACAACCGTGCCTGACCGGTGACGATGGGAGTATCGTAGCCTTGCGGGAACTGCAGGATCATCTCATGCGCAGCAGCAGCCTTTGCCGCCGCCACGACTTTTGCTGCATCCGGCTGCTCCGCCAGACGCGCGATGTTCTCGGCAATTGTCCCGTCGAAAAGTTGGACCCGTTGGGGCAGGTACCCGATGTGACGGCCGAGCACGGCCGGATCGTATTGATGCAAGGCCGCTGAATCAAGCCGGATAGACCCGCCAGCAGGCGCCCAGACCCCCGTGAGCGTCCGCGCCAGCGTGGATTTTCCGGCCCCCGACGGGCCAATGACACCCACTGCCTGCCCCGGTTTCACTTCGAAATTGATTGCTTTCAGTGACGCTTGCTTTTCGCCCGGCGGCACGACTGTAAGGCTCTTGGCCACGAGATGCGCCCGCGGAACAGGAAGCGCGGTGCGATCTGCCAAGACGGCGACCGCTCCCAGAAGCTCTGACAGGTTCTCCCAGCCCTTCTTGGCGCGCTGCGCCACTGGCCACTGGTTGAGCGCGATCTCCACCGGTGCCAGCGCACGGCCAAGCAGAATGGAACCCGCGATCATCGCACCGGCGGTCAATTCGTTTTGCAAAACCAGCCATGCACCCAGCCCAAGCATTGCGGATTGCAGGAAGAGCCGCAGCGACTTCGTCATGGACGTAAAGGTTCCGCTGACATCGGTTGCATCCACCTGATGCTGGAGTGCCTGACCGCGCTGGCGCTGCCAGCGTGCGAAGGCTGCATCACGCATACCCATAGACTGCACCATTTCCGCCTCGGTCCTGATCTGGTCGGCCATCACGTTGGCCATATGCGAGGACGCTGTCGCCTTTGATTGCGGGTCCTTGGACAATACCTGGTTCGCGACCGTGATCGCGATCAAAACAAAGGCGCCAATCAAAGCGAGATATCCAAGCATCGGGTGAAAGATGAAAATCCCGGCAAAGAAGATGGGCGTCCATGGCATATCGAAGAATGCCATCAGCACCGGTGAGGTTATCAGCCGCTGGACAGCTTCCAGATCGGCGAGCCCGGTCTGCGTCTTCACATCCGGTGCTACTGCCGATTTACGGATCACCGCATCGAACACGCGCCGATCGAGATCCGACTGAAACCGGGCTCCGACGCGCGCCATGACCCGGCCGCGTGTAAAATCCAGAATGCCCATGATTCCGTAAAGGAACACCACGATCATCGACAAAGCGATAAGCGTTTCCTCCGAGCCTGACCCCAGCACACGGTCATAAACCTGCAGCATATAAAGGGGCCCCGTGAGCATAAGAAGATTGGCAAAGAGACTGAAAAGGGCAACCGCCCAAAAAAGACCCTTGTTTCGCGCAAGAGCCCGACGCAGTTCTTGACGACCCAACTTCACGTATGCATCCTGCATCAAGGTTTCCTCTGTCCGGTTACCATGGTCCTTTGTCTTCCGCTATCAGTGACATTCCAAGTGCGCCCAATCTGCAGCATGGACCCTGTCTCTCAACTGCCACATCACAATTTTTCCACATCTCTGCCCTCTGGGCTTCCTGAAGAAAATATTTAGGTAAGCAATAGACACTTTCATAGGATAACTCCATTGCCTCTTTCGTATCTGTCCAAGGTTATTATCCGCCCCGCGATCCTGATCTTCCTGGCGCTTTCGCTTGGCGCCTGTGCGACTTATCAGGACCCAGCGACCCGCACCGACGGCATCAATGATCCGTATGAGAGGCAGAACCGCAGCATTCACGGTTTCAACAAGGGGCTCGACAAACACTTCGTACGTCCCGTTTCCCAGGGCTATGCGGCGGTTGTACCACCCGAGATACGCCAAACCGTAAACAACTTCTCGGAAAACCTGTCGATGCCTGGCGTGGCGTTGAACAGTCTCTTGCAAGGTGATCTGCGCGGAGTCGGCCTCGCGAGTCTGCGCTTCGTGATGAACAGTACCATCGGCCTTGCCGGGATCGTGGACGCGGCGAGCGAATTCAACATTCCAGAACACACAACGGATTTCGGAGAGACACTCGCCGTGTGGGGAGTCGGTGAAGGTGCGTATATCGAATTGCCCGCCTACGGCCCGTCGACCCAGCGCGATACGGTCGGTCTTGTAACGGATATCCTTACCAACCCGCTGACCATCGCAACGCTGAAGAGCAGCCCGGAACGGTATATTCCTCCTGCGGCCAAGGGTGTGGCAGTGCTCAACGACCGGGACCGGTACAAATCGACGATCGATTCCGTTCTCTATGAGAGCGCCGACAGTTATGCGCAATCGCGCTCAATTTACCTGCAAAATCGCCGCTTTGAATTGGAAGGTGGCAGCACTTCTGATACAACCGACTACATTGATCCCTATCAGCAGTAACACCTACTCAGAGAGTTTCATGCCTTTTAAATTGCACCGTCGCGGTTTCGTTTTCGCATCCCTTGCCACTGCGGGGATGCTCGCTTCGCCCGTTCTGGCGATGACAGAGGCGGGCGCTCGCGCGCTCGTGGACAAGGTCGTGTCCGACATCAACGGCGTAATTGCCTCGGGCAAGTCGGATGCGGCGATCCTCAACGATTTTGAGGGCTTGTTCGCGCGCTACGCGGACGTCGATATCATGGCACAATATGCACTTGGAAACGACGGCCGGACCGCGTCAGCAGCGCAGAAGCGTGCCTTCACGGATGCCTTCAAGACGTATATCGCCCGAAAATACGGCAAGCGCTTCCGCGATTTCATCGGCGGTCGGGTCGAGGTTGTTTCGGCACGCCCGATCCGCTCCGGATACGAAATCAAAACGACCGTGTACCTGCGCGGCCAAAGTCCCTACGAGGTCGCGTTCCATGTGTCTGACCGCTCGGGCCGCGACAAGTTCTTCAACATCTACATTGAAGGCGTCAACCTTCTGCTGACGGAGCGTACCGAGATCGGTGCGATGCTTGATCAGCGCGGCGGAAACCTCAACGAGCTTATCAGCGATCTCAAATCCATCGGCTAAGCCGAGTCAGATGCTGTCCGCTACGCGCTGACTGATATTGGCTCTTCTGGACGGTCACGCCCCTACCGGCGTGACCCACCACCCAGAATATCACGCAGAAGATTTTCCAGCAGACTGACCGCACCGCCGCCACCGCGACTAGACCGTGTATCCCCGGATTCACGTGTTTGACCGCCTGCGGCCGGACCCAGCATTGGCAAGGGTCTGGCCGGAACACCTTCATGGACACGTTGCATCGTTTCGCGCCATATTTCGGCCGGCAAACCACCGCCGGTCACACCGGTCAGGGGCGTGTTGTCATCATACCCCATCCAGACGCCCGCCACGTAATCCGAAGAAAACCCGACGAACCACGCGTCACGCGCCGCCTGGGTCGTCCCCGTCTTACCAGCCAGTTCACGCCCACCAAAAGCGGCTCGGCGTCCCGTTCCTTCGGACACGACCTTTTCCATCATGTACACCAGTTGGCGCGCCGATTTTTCCTGAATGACCCTCTCTCCGATTCCGCCGCCCGTTCCCATCAGTGGCTCGGTTTCGCCAAGAAGGCTCAACTCCAAAAGGCCGTAAGGCTCGACCGACGACCCGCCGTTGAGAATACCGGCATAAGCACCGGTTATCTCGATGAGCGTGCTTTCAGACGCCCCAAGGGCCAGCGCCGGACCATCGGCCAAATCACTCTCCAGCCCGAAATCGCTGGCGACCCGACGCACAAGTTCACGCCCGACGAATTCAGAGACCTTAACGGCCGGAATATTCAGACTGTCCTGGAGTGCACGTGTCAGTGTCACACGGCCTGCGTAGTCATTTGAATAGTTGCGCGGCGACCATGGACCAGAACCGGGGATGTCGATGGTCAGAGGTTCATCGACGACGGTATCATTTGGCGAATAACCAAGATCCAGCGCGGCTGCATAAACGAAAGGCTTGAAAGCCGAACCGGTCTGTCGCTTTGCCTGAACGGCCCGGTTGAAGGCGCCGGACACCTTGGTATTGCGCCCACCGACCATCGCGCGTACCGCACCGTCTGCCGACATGACGACAATCGCCGCCTGCGCTTTCGATCCCTCGCGCACCTTGTTTTCGAACACCCACTTCAGCGCTTCCTCGGCATCGCGCTGAATCTTCTGATCCAAGGTCGTCTTGATGACCACGTCCTCGGTTGTCTTGCGGGTAAAGAACTCCGGACCGGATGACATTACCCAGTCTGCGAAATACCCACCTGCGCGGGCCTCCGCCGCCTCTGAAAGCTCAGCTGGATTGGCCTGCGCTTCGCGGGCTTCCGCATCACTCAGATAGCCCTGCTCGTTCATCAGACGCACGATGGTGGCCGCACGGTTCTGCGACCGGGTGAGATCGTTCGTGGGCGCAAACCGCGTGGGGGCCACCAGAAGTCCGGCGAGCATAGCCGCCTCGGCCGGGCTCACATTTGCGGCCGACTTGCCGAAATACCGCTCGCTTGCCGCCTCGAAACCCCGCGCACCGGCCCCCAAAAAGGCGCGGTTCATGTAGATGGTCAGGATTTCATCCTTGGAATATTTCGCTTCCATCACCAACGCGTAGATTGCCTCCTTGGCCTTTCGCTGGATGGTGCCCCGCCGGCATTCAGTCTCGTATTCCTCTTCGGTTTCCACGGCGGGATCGTAAGGCACACCAAGACATAAAAGTTTTGCCGCCTGCTGCGTTATGGTCGATCCCCCATGCCCCGAAAGCGGCCCCCGCCCCTCGGAGAGATTGATGCGCACCGCACTGGCGATGCCGCGTGGACTGATGCCAAAGTGCCGGTAAAAACGGCGGTCTTCCGTTGCAATGATCGCGTTCCTAAGATGGGGAGAGACTGTCTGAGCTGTGATCGCGCCGCCAAACTGATCGCCACGCCAGGCGAAAACCTGGCCTTCCCGGTCCAGCAACGTCACAGACCCACGGGCACGACCGTCGAGCAACTCTTCTACCGGGGGCAGTGTCGTATAGTAGTAGCCCACCAATAGAGCCAGCACGAGACACCCGACCGCTGCAAGTCGCCAAGTGATGCGCCAGATCAATCTTAGGATCCAACGCAAGATACGCTCAAAAAACCCAAGAATGCCGCCGCGCCGCCTAGCACCCTTGCGCGGTGCTTTGCGCCGCCGGGATGCCTTGGTCGGAGCGGGTTTCCTGGCCACCTTGCCGTACCGCTTATCCGCCACCAAGGGTCGATTACCTTTGGGTGAATCACTCATGAAGAACCTGCCCGGCCCACTGTTGTTTTCGGGAGTTTAACGACCTTTCTCAGGAATGTTGAGGCGCAGTGGGCAACTTGGGCAATCTTATTGATGCTCAATTTTTAATCGTTTTTCCATATTTGATTAATT
>JBFFFS010000110.1:0-8911 GCA_041557855.1 Roseobacter sp. | reverse complement strand
GCAGACTCTGACCGTAACCGCCGGGCCGGCCTTCACTGCCAAATGGCTCGCGCCGCGTCTTTACGAATTCGCGCAGGCGCACCCGGAGGTCGAACTTCGGTTTTTCGCCTCGCTGCGTCTGATGGATTTCGCCCGGGATGAAGTCGATGTGGCCATCAGGTTCGGCATCGAAGTCGATCCGGGCCTTTATTCGCTGACCCTCGCCGAGGACTGGGTGGCGCCAGTAATGGCGCCCGCGCTCGCACAAAAATACAAGACACCAGAAAGTCTCGTGGACGCGCCGCTCATTTTTGACGATTCGATTGGTTTTCTAAGGCCCAAGCGGGACTGGGAAGCATGGTTCCGGGCCATGGGAATCGATTTCGCCCCCACCCACGGGCCCCGCTTCAGCCAGGCGGATCATGCGATCGACGCGGCGTTGGCAGGCGTTGGCGTCGTTCTGGGACGGCGCGCATTGGTCGTGAAAGACATCGCCGACGGCCGGCTTGTTCTGCCATTTCCGCAGGCCCTGATGACCGGTGCGCAATTTCGCTTTCTCTGCCCGGAAGGCACCGAAGACAGACCACAGGTCAAGGCATTCAGGGAATGGATGGTTAAAGAGATTGGTAAAACCACCTACATAACGGATGGTTTATCATGTCTTTCATAGCGTTAGAACGCCCCGAAGCGGGGTCTGTGCCAGACCCGCGCCCGGAGCTCGCATCAAGCCTAGCTTGACAAGCGGGTAATCTCTTCTTTGATACGGAGTTTTTGTTTTTTGAGGTCGGCAATCGCAAGATCATCGGTACCGGGTGCGCGCTGCGCCGCTTCAACGGCTTCGCTCAGAATTTCGTGCTTCTTTTTAAGCTGATCAACATGTGCACTAACGCTCATTCAGTCCTCCTGTATATTTGTGTGTCTACAACTTGAACACATCAAGTGATTCAAGTCACGCCGCACCCGCAGCATGTGCATAAAGGGCGTTAAAGATACCTTAAAATCAGCTAAAAATGCAGCGCAGCGCCTTCTCGGAGGGCGGCACGCACGCTCGGCACATAGCTGTCGCCATCCTTTTCGTGGGCAGCCCCTTCGTGCAACACAAGAGGTGCGTGCAATCTAAAGGCCGCACGGCCATTTTTCCGCCCTCGGACGATGATACGCTCAGGGGCTCTGCCGACCCGCGACGCAAGCGGCAAGACTTCGATACTGCCCAGCCTGCCGGCCATGGCGTTGAGAATTTCAGGAAGCCGCTCCACCCGGTGGATGAAATGTGCGTATCCTTTCGGCGCAAGCCGTTTCGCGGCGATCTTGACCCATTGCCGAAGCGGCAATTCCTCGCCATGGGCGGCTTCACGCCCGGGTTCGGCTGCCGCGCGACTCGCGGAGCGATCGAAATAGGGCGGATTGGCCAGCACATGATCGAACTGACGCTGGCGCAGGTGCAAGGGCATGTCCGCGATATCCGCAGTGATCACCTCCATGTCGGGGCCCCCATTGCGCCGTGCAAGATCGGCGTATTCCGGCTGAAGCTCCACCCCCGTCAGATGCAGCCCCTCTACCCGCGCGGAAAGGCACAGGCCCGCCGCACCGACCCCGCAGCCCAGATCCAATACGCGCTCCCCGGCACGTGCCGGCACCGTGGCTGCAAGCAACACCGGATCGACACCGGCGCGATAGCCCGACTTCGGCTGTAAAAGATACAACCTGCCTCCCAGAAAGGCGTCTCTGGTCAGTTCTGTCACAACCCCAGCGGAATATCGTTGTCGCTCAGCACCCGGGTGGCCGCGGCGTGATCGTCCGGGCGCACCATCAACCGACGCGGGAAAATTCCGATGCTTCCTTCGAGCACGCTCATGTTTACGTCCATTTCAAAGCACGCTATATCCTCCCCCTGAAGAAGGGCTGTGGCAAAGGCGATGATCGTAGGGTCTGTGCTGCGCAAAAGTTCCTTCATATCAGGGATGTAACGGCAAGCTGGCTGGAATGTCGAGCCTTGCGGGTGGGAAGTATATGTCGCAGGGCGAGAATTCGCAAAAGCCGCATGATCGCATGGCGGAATATCTGGAAACGGATATGGAAGCGGTCAACACCCTGATTAGGGAGCGGATGGTTTCCGAACATGCCCCGCGCATTCCCGAAGTCACGGCACATCTCGTCGACGCGGGCGGAAAACGCCTGCGGCCCATGCTAACCCTCGCAGCGGCTCATCTGTGCGGCTACACCGGCACCGACCACAGAAAGCTCGCCGCCACGGTGGAATTCATCCATACCGCCACCCTGCTGCATGATGATGTGGTCGATGAAAGCGGGCAGCGCCGGGGCCGTCCAACGGCGAACCTGTTGTGGGACAACAAATCCTCGGTTCTGGTGGGCGATTACCTCTTTTCGCGCAGCTTTCAGCTCATGGTCGAGACCGGTTCTTTGCGGGTGCTCGACATCCTGTCGAACGCATCCGCGACAATCGCAGAGGGCGAAGTCCTGCAGCTGACGGCAAGCCAGGACCTGCGTACCGACGAGGCGATCTATCTGCAGGTCGTGCGCGGAAAGACGGCCGCCCTGTTCTCGGCGGCGACAGAAGTCGGCGGCGTTATTGCCGGAGCCCCCGATGCGCATGTGGCAGCCCTTTTCGACTATGGGGATGCGCTTGGCGTGGCGTTCCAGATCGTCGACGATCTTCTGGATTTCCAAGGGGATTCCGGCGCCACGGGCAAAAATGTGGGCGATGATTTCCGCGAGCGCAAACTGACCATGCCGATGATCAAGGCGGTCGCCAAAGCCGACGCGGAAGAGCGTGCCTTCTGGGTGCGAACCATTGAAAAGGGTCGGCAGGAAGAGGGCGATCTCGATCATGCAATTGCTCTGTTGAACAAACATGGCGCGCTAGAAGACACCAGCGCCGCCGCACGGGCCGAGGCACAGCGAGCCAAGACGGCGCTTCAGCCGCTACCCGAGCATCCGGTCAAGGAGATGTTGACCGACCTGGCTGATTACGTCGTGGACAGGATCAGGTAGGCTGCGGCATCGACCGGGCCGTCTGCGAACCCAGCCCGGCTGCCTCGACCCACCATCCGGGCTGCTGCGTGCGCAAAGCCTCTGCCGACGCCGCAGCCTCCTCAGCCGAACCGAAAAGACCAAAGCAGGTCGCACCCGACCCCGACATGCGCGCAAGACCGCAGCCCGGACTCGCCTCCAGCGCTTCCAGAACCTCGGCGATGGTTGGCACAAGGGTGGTCGCGGCGACCTGCAAATCGTTGCGCTGATAGGCCAGCCAGTCGGTTAGCTCCCCCTCGCCTGCAAATACGGGCAATGTTTCGGGCATCGGTGGGTTTTCACGCATTACCAGCGCCTTGAATACCGCGGGCGTGGCTACAGGCAGACGCGGATTGACCAGCACGGCGTTCAGCGCCGGTAAATTAGTAACCGGCGTAATTTTCTCACCAATCCCGCTGACACGCGCGGCACGCGACATCAGGCACATGGGGATATCAGCCCCAAGCCGCATCAAGTCCGGCACAAGGGGCTGGATTGCCTGCTCAAAACTGTCTTGGGTGAGCGCGCCCGAGTGCCGCAGGGCGATCATGCCGCGACAGGCCGCCGCCGCGTCTGCCGACCCGCCACCGATGCCCGAGGCCACTGGCAGCGTCTTGGTCAGCGCAAAGCCGACACTTTGAATTTCCTCGAACAAGGCAGCCGCCTGCAGCACCAGATTGTTCGCGTCGGTCGGAATGGCCCCAGCCTCGGCCCCTGCCACGGTCATCGAGGATCCCCCGGATCGCATCACCAACCGATCGCCCACATCCGCGAAAGCGACGAGGCTGTCGAGCAGGTGATACCCATCAGCACGCTGTCCGGTGACATGGAGGGTCAGATTGATCTTTGCGGGGGCGAATACCCGGACAGAGCTGGGGGGCGCCACGTCAAACAGCCTTGTTCTTATTCTTTGGCGACAGTCAGCGGCTCCGAGCCTTCTTCCTGCAGCAATGTATCCAGCCCAACTTCCAGCTTGCGCCGGATGCGGTCGGGGTCGGCGTCCTCGGTCGTCTCGCCGTGATCGATGAAGGACAGCGCCCGCGCCCACTGAAATTCCGCTTCGCGGATGCGTCCAACAGCCCAGTACACATCGCCCAGATGGTCATTCACCACCGGATCGACGGCCATCAGTTCCACGGCTTTCTCCATGTGCGGCACGGCTTCTTCATAGCGCCCGAGGCGGTAGAGCGCCCAACCCAGACTGTCGATGATGTAACCGCTGTTAGGGCTGGCCGCTACCGCCTGTTCTATCAACTCCAGCGCCTCGTCCAGATTTTCCCTTTTCTCCACCAGAGAATAACCCAGATAGTTCAGGACTTGTGGATGACCCGGGTTCAACTCCAGCGCCTTACGGAAATCCGCTTCGGCCGCTTTCCAATTGCCCTGACGTTCGTGGCTGATCCCCCGCGCATAGAGCAGGAACCAGCTGTTGGCACCCGTGCGCTCCGTAATGGCAAGGGCCTTGTCATAGGCGGCGACGGCCTCCGCAAAACGGTCCTGCTGCCGCATCGCATCCCCCAGCGCGGATTGTACCGTGGCCAGATCACCATGGCTTCGCGACAGCTGTTCCAGCACCTCGGCGGCAGCTTCGGGACGGTCCGACCGACGCAGTGCGGCAGCGCGGCCAAGTTCAGCCACATGATAGGAGGGATCGGTCGGCGGAACTTCCTTGAAAACGGCAATCGCCGCATCGTACTGGCGCAGGGTCTCGAAAAGTTCTGCTGTCAAAAGCAACGCATCCAGGTGATCGGGGCGCAAATTTCGCGCCACCTGTGCGTAAAGGATTGTATATTCCGGGGCCGCTTCGCTCCGCAGTGCCGCTGCCACCGAAAAGAACACTTCGGCAAAACCATCCTGCACGGAGGTCACATGCGTGAAAGGAAGCGGATCGTCCTCCTCCAGCCCGGCAATGAAACTGTCGATCTCCGGGTCGGACGCGCCGGAGAACATGGTCTGCATCAGCTCCCGCGCCTCATCCTCACGCTCCAGTTGCGACAGGATTTCCACCCGTGCCAAAACGCTGCGCCGCGTTTGCAGAACGGACCGGGTGCGGTCCTCGATGAAAATCCGGTCCGCACCTTCGAAATCACCGACCGACGCGAGCGCCATCGCCTTGTGGAAAAGCGCAAAGCCCTGCAGCCCGGACTGGCCGGCAATCTCGTCAAACGCGTCGAGCGCCGCATTGACCTCGCCAGTCCCCATCATCGCCCAGGCGCGCACAAGCCCGTCTACCAAAGGCCCGATCCGCCGGCTCTCGCCGTCGCCTTCCAGCAAGGCCTCGAATTCACCGCGCTTGATGAGATCGGCGGTCAGAACCACGTGTGCGACCTGGCTTGTCTCCCCGGCGGCCTGCATCGCCGTAGCGATCGGGATCGCCCTGTCGAGGCGGCCCAGTGCCAGTTGCGACACCATCGCGCTCTCCATCAGATCGACATTTCCGGGATCTCGGGTCAGCGCTTGCGTGAAATACGACGCCGCCTGTTCAAAGTCGCTTTGCATCGCAGCGGAACGTGCAGCCAGATAGGGGCCGGCAACCGACTGCGCCGCCAAAGGTGTGGCCAGTGCCAGCGATAAACCCAGCGCGCCGATGGGCGCCAACAACCTGCGGATCACGATTTTACCTCTGCATTGCTCTTGATGCCTTCACGCTATCATTTTCCCTTCGGAGCGCAATGGTCCGCGGGGTTTTGAGCGGCTGTGAGCGGCAATGCTCCTTCACGTCTGCGCGACCATCTCGAAGAGTGGCCGCGCAGCACGTTCACGAGGCGATCACATGTTTGGGTAGTTCGGCCCGTCACCGCCCTGCGGCGTGGTCCAGACGATGTTCTGCGACGGATCCTTGATGTCGCATGTCTTGCAGTGCACGCAGTTCTGGAAGTTGATGACAAAGCGCGGGTCCTTGCCCTCTTCCTGCACGAACTCGTAAACACCTGCCGGGCAATAGCGTGCCGAAGGTCCGGCGTAGGTGGGCAGGTTCTTGGAGACAGGCACATCCGGGTCTTTCAAATGCAAATGCGCAGGCTGGCTTTCCTCGTGATTGGTAAAGGAAAAGGCTACGTTGGTGAGCCGGTCGAAGGACAGTTTGCCATCCGGTTTCGGATAGGTGATTTCCTTGTGTTTGGACGCGGGCTCGGTGGAGTCGGCATCGCTCTTTCCGTGGCCCATGGTGCCCAGCAGCGAAAAGCCCATCGTGTTCGTCCACATGTCGATGCCGCCCACGACGAGGCTGGCAACCAGACCGTGCTTGGACCACAACGGCTTGACATTGCGCACTTTCTTGAGGTCCTCGCCAATGGCCCCGTTGCGCACCTCGTCCTCGTAGGCGGTCAGCTCATCCCCGGAGCGGTCAGCGGCAATGGCAGCGATCGCCGCCTCTGCGGCGGCCTTGCCGGAAAGCATCGCGTTGTGATTGCCCTTGATGCGCGGCACGTTGACCATGCCCACGGAGCAGCCCAGAAGCGCCACGCCGGGTGCCACCATCTTGGGCATGGACTGATACCCGCCCTCGCTGATCGTGCGCGCGCCATAGGCCACCCGCTTGCCGCCTTCGAGCAGTTCCGCCACAATCGGGTGGTGCTTGAAGCGCTGCAATTCCATGTAGGGGAAGAGATGCGGGTTCTTGTAGTTAAGGTGCACCACGAACCCGACGTAAACCTGATTGTTCTCAAGGTGGTAGATGAAGGAGCCACCGCCCGCATTGCTTCCCAGCGGCCAGCCCATGGTATGGGTGACCGTGCCTTCGCGGTGCTTGGCCGGATCGATCTCCCAGATTTCCTTCATGCCGATGCCGTATTTCTGCGGCTCGTGGCCCTTGGCGAGGTCGTATTTCTCGATCACCTGCTTGGACAGAGAACCGCGCACGCCTTCGCTGAGGAACACGTATTTGCCGTGCAGTTCCATGCCGGGCTCGTAGCTGTCTCCCTTGGAGCCATCAGAGTTCTTGCCGAACTCGCCAGCAACCACGCCCTTCACCTCGCCATTTTCGCCGAAGACGAGTTCCGAACACGACATGCCGGGGAAAATTTCCACACCCAGTTCTTCGGCCTGCTCCGCCATCCAGCGGCAGACATTGCCCATCGACACGATGTAATTGCCGTGGTTGTTCATCAGCGGCGGCATCGGCCAGTTGGGAATGCGCAACTTGCCCTCTTCGCCCAGCATGTAGAAGTTGTCTTCCTTGACCGGCACGTTGAGCGGCGCGCCCTTGGCCTTCCAGTCGGGGATCAGCGCATCCAGCCCCACGGGATCGAGCACCGCGCCGGACAGGATATGCGCGCCCACTTCAGAGCCTTTCTCGAGCACAACGACGTTGCAATCGGCGTCCAGCTGCTTGAGCCGGATCGCGGCAGACAGACCGGCAGGCCCCGCGCCGACGATGACGACGTCGTATTCCATTGCTTCGCGCTCTGTTTCGGCCATGATGCCTCTCCCCTATGACGAAATGCGCGGCTTCTGGCGCATGTTGTAAATCTTCGCGTTTGGCTAAACCACGTATCACGTCAATGCAATCGCTACACAGCGTCAAAACGCATCCCCGCCGCCGACAGACACCCAGCAGCGCAAGCGGTGCTCAAATCCGTATCATCCCGGGGTGTCGCCCATCAGGTATCGCGGGCCTGCGCCCCCGCTCGATGCCCTGTCCGTCGGATTATAGAGCGCGCAGCTCGGCAGGCTGAGGCAGCCGCAGCCGATACAGCCGTCAAGATTGTCGCGCAGGCGTGTCAGCGTGTCGATCTTGGCATCAAGTGCGGCGCGGAATCCGGCACTGATACGCGCCCAGTCCGCCTTGGTCGGCGTGCTCCCGCCCGGCAACCGATCCAGTTCCGCCTTGATCTGCGGCAGCGTGAAGCCGAACTGCTGGGCGATCATGACGAAACTCAACCGCCGCAGGTCCGACCTGGCAAAGCGACGCTGACCGCCCGCGTTGCGCCAGGGGCGGATCAAACCCTGTGCCTCGTAGTACCGGATCGCCGAGACCGCCAGCCCTGTGCGCGCGGCCAGCGCGCCGATGGAAAGCCCTTCATTCACAGCCATGAAACAAATTCCTTGACCTAAAGTTAGGTTTAGGAATTACGCTAGACTCGTCAAATCGAAATTGGAAGGAAAAATCATGGCTGCACAGTTGGAACACGCCAATTACACCGTCAGCGATGCGGAAAAGACGGCCGCATGGATGGCCGATCTGTTTGGCTGGCACATCCGCTGGCAGGGTCCGTCGCTTAGCGGCGGGCGATCGCTGCATATCGGCACAGACACGCAATACCTCGCGCTCTACCAACCGCCGGAGATATCCGCTCCGAAACAGACAAGCTACCAGACCAGGGGTGGGCTCAATCACATCGCGGTCACCGTTCGTGACATCGACGAGATGGAACGCAAGGTGACAGCAGCAGGCTTCAAACCGGGAAACCACGCAGACTACGAGCCCGGGCGGCGGTTCTACTTTCACGACAATGACGGGATCGAATACGAGGTCGTTCAATACGACTGAAGGGCGGCAAATCCATGCCGGCGGCCGCGCAAACCCCTCTTGCAATCTACCCCGCCTTTGGGTCAGGTAGTATGCAACTGACATCAGCGGCCCCCGGCAGTCCCGGCGGGCCGCGCAATTTCGTGAAAGCCGCCGATGGACAAGATACCAATGACCCGGAAGGGCCACCAGGAGCTGGAAGCAGAGCTTAAACAGCTGAAATCCGTGGAGCGCCCGGCCATTATCAAGGCCATCGCCGAAGCCCGTGAGCACGGCGATCTGTCTGAAAACGCGGAGTATCACTCCGCCCGAGAAAAGCAATCCTTCATAGAGGGCAGAATCAAGGAGCTTGAAGGCGTGCTCGGACTGGCCGAAGTGATCGACACGTCCAAAATGTCCGGCACCATAAAGTTCGGAGCCACCGTCACCCTT
>JBFFFS010000109.1:0-8951 GCA_041557855.1 Roseobacter sp. | reverse complement strand
TGTAGCGGCCGGACCGCGCACCATTGGTCAGGATGACCGGGCGTGCAATGGTCCAGTCGAGGTCGCTCGCGAAAAGCATCTCTTCCTGCCGGTCCTTGTCTTCATAGGGTTTACCCAGAACCGCGCGGTGCCCCATACGTTCGATCCTGCTCATGGCCGATTTGCTGCGCCCGGCGCCAAAGCCCGTAACGACCAAAAGGCGGCACACACCGGCCTTGGGCATTTCCTCCAACAACATCTCGGTGGAGCGTGAAAAGAGCGTAACCTCCTGCCAGAGCATCGACAGGCCTTCCTTGATGCCGAGGGCGTAGATGACGGCATCCACGCCCTCCAGTGCGGCGGCAACATCCTCGGCTTTCTGGGCATCGCCTGCCATAGGCTCCAATCCGGGTCGTGCCTCGAGCGAAGCTGCTTCGCGCGCGAACGCGCGAACCGAGTGACCGCGCGACAGGGCTTCCTTCACTGCGCAGCGGCCAATACCGGAGGTTGCGCCGAAAACTACGATCCGCCGGGTCAATTCCGCAAATCCTCAAATCTGGAATGGTGTTTGCGGTGCTGCGCGCCATGCCGCTTTTCTCTCGTCCAAGGGATGTCCTGCTGTCTGCTGAAGGCCAGCGCGACGCACAACCGATCGAAGCGTCTGTTGATCTTGCGCTCTTTCATGGTGATTTTCCCGTGCCTACCAGATTGTCTTGAGCAAAAGGTAGCCGGATCGTGTCAATCGTAAACCGCCGCGCATCGGGACATTCGGTCGCTCCGCTTTCGGCGGTGCGACCCGGTCAGGCTCGCAGGCGCTTTCCCGATGGGTCAAAAGGTGGTTCGTGAAGGATCGTGGCCTTGTGCGGCACACCGAGCACCATCACTTCGACCTCGTTGCCGGGCACTGCGTTCTTCACGTACCCCAAGGCCAGGCTTTTTCCAACGGTATAGCCATAGGTTCCGGAGGTGACACGCCCGATCCCCTGCCCGTCCTTGAAAATCGGCTCCCCGCCCGTTGCATCCGCATTCGACGCGTCCGTCTGTTCGCCATCCAGGGCCATCAGCACCAGTTGTTCACGGGCCGGTTTCGCCAGTGTTTCGGCGACGGCGGACTTGTTAAGAAAGCTCTTGTCCATCTTGCACAGGCGTGAAAGCCCCACTTCCTGTGGCCAGTATTCCGGGCTGTATTCGCGCCCCCAGGAGCCGTATCCCTTTTCGATGCGCAAGCTCATCAGCGCACGGCTGCCGACCGGACCCGCGCCCAGATCACGACCGGTGTCGATCAGCGACTCGAAAAGCCGCGCCTGATCCTCCGCCCTGCAATGAAGTTCCCAGCCCAGATCGCCAGTAAAACTGACCCGCAGGGCGAGGACGCGGACGCCAGCCAGATCGATCCACTTTGAGCGCATAAAGGGAAAATCCTCGGTGGCGAGCGACGTGTTGGTCAGCCGCTGAAGAAGATCGCGGGATTTCGGCCCGGCCACGTTGAAACCGCACATGGCGTCGGTCTGGCTGTCAAAGCTCGTGCCCTCGGGCGGCGGTACGGATTTGAAGAACCGTTTGTGATAGCGCTCCGCCATGCCCGAGCCGATCACCCAGAATTCATCTTCCGCAAGCCGTGTCACTGTGAAGTCCCCCGCAATGCCACCACGCTTGCCGATGAGAGGGGTCAGGCAGGATCGTCCGACTGCCTTGGGCATTGTGTTGGCGAAAATGCCGTTCAGCCAGTCTTCGCCTCCGGGCCCCTTGCAGCGGTATTTCGCGAAATTGGAGATGTCTATGATGCCCGCGTGTTCGCGCAACATCCGGCATTCCTTGCCGACAGGTTCCCACCAGTTCTGTCGTGTGAACCCTTCGGTATCCTTTACCCCCGGTTCACCTGCATACCACAGCGGATGCTCCCAGCCAAAGTTGAGACCGAAGACCGCGCCCATGTCGCGCTGCATCTCGAAGGTGGAGCGGGTTCGGACCGGGCGGCCCGCCGCGCGTTCCTCGTTGGGAAAATGAATCTTGAAGCGGTTGGCATACTGGTCGCCCACCCGCGCCTTGGTAAAGGCCTTGTCGGCCCAGTCACCGAACCGCGCCACGTCCCAGGCAAACATGTCATAGCGCGTCTCACCCGTTACGATCCAGTCTGCGGCCAGCAATCCCATGCCTCCCGATTGCGAGAAGCCGGGAATGATGCCATTGCAACAAAAGTAATTTGGCAGCTCAGGCGCTGGACCGAAAAGCACGTTGCTGTCCGGCGACCAGATCATCGGCCCATTGATAACGCGCTTGATCCCCGCCTCACCCACGGCTGGCACCCGGTCGATGGCGCGCATCATATTCTCTTCGATCCGTTCCAGATCGTCGGCGAAAAGTTCATGACCGAAGCCCTGCGGGGTGCCCTCTTCAGCCCAGAATCGAAGGTTTTTCTCGTAGGCGCCCACCAGCAGGCCTTTTCCCTCCTGCCGGAGATAGTATTCTCCGTCACGGTCGGCGACTGACGGCAGGCGTCGGTCGAGAGCGGCGATCTCGGGGATGGTTTCCGTCACGAAATACTGATGTTCGGTTGGTTGCAGAGGCAGGGTCAGCCCCGCAAGGGCGGCCACTTCACGGCCCCAGAGTCCGGCGGCGTTCACCACCCATTGCGTGCGGATGTCGCCTTTCGGCGTGCGCACAATCCAGCTGCCGTCTGGCTGTTGCTCAGTTCCCGTTACGGGGCAGAAGCGCACGATTTCGGCCCCGTTCTGACGCGCACCCATGGCATAGGCGTTGGTGACGCCCGACGGGTCCACGTTGCCGCCATCCGGTTCCCACATGATACAGCGAATCCCGTCGAAATTAACGAGCGGGTGCAGGCGTTCCGCCTCGTCACGGCTGACCTCGTGGAAGTTCATTCCATATAGCTTTGCCTTGGCGGCCTGCAGGCGCAACTGGTGCTCGCGTGCCTGGGTCTGGGCCAGATAGAGGCTGCCGGGTTGAAACACGCCACAGCTTTGACCCGTCTCTTCCTCAAGAGTGTTGTAAAGGTTCATCGTGTAGTGCTGGATGCGACTGATGTTGGTGCTGTCGTGCAGCCCGTGAATATTTGCCGCGGCATGCCAGGTGGACCCGCTTGTCAATTCGTCCCGCTCCAGCAAAATCACGTCCGACCAACCAAGCTTCGTCAGATGGTAGAGGATGGAGCAGCCGATCACGCCACCCCCAATGACAACGGCCTGAGCATGAGTGCGCATTGGATTTGGGTCCCATAGAAATGTCCTGACCGGCATCTTGACCGCTCTGCCACGTCGAGGATTGCGCATAGGCGACATTTACCGTCGCAGCCGTACAAGGGTGAAGATTTCAGATCGGCTTGGTTTCATCCTGTCGTTTTGCGCTAGAGGTTTCCGCAGCGCAAAAGCCCTCGTTTGCTCATCGCTGGTGAATGAACCGCCGCGCCATCTTTCACCGTTTGGGGCGTCACGGCATAAGCAGACACTTGCGTTAGGGTTACGACATGGGCCAAGGTTCACGCAGCCGTATCAAAGCTTTAACGCGGCTTACACCGTCACCCGCCCAAACAAAAACAAGGAGGCCACATGGCCGGATTGAAGCATCGTCTTGCACAGACCAAAGACCGGGTGGCTCTGCACATCTGTACAATCCCGTCGGCTGTCGTGACACAGGCAATGGCCGCAGCTGGCGCGGATGGCGTCATCATCGACCTGGAGCATGGCGCCGTGGACTACGGCACCGCGCATGCAATGATCGCGGCCACACAGGGCACCGACTGCGCGCCGCTCGTCCGCGTGGCGGAAAACGATCCCGCGCAGGTGAAACGGGCGCTGGATCTCGGCGCCGAGGGTATCTGCTTTCCACTGATCCGCAACGCCGAGGATGCGCGGCGCGCCGTGGCTTCTCTGCGTTACCCGCCCGACGGCGTGCGCGGCTTCGGACCGTTCATCGCGCATTCCCGTTGGCAGACAGAGCTTCCCGGTTACGCCGCCGCGATGCAGGATCAAATCGTCAGCATGCTGCTGATCGAGACCCGTGACGCCGTTGAAAACATAGAAGAAATATGCGCCGTGGAGGGGATCGACCTGCTGGTTACCGCCATGTTTGATCTGACCACTGATCTCGGCGTCATGGGGCAATTCGATCATCCAGACGTGAAGGCCGCAGTGAAAAAGGTCGAAAAGGCGGCCTTCGCCCGGGGCATTCCGCTGGCAAGCAATGCGCTGAGCGAACAGATGGCTGCGGATCTCTTTGACCGCGGGTATAGAGGCATCGCCGGATTCGACGTGCTGTGGCTGAAAGCGCGGACCGCTGAGTTCAAAAGCTGGACGACGCGCTGAACGACGATACGGTGCCGGATTGCCATTCAGGGCCGATGGCGCGCTAAATGCGTGACAGGTTCGATCCAACGTGCTTTGCTGCATCAACATAGGTGACGGTACAAAACAGGCGCGCTTTCGAGCATGGACAAATACACGCCCCATAACCGCAAGAAACCCAAACCTGACCCAAAGCGGCGGTGCCACCGCTGTCATGGTTCGGGACAAGCGCCCTGCGTCAGCTGCGGCGGTCAGGGTCGCGTGGTCAAGAGCAAGGATCATCTGGGAAAACCTGTGTATGGGCGGTGCGACGCCTGTTATGGCACAAGGACCCGGCGCTGCTCGAGCTGCTCCGGCGAAGGCTTCACCTGACCGCACCCGCCTTGCTAGTCCAGTCTTCCCAAGATCCTCTGGAGTAATCCCCCAGCGTCACATTTTGTCGTTTTTGGTTCAGCCTGCCTTGGGTCACCGCCGCAAGCTGTTTTAAAGGCATTGAGTGGAGGGAACCATGCAAAGCACGACCCGGGTTGCCGTTATCGGCGGTGGCGTTGTCGGCGCTTCGGTGCTGTACCATCTGACGAAGCTGGGCTGGTCGGATGTCATGCTTCTGGAACGCTCGGAACTCACGTCCGGGTCCACCTGGCACGCGGCTGGCGGGTTCCACACGCTGAACGGCGACACGAACATGGCAGCCCTTCAGGGATATACGATCCGGCTTTACAAGGAACTCGAGGAGATTACGGGCCTGTCCTGCGGTCTGCATCATGTGGGCGGCATCACGCTGACCGACAATCGCGACCGCTTCGACATGCTTCTCGCCGAGCGCGCCAAGCATCGCTTCATGGGGCTGGATACGGAAATCGTCGGCCCGGAAGAGATCGCGCGTATTGCACCGATCACCAAACTAGACGGTATCATCGGAGCGCTTTACGACCCTCTCGATGGGCATCTCGATCCCTCCGGCACGACCCACGCCTACGCCCGCGCGGCTCGCCTCGGGGGGGCCACGATCGAGACCCATTGCATGGTGCGCGAAACAAACCCGCGGCGGGACGGCACGTGGGACGTAGTAACGGACAAGGGGACCATCCATGCCGAGCACGTGGTTAACGCTGGCGGGCTCTGGGCCCGCGAGGTGGGGGCCATGGCGGGGGTTTATTTTCCGCTGCACCCGATGGAGCATCAATACATTGTCACCGACGACATCCCCGAAATTTACCAGCGCGAAACCGAGCATCCACATGTAATGGATCCAGCCGGCGAAAGTTATCTGCGCCAGGAAGGTCGCGGGTTGTGTATCGGTTTCTACGAGCAGACCTGCAAAACCTGGGCCGTGGACGGAACACCCTGGTCTTTCGGGCACGAATTGCTGCCGGATGATTTCGACAAGATCGAAGACAGCATTGATTTCGCTTACAAGCGGTTTCCGGTGCTGGCCACGGCGGGTGTTAAATCCGTGATCCACGGGCCCTTTACCTTTGCGCCCGACGGTAATCCACTGGTGGGCCCGGTGCCGGGGCTGCGTAACTACTGGTCGGCATGCGGGGTCATGGCGGGCTTCAGTCAGGGCGGCGGAGTCGGACTGACGCTGGCGCAATGGATGATCGAAGGCGAGCCCGAGCGTGACGTCATGGCCATGGATGTTGCCCGCTTTGGGCCATGGATCACCCCCGGGTACACCCGCCCGAAGGTTATTGAGAATTACCAGAAACGGTTTTCCGTAGCTTATCCAAACGAGGAATTGCCCGCAGCGCGCCCGCACCGAACTACCCCGATGTATGATCTTTTCACATCAATGGGCGCGGTCTGGGGGCAGCAATATGGTTTGGAGGTCGTAAATTATTTCGCCAAAGGTCGCGAACCGCAGTACGAAACGCCATCCTTCCGCCGCTCTGACGCCTTCGAGGCCACCGCGCGAGAAGTGCGTGGCGTGCGAGAGGCCGTCGGGATCAACGAGGTCCAGAATTTCGGCAAGTACCGGGTTGAGGGCAGCGGGGCCCGTGCGTGGCTGGACCGGATCATGGCCGGACGCGTTCCAAAGCCGGGGCGCCTGAGCCTGACACCCATGTTGTCAGCCAAGGGGAAATTGATCGGGGATTTCACGATCACCTGCCTCGCGGAGGATGAGTACCAACTGACCGCCTCCTACGGCGCGCAGGCTTTTCACGAGCGATGGTTCCGGCAGCATCCCGGCGAGGACATATCGCTGGAGAATATCTCCGACCGCAGAACTGGCTTCCAGATCGCGGGACCTCGCGCCGCTCGGGTCCTTGCCGATGCCTGTGGCGGGGATCCCGCCATGGCTTTCATGGATGTGAAACGGATAATGCTGGGGCCGGTGGACTGCATCGTGCAGCGCGTCAGCTATACTGGCGATCTGGGGTTCGAAATCTATTGCGATGCGATGAGCCAGCGGCGCCTGTGGCAGGAGCTGTCTGATGCCGGCGCGGAACATGGAATGACGCCTTTTGGCATGCGGGCCATGATGTCGCTGCGGCTTGACCGGTTCTTCGGCAGTTGGATGGCGGAATACTCGCCTGATTACACCGCCGCAGAGACGGGACTTGAGCGGTTCATCGACTGGTCCAAATCCGGAGAATTCATCGGCAGGGCCGCGGCGGAGGCCGAAAGGCGAAACGGTCCCGCGCGCCGTCTTGTCAATTTCGAGGTGGATGCTCTGGATGCTGATGTGCAGGGGTACGAACCGATCTGGCTCGACGGCGCCGTGGTGGGATTTTGCACGTCGGGCGGTTATGCGCATCACAGCGGCGCCTCGTTGGCGATGGGGTTCCTGCCCGCAGACAAAGTTGACGATACTGAAGCCGTCGAAATTGAAATTCTCGGACAGATGCGTCCTGCTCGCAGAGTGCGCACCCCTTCCTTCGATCCGGAAGGGAAACGCATGCGCGCGTGAGCCTCCTGCCTATTCTGGATCGGTGTCCAATTCAGGCAGCACCAACATTGGCTCGCCGGTGACTTTGCGCGGAACACCCGCTGCGCTATCAGGGGTACATGACAGCTGACGCGCATAGCGATATCCCTATTCTGCTACTGGCCGCAGGCCAGTCTCGCCGCATGCGCGGTCGGGATAAACTGCTGGAGACCATCGATGGTCAAGCGCTGCTGCGCCGGCAGGCTGAACGGGCACGCGCGGCGACAACCGGGCCTGTGATCGTCGCCTTGCCGCCGCCACCCCACCCAAGATATGACGCGCTTGGCGGCTTGAATGTGACCTGCGTTGCCGTGCCCGATGCGTCCAACGGTCTCAGCGCCAGCCTGAAACGCGCGTTGGCGGCCCTTCCCGATACCGTGGATGCCGCTATGATCCTGCTCGCCGATCTGCCCGACATGACGACCGCCGATCTGCGCGGGGTTCTTGCACAGGTAAATCTGTCCGGCAGCAACTTGATCTGGCGTGGCGCGACAGAGGACGGCGCGCCCGGTCACCCGATTGTCTTCGCTTCATCTCTTTTTCCGGCTTTGCAGGGCGTGCAGGGAGATACCGGCGGCGCGGAAGTTGTGGCGCAACATAAGACCCGAACACAGATCGTGCGACTGCCCGGCAGCCACGCGCTACGCGATCTCGACACCCCCGAGGACTGGGCGCGGTGGCGCGCCGATCAATCCGGCTCCGAATGAAAAAGCGGGCGTCTCACCCGAAACGCCCGCTTTCCCTAACTGCAAGCTTCGATGCTCAACAGTTGCTGCATATTCCGTATATGAATTTCCCGTTTAAGGCCGCATCAAAAGCTCCGCTTCATACCGCTTGAGAGAGTAGCGGGCCGCCTGGTAGGATGCGCGACCCACCGGAGTTTCGAGCTCAGGGAAGAGTTCTTCGATTTCAAGTCGCTGCGCATTTCCGATACCATTAAGGCCATAATCGCCGGGCTGGAAACTTTCGGTCCATGCGCCATTGGACAGTACCACTTCGTGCTGTTCGAACATGATGTGGATGTAAGTCGTCCAACGCGGACTGGCGATGCTGATCCCTTCCAGTGCTGTAAGGTGCTTGGCAGCCACCAACACTTCACTTTCCTCGAAATACAGGGCCGTCTTGTCATTTGCGACCAACACTCGATGATTAGGGCTTAGCCACATATCACGCTCGGGCAGACCTGCACCCAATGCGCCCTTTGCGATATGAACGGGCTTAAGGTGCGTGTTGGCCGTCAATTCAGCACCTGTCATGCCGCGCGATCCAACCCAGCAGATTTCCTGAATGCCATTGTCGCGGGTGAGTACCCGGTCCCCGGCACGCAGGTCTTCGACGGGGCGTTCTCCGTCCGGTGTCGCGATCAGCGTGCCGGGCGTGAAACAGATCGGGATGATATTTTCGATGTTGGCGAAATCTAGTTGGCCGGTTTCCTTGTCCTCGGTGGTATAGGTGATCTCGAGGCTGCCATCGCCTGCAGAGCCGCGCAGGTCAAGGGTGTCAAAGTCGTCTCCACCCTCGTTTCCATCTACGCTGTCGCCTGCCCCGACGTTGATGAACAGGTCACGATCATCTCCGCCGTACAGTTCGTCATTGCCGCCGCCAATACCGTCGAGCGTGTCGTTACCGGCACCACCGTCGCCGGTATCATTGCCTGCCCCGCCATCGATACTGTCCTCGCCGTCGCCACCAAAGAGCTCATCCTTGCCATTGCCGCCTTCCAGCGTGTCGTCGACGTC
>JBFFFS010000108.1:0-8953 GCA_041557855.1 Roseobacter sp. | reverse complement strand
TCCATGGCGCAGAAAGGCGACTGGCTGATGATACGGCGCTACGTCTTGAAATCCCTGCTCGCCGTAGCTGCGGCGCCCACTGCGGGATTTGCCGGAGAACCTGGACTGCGACTGGGCGGGACCACGCCTTTCGAGGCCGCTACGCCTCGTCTGCGAGCCAAGGCACTGGCCACCAGTCCTTACCAGCCGCGTCCGCTGATCCCCGAAAGCTGGCGCAACCTGACCTACGACCAATACCGCAAAATCTGGTTCGACGGCCGCAACGCTTTATGGGAGGGCACGGATGCACCGCAGCGTGTGGATGTCTTCCCGCCCGGGCTCTATTTTCCGCAGGCTGTTGAGATCAACGTGGTCGAAGGCGACATGTCACGCCCCCTGACCTTCGACATGGGCGTCTTCGACACAACTGACAGGTTTCCACCCGTCGAACTGGACGAGACGCTGGGATATTCTGGCCTGAGGCTACGGGCTGAACTGGTGGAACCCGGCATCTTTCAGGAATACGCCGTGTTTCAGGGGGCCAGCTACTTCCGCGGCATCGGCACCGGCGAAACATACGGGCTGTCGGCACGCGGTCTGGCGCTGAAAACAGCCGATCCCATGGGCGAGGAGTTTCCCGATTTCACCGCTTTCTGGCTCGAGAAGCCCGCACCGGGGGCGCCGAGCGTCATCCTGCATGCGCTGCTCGACAGCCCAAGCTGCACCGGCGCCTACAGGTTCGAAATCACTCACGGTCAGACGCTTCATATGCAGGTCTCAGCAGAGATTTTCGCGCGCTCGGAAATGCACCATATCGGCATCGCGCCACTGACCTCGATGTTTCTGTTCGACGAGACAATGCGGCATCGCTTTTCCGACTTCCGGCCTGCTGTGCACGACAGCAACGGGCTGCTCATCCACAATGGCGCCGGTGAGGTGATCTGGCGACCGCTGGCCAATCCGGTCGCCCTGCAGATCAGCGCCTTTGCCGATATGAACCCGCGCGGCTTTGGTCTGATGCAAAGGGCACGGCGCTTCAGCGATTTCGCTGACCTTGAAGCGCTTTATCATAACCGGCCCGCACTGTGGGTAACACCCAGAGAGGACTGGGGCACAGGCGCAGTCACGCTCGTGGAAATCCCTGCCGATCTGGAGATTTATGACAATATCGTCGCCTACTGGCGCCCGGCGAAACCGGTGCAGCCAGGCGACAGCCATCGCATGAGCTACTCATTGGACTGGGGCGCGGATCCGGCGCCCCGGACAGAAATGCCGCTACGCGCGCTCAACACCGCAATCGGCGACCGTCCGGAAGGCGGCACCATTGTTGCCATCGACTTTGAGCAAAGTGATGCGGTTCCGGACGATCTGGGCCGGATCGACATCGTCTTGCGGGGGAGTGCCGGAGAAACGACCGAAGGGCTTTTGCAGCGCAACCCGGAAACCGGCGGCCCCAGGCTCGCTTTTACCTTCCAGCCGGAGGGCTCGGAATTGATCGAATTCCGGGCACAGCTGCGTCTCGACGGTGCGCCGCTGAGCGAAGTCTGGCTTTATCGTTGGACGCGGGCATGATGAAGCACGCCGAGCCTTGCCTCTCTGTCATGCCACCGCGCGCTCCGCTGGAGATGCGGGCGCAAGCCCTTGACCGGCCGGCTCAACCCACGCCTCACAGGGCGCCCGCTGCAGCAGAAAACGCTTGGGGCTGGCGCGTCGCCGTATTCCTGCCGGCGCTGATCGGCACCGCGATGCTGGTCTATGCCATGCACGGCTGGCTGGATGATACCGGCATGTCCAAGCTCGAGTGGGCCTTGCTAAGCATGATCGGCATGACCTTCGTCTGGGTCACCCTGTCGGTCAGCACCGTTGGCGTGGCCATTGCCGGGCTGCTGGTGCGCGCACATACGCAGCATGGCGCAACAGCGCCACCCACACCCATCGACGTCGCACTGCTGGTTCCGATCTACAACGAGAACGCCAGCGACGTTTTTGGAAACGCCGCAGCGATGCTGGACGACATTGCCCGCCAGCGCAGCGGACACCGCTTCACGCTTTTCATCCTATCGGACACCCGCGAAGCCACCATCGCCATGGATGAAGCGCGGGCCTTTCTCGCCTTGCAGGCCCGCGCGCCCGAAGCGATTGCCGTCCATTACCGCCGACGGCCAGAGAATACCGACAAGAAAGTCGGCAACCTTATGGATTGGATTACTGGATGGGGCGCCGCTTTCGAAGCCATGGTCGTGCTGGACGCCGACAGCCTGATGGCGGGGCGCAGTCTTGTCCGGCTGAGCGACGAGATCAGCGGCGACCCGGCGACCGGGCTGATCCAGACCTGCCCGATGTTGATCGGAGCGGACACCCTCTTTGCTCGGCTGCAGCAGTTCTCGAACGTCGCCTACGGCTGGCTGCTATCCGAAGGTCTGGCCAACTGGGCCCGGACGGAGGGTAATTACTGGGGTCATAACGCTATTATTCGCACCCGCGCCTTTGCTGCCTCGGCAGGACTGCCGCACCTGATCGGGCGCGGTGGACGGAAGGACCTGATCCTCAGCCACGACTTCGTGGAAGCGGGTTTGCTGCGCCGTGCCGGATGGCGTGTGCGGTTCCTGCCGCGTATATCCGGCAGCTTCGAGGAAACACCCGGCACCGTGATCGACTATGTGCAGCGCGACGCGCGCTGGTGTCGCGGCAACCTGCAGCACCTGCGTTTACTCGGCACCGCAGGGCTGCATCCGGTATCGCGGTTTCACCTGCTTCATGGCGCCGTGAGCTATTTGCTCTCTCCCGCATGGTTCATTTTGCTGGTGGTCTGGTTCCTGCTCGGCAAGAACGAAGAGACCAACCCGCTTCGCTATTTCAACGAGGCGAACCCGCTTTTCCCCGACTGGCCCCCGGAAATGAGCCACATCGACAGCGCGGTGTTTCTGCTCATCATGTACGCGATGCTGCTGACACCCAAACTGATTGGCGCGGGTGTCATTGCCATGCATCCGAAAGCAACACGCATCTACGGGGGGCGCCGCGCGTTCCTCGGCGCAGTAAGCGTCGAGCTTGTGCTCTCCGTGGCCTATGCACCGGTTCTAATGATCCAACAGTGCCGTGCGGTGCTGCGCGCCGTGCTTGGCCGCGAAGAACCCTGGGCACCGCAAAACCGCAGCGGGCGCGGCTATCCGACGGCCACGCTGATGCGCTTTCATTGGCTGGAAACTCTGCTTGGCCTGATCCTCTGCGCAGGCCTGTTGTCGGGCCTGGTGTCCTGGTGGCTCGCGCCCATTGCGGTGAGCCTGCTGCTGGCAGTGCCTCTCTCGGCGCTCAGCGCCCTGCGCGTTGCGCGCTTCCTGCCGGCGGGAATGCGCATGGAAAGCCCGCAGACTTTGCGCGAGCCAGGGATCGTTAAACGGGCCCGCCTTGAGCGCAACCGTCTGCGCGACCTGCTGCACGTGACCGGCCTGCCAGCGGAATGATCCCACTTACTCTCCGCTAGCGGCTAAATAAATCCGGCTACCGGTGTGAAGCCACGGGCAGACCGCGACGCACCCAGCCAGGACCGGCCCCCGATCCCAACATGCCTTCGGGCACGTCCATGACCCGTGTGAACCCTGCATCCTCGAGCCGGGCAGCCAATCGACGCGAGCGCACGCCGCGTGCGCAGATCAGCGCAATTGGCCGGTCGGTGTCTTTACCCGCCGCGGCCCGCAAGGCGTCTTCGAAGTCATCGCGGCGCATATCGATGGCGATGGCTCCTACGCCGACGCCCGTATGGGCCCACTCGTCCGGCCGCCTGATATCGACAAGCAGGATGTCACCGCTGAGCGCGCTTTGATGCGCCTGCACCGGTGTCAGTCCCACCTCGCCATTTCGGGCAAAGATATTGAACCAGCGCGCGCCGAGAAAGCCCGCGCCTGCGACCCCCGCACCCGTCAACACGAGCATACCCCGCCGCGACAGGCGCGGCGGGGTTTTGGAAGGCCGTATCAAGGGATCGTCTGATGACATTGATCAGTTCACCGGAGCGGTGCTCGAAAACTGCGGGATCGCCATGTCGGAGGCGGCGTCACCCTCGAGGTTGACCCAGTTGTTTTCGGACTTTTTCAGATTGCCGGGGATATCCGCTTCCCAGAAACCGACGACATTCTTCGTTATGTTGAGATAGAGCTTGTCATCCACGATGCGCCACAGGTTGGGATTGCCCGGCACCTTGCCGCCCTTCGCCACGCCATATGCGCAGTGGCCGTCATATTGCGGGACGAAGGCTTCGGGATTGGCTTCGAACCGTTCCTTGTTTTCCTCTGACGAGAACGCAAATTTTGCGCCATTGTAGGTAGCCGTCATGTCCTTATCGCCGGGGATTGCCGCCGTCTGGCTCTGCCCGACCGGCGCCTGCGCCAGATCGAAGTAGGCCACAACATCGTAGCCGGAAACGGCGTAGCCGGTGTCATCGATATACTGCTCTCCCGCGAAGGCGGAGGAAGCGAAACTGAGTGCGGCGGCAAAAGCGGCGAATGACAGCGTTCTGCGCATCTGGTAACTCCATTGGGTTGGTCAGGACAGACCACCTGCCCCGTCTTCGCTTGATCTAAGCGCAAGCCCCGCGTCGATGCACCTGTTTGCGTCTGGCCTCTCCTGCTTGTGAAAATATAGCATGCGCCGTGAACGATTTGTGAGGTAAACGACCCTGAAACGGCTGTTTATTTCAGTTTTGGCGGATTTTTCGGGTCGGAGCCGGGAGCCGCGCGGGTCTGTGTTACGGCCTGCTGCAACTGCGGGAGGTCGAAGCGCAACCCGGTACGGTCCAGACGTTCGGCCATCGGATCCGACGCGCGAAAGAAGGCCACATCCATTTCACCCGCTTCGATCCCCGAAAAGGTAAGCGCTTCGCCCGCGGCCCGGGCCAGCGCCGCTTCGGCCTCGGGCACGGCACCGACAAAGCCCAGGAGATGTCCCAGCGCGCCGTTATCATAGCGCACTCCCACCAGATAGGCTGCTGTCGCCAGTCCCATCGCCGTGGCCAGTTTTGTATCCAGCGCCGAGATGAGCGTCTCCGGAAGGCCCGCGGGCGGATGCACCTCAACGATCCGCGCATCCATCTCGTCAGGGGCGTTGCCCAGGGTAGCATGCAACCATTTCACGGCATCCGCGGACAGCAGAATGGCGGAAGGCGCGACATCCAGATTGACCCCGAGCCCGATGTCCTGCCCGTCCAGCATGCCGACAATCGTACGCCCCGACAGCGCGACGTAGGGGGCGGCCTGTCCGGCAAACGTGGCCAGCCGCTCTTCGCGATCAAAGACCAGAACATACCGGGCATCGCCCACCTCGAAGAGCTCCGGTGTCACGGTGTCCGCACCATCGTCAGCCTCCGCCTGCAGCATCAGGAACAGTTCCGCATCCGCGAGCCGCTCGTAAAAGGCCAGGCGAGCGCCATCCTCTTCGGGACGCGCCTGCATGGCTGCGTGCGCGCGGTCGATCGGTGTTTCTTCAGTCATTCAACACGTCCTTGATGCGGGCCTGCAAACGCGGCACCACTTCTGCTTCGAACCAGGGGTTCTTTTTCAACCATCCCGTATTGCGCCAACTTGGATGAGGCAAGACGAAGATATCATCACCCCGGTCCCGCCAATCACGTACCGCCTCTGTCACGGGCATGGATCGAGGAAGGTGGTACTTCATTGCATGACCGCCGATCACCAGAGTCAGGCGGATATCAGGCAGCATCCCGAGCACCTTTTCTCGCCATGTCCGGGCGCAGACCGCGGGCGGCGGCAGATCGCTCCCTGTGGCCGAATAACCGGGAAAGCAGAAAGCCATGGGGACAATTGCTACACGGGTCCGGTCGTAGAACAGGCTTTCGTCCACATTCATCCATTTGCGCAAACGGTCGCCGGACGGGTCGGTGAAAGGCCGGCCGGACCGATGTACGCGCAGACCCGGCGCCTGCCCAGCGATCAGGATTCGAGCACCGGGCGCAAACCAGACTACCGGGCGCGGCTCATGCGCGGTCGCGGTGCGCGCGAAGCGGTCCGCGCACAGGGTGCAGGCGGCAATGTCGGGGCGGATATCCGTCATGACTAATGAGCTAATACGTTCATCCTGCAGCACAAGGCAAAATCATTTCGACAATCGTCGAAATATTTCTTGCGGACGCGACATTATTTCGATATTTGTCGAAATATGGAAATGAATACAACAGATGATCTCGACCTGACCATTGCTGCCGCACGCTTTGCAGCTCTGGGCTCGGAGCAGCGCCTTGCGGTATTGCGGACGCTGGTACGCGCCGGCCCCAACGGTCTGTCGATGGGCGTCTTGGGCGAGCGGTCCGGCGTGACGGGATCGACACTGACCCATCACCTGAAAATCCTGAGCTCTGCCGGGCTGGTGGTACAGACACGGCAGGGGCGCAGCATTATCTGCGCCGCCATCGCCTATGACGAGATGCAGAACCTCTCAAGATTTCTGCTAAAGGAATGCTGCGCAGACAGCAGTTCAGCGGAGCCCCCCCATGGCTGACACAACGCACACCGCAACGCCGCGAAACTGGCGGCCCAATGCCTGGATGGCGAGCGCCTTGCTTTGCCTATGCGTCGCGATTTTCGATGGGGACTACCTACAGGAGATGTTGTCTTTTGCCGCTGGCTCCTTGATCGGGACAGCGCCTTTCATTGCCTTTGCCGTGCTCGCCGTGGCCTACCTCAAGGCAACGGGTGCGGAAACACTGATCGCAAAGGCCTTCGAAGGCAATCAGACCCGAATGATCGTCTTTGCAGCACTTCTGGGCGGTCTGTCGCCCTTTTGCAGTTGCGAGGTCATCCCCTTCATCGCCGCACTTCTGGCCGTTGGAGCGCCTCTTGCGGCAGTCATGGCCTTCTGGCTCGCTTCTCCGCTGATGGACCCGGCGATGTTTGCAATCACCGCCGGAACGCTGGGATGGGAATTCGCCGCAGCCAAAGCCGTAGCGGCGGTCGGTCTTGGCTTGCTGGGCGGCTTTGGAACCATGCTCTTTGCATCGACCCCGGTCTTTGCCGATCCCTTGCGAGAACGCCCCGCCGTAAGCGGATGCTGCGCCGTCAAAAAACCCTTCTCGGGCGCCCCCGTCTGGCGTTTCTGGCATGACACCGCCCGGCGCGACAAATTCGCCCGAACAGGCGTCGAAAACGCGCTGTTCCTCCTCAAATGGCTCAGCCTAGCCTATGTGATCGAAGCGATCATGCTGCGCTATGTTCCTGCCGAAATGATCGCACAACTGCTCGGCGGCTCCGGGCTTTGGCCGATTGTGATGGGCGCACTGGTCGGCGCCCCTGCCTATCTGAATGGTTATGCAGCCGTGCCGCTGGTGGACGCGCTCCTGACCCAGGGGATGGCGGCAGGAGCGGCGATGTCCTTCGTGATCGCAGGCGGGGTCAGCTGCATTCCGGCGGCCATTGCCGTCTGGGCTCTCGTCCGGCCCCGTGTTTTCATGGCCTATCTTGGCTTTGCGCTTGTCGGCGCGGTCCTTGCAGGCACCGTCTGGCAAGCCATTTCCTGACGGCAGGCACGGGCGCGCCCGCATCTGGAGGAGCGCCATTTCGCCGACGCGGCCACGGCCCTGTCGAAAAGCGCAAAAAACTATTCCTCAAGATTGTACATTTTCCATCAATTGAGACATAATATTGCCAAACTCGGTAAATAATCCGTAAGCAACCTCTGATAAAAGAGAGCAGTCCGCCCCGGGAACGGGGATACAGGTAGGAGCGGAGCAGGAATGCTGGCGTTCGAAAATGTTTCCAAGTCCTTTTGGACTGGCACCCAGCATAAGGTCATCCTCGACAGGGTGTCCTTCAAAGTCGAGCTTGGCAACTCGCTTGGTATCCTTGCGCCGAACGGAACGGGCAAGACCACACTTATCAACATGATGGCAGGGCTTGAAAAACCCGATGAGGGCGAAATCAGGCGCGGCTGCAAGATTTCCTTTCCACTGGGTTTCATGGGCGGGGTGGTAAGCAAGATTTCGGCGATGGAGAACGCGCGCTACATCGCCCGCCTTTACGGGCTCGATCCCGATTACGTGGAAAGTTTCTGCCGTTGGCTTTGCAATCTGGGCGAATATTTCGACCAGCCTCTGGGAACCTATTCGGCGGGCATGCGCTCACGGTTTTCATTCGCCTTGATGCTGGCGCTCGATTTCGACATGTACCTGATTGACGAAGGCATGCCTTCGACCACAGATGCCGAATTCAACCGAAAGGCTGGCCAGATTCTGCAAGAACGGTTCCAGACCAGCACGATCGTCATCGTCTCACATCAACCCCGGACGCTGGAAAAGTTCGCCCGCTCGGCCGCCGTGCTGAAAGATGGCAGTCTCTACATGTTCGACACCCTGGAAGAAGCGAAACAGCTTTATGACTACCAAACCGACGGCTAGAAAATTTCGCATCAAGCGTTCGCCTTCGGCGGATGCCTCCGCTTCGGCCAACCCGTCGGAGCGGTCTCTCGCGCCCTCAGGCACGCCCGAGGCCCGTGCGGCCAAAGCCCCTCCGACAAACCAGCCGGGGTCGGTCGCTCTGGAATTGGACGCAATCAGGCGCGAGGGGCTTACAGGACGTCGGCTGCGCATGGCCCGCCGGGTGGCGCAGAAAAACGGTATAGCCGCGACCTCTGATTTCGACGCGGTTCGTCTGTTGCGCAAAAGAGGTATCGACCCTTTCCAGCGCTCCAACATGCTGGAGCTTGTTGTCCCGCGAAACGAAGGTGAAAAACCTACACAAGAAGAAGAAAAAGAAGCCCGGATTCAATTGCCGCAAACGGTGCCGGACAAAAAAGACCACCTGCCGCCTACCGATCTCAGCCCGATCGAGCGACGCAACCGCGAGATTTCCGAGATTCAGCGCGATATCACCCGGCGGCGGCGCAAGAAAATGGTGATGTTGGTCGCGCGGCTGGCGTTTTTTGTCTTTCTACCGACCTTTCTTGCCGGCTGGTATTTTTACGCCATCGC
>JBFFFS010000107.1:0-8996 GCA_041557855.1 Roseobacter sp. | reverse complement strand
AGTACGTCGTCAACTTCCAGCGGGCTTATCTTCACGCCGCCCCGGTTGATGATCTCCTTCAGGCGTCCGGTCAGATGAAGGTAGCCGTCCTCGTCAAAGGCCCCCTGATCGCCGGTTCGGAACCACCGCGCGCCATCGGCTTCGAAAAAGCTCTTGGCGTTGGCTTCGGGGTTGCCTTCGTATCCCGGCGTCACATTGGGGCCGGAAATCACGACCTCGCCTGTGCCATCGATCAGGCGGTCTTCGGTTTCATGGGCGATGCGCACCTTGGGCCCGGCTTCGACACCCACGGCGCCCGGTTTCTGAACGCGGGGGGGCAACGGGTTGGACGCCATCTGGTGCGCCGCTTCGGTCATGCCGTAACCTTCGATCACCGGCGCGCCGAATGTTTCTGTCAGTGATTTCATTACCACCGCCGGCAGCGAAGCCGAGGATGAGCGCAGGAAGCGCAGCGGCACCTCGCGTATAATGTCCTCGTTTCGTTTGGCGCGTGTGAGGATCGCCTGATGCATGGTCGGCACCGCAGTGTACCAGGTGGGCTTGGCCTCCTTCAGCCAGCCGAAAAAGCGCAGCGCATCGAAGCCGGGCGCACACCAGATCGAGGCCCCGGCCGCCAGCGACGCGGAGACTGCGGCGATGAGCCCGTGAATGTGGAAGAGCGGCATCACGTTCATGCAACGGTCTGCGGGAGTGAGATCCAGCGACACCCGGATATGCTCCGCCGAGGCCGCGACGTTGGATTGTAGCAGCGGCACGATCTTGGGCCGTGATGTCGTGCCCGATGTATGCAGGATCAATGCCACGTCGTCTGCCGTCGGAGCCATGGTATCGGCGCTGCCCGAAGCTTCCGCGCTCAGCTTGAACATGCCAGCTTTAGCATCATCCGGCACGGACAGGCGAATGATGTTGATCCCCGCTTTTGTCGCCGCCGCGACGGCTGGGCCGTCATCGTCGGCCATAACCACCAGCGCCTTGGCTTTCAGGTCGTCAAGGTAGAACGCATATTCCTCTTCGCGGTAGGCAGGGTTCAAAGGTGCTGTCACCGCGACCTGTGCAATTGTAATGAAGGCGGCCGCCATCTCCGGCCCGTTCGGCAGCACGATCGCAACCCGGTCGCCGCGACCCACGCCGAAGCCGTGCAGCGCATCGCGCACTTCTGTCGAAAGAGCGCGCAGGTCGGCGTAGGTCATCCAGTCCGCATTCGGAGACCCGAAGGCCAAGGCATCCCCGTCATGGCTTTCGATTAGAGCGGATACTGTGGTCTGCATATTCGTGTTCCTTGGTTTGTTATTCAGCCGGCTCGTTCAGGCCGCCTTTGGCGCGGGTCGGTTTTTTGGCGTATTTCAGTAAGGGCAGCAAGAAGAAGATTGCGGATATGACGATCAAGGTAGCGGAAAGCGGGCGTTCGACAAATGCCATGACGTTACCTTTTTCCGAAATCAGCGTTTGACGGAAGCTTTTTTCCATCAACGGACCAAGCACGAGCGCTAGAACCAAAGGCGCCATGGGGTAGTCCGCCTTTCGTAAAAGATACCCCGCCACGCCGAAGCCGGCGATCAGCAAGACATCGTGCATCTTCTGGCTCGGCGCATATCCCCCCGACGATACAGAGCACGATTGCCGACCGTCTCGCAAAATCTCCTGAAACGGCGATTTACGATTTTTTCCGCGATCATTCGAACTACTTTTCCGAGCTTGAAGCGGCTGCCGACTCCGCGCGGAGCGCCGTTGCCGGCGAGAAGGACGACACCTACGGGAATCTCAAGCGTCATCTGCGCAACGCCTACGGCATCGACGTTTCCGTTGTCGGGCTGGATGAAATGTCCGACACCCTGCGGTTCTTTGATGAAAAGGCCGGCCGGGTGCTGCTGTCCGAAGCGCTGGACCAGATCAACCGCAATTTCCAGCTTGCAAATGTGATAGCACTCGTGAGTTGCAGCGGGTTGCTTGACAGCTTGTCGGCCAGTGCCCGTATCCGCTCGGATGTGGGGCAGGCGCGCTGCCGGGTGGAACTGGCCAATTATTTCGCGGCGGCGTTCCTGATGCCCTACGACGACGTGCTGCACGTGGCCCAGAGCACGAAATATGATATCGACAAAATTGCTACCAGCTTTGGCGTGTCATTCGAGCAGGCGTGCCAGAGACTTACGACATTGCAGCGCAATGGGGCGCAGGGCGTTCCGTTCTTCTTTCTGCGGATCGACAAGTCGGGCAATGTCACCAAGCGCTTCAACGCCACGTCCTTCACGCTGGCCGAGCAGGGCGGTGCCTGTCCGGTATGGAACATTCACGGTGCTTTTTCCGTGCCGGGGCGGATCGTGCCGCAGTTCGTGGAACTGCCCGATGCCGGTCAGTTCTTCACCATAAGCCGTACGACGGAACGCCCCGTGGTCAGCCGCCATACCCAGGAACGCCGGTTGGTGGTGACGTTGGGCTGCGAGCGCACGCATGTGAATTACATAGGCTATGCCGCGCCCTTCAACCTCGAAGACAGTGCCAATATCGCAAAGATCGGGATCAATTGTCATATCTGCCCGAGGCAGGCCTGCGCCGAACGGGCGCATGAGCCCTTGCACGTCAACCTGCCGGTGGATGCAAACCGGCGCGGTTCAACACGCTATGAAAGCTGAGCAGTAATTCAGCGGCCCGGCCTCTGCGAAAGAGGCCGGGCAGGAGTGTCAGCCGATGATGCTGTTCAGCGTGGCCGAGGGGCGCATGACCGCCTCGGTCTTCGCCGGATCGGTGTGATAGTACCCACCGGTGTCTGCAGGGGAGCCCTGTGCCGCGGCCAGATCTGCAACGATCTTGGCCTCGTTCTCTTCAAGGGCCTTTGCGAGCGGAGCAAACTGTGCGGCGAGATCCGCGTCTTTGTTCTGCGCTGCCAGCGCCTGCGCCCAGTAGAGCGCGAAGTAGAAGTGGCTGTCGCGGTTGTCGGGTTGTCCGACGCGGCGGCTGGGGGACTTGTCGTTGTCCAGCACGCCCTGAGTTGCCGCATCGACAGCTTCACCGAGGATTCGCGCCTTTTCGTTGCCCTTGGCATCGGCGAGGAACTTCAGGCTTTCACCGAGCGCGCAGAATTCGCCGAGACTGTCCCAGCGCAGGTGGTTCTCCTCCATGAGTTGCTGAACGTGCTTGGGGGCCGAGCCGCCCGCGCCTGTCTCGAAGAGGCCGCCGCCTTGCATGAGTTTCACGATCGACAGCATCTTGGCCGAGGTGCCAAGCTCGAGGATCGGGAACAGGTCTGTGAGGTAGTCGCGCAGCACGTTACCCGTCACCGCGATCGAGTTATCGCCTTTGGTGATGGTTTCGAGGCTGGCCTTGGTTGCCTCGCGCGGGGCAAGGATCTTGAACTTGTCGCTGACCCCGGCGGCTTCGAGCAGGGGTTTGACGTAGGCAATCAGCTGAGCGTCATGCGCACGGGTTTCGTCAAGCCAGAAGATCGCTTCGCAGTTTTCCGCCTTCTGCCGGTCGATGGCCAGTTGTACCCAGTCCTGGATCGGTGCCTTACGGGTCGAGGCGGCGCGCCAGATATCTCCCGCTTCCACTTCGTGCTGGTGCAGAACATCGCCATTGGCCGCGATCATCCGCACGGTCCCGTCAGCGGGGATTTCAAAGGTCGTCGGATGCGAGCCGTATTCCTCGGCCTTTTGCGCCATCAGGCCCACGTTCTGGACGGTACCCGCGGTGGTCGGATCAAGTGCGCCGTTGGCTTTGAAGAAGTTGATCGCCTCCTCGTAAACAGCCGCATAGGAGCTGTCGGGGATTACGCAGTTCGTGTCCGCTTCCTTGCCATCCGGGCCCCAGCCTTTGCCGCCGGCACGGATCAGCGCCGGAATGGACGCATCGATGATGACGTCCGAGGGCACGTGCAGGTTGGTGATGCCCTTGTCGGAGTTGACCATATACATTGGCGGACGGTCAGCCATCACCTCATCGACACTGGCGAGGATCTCCGCGCCGTTCGGCATGCCGCGGATAACTTCCAGCACGTCGCCCAGACCCGAGTTGGGGCTGACGCCGGCCGCTGCCATCTCGTCTCCGTATTTCTCGAAGACAGGCTTGAGGAAGGCTTTGACCCCGTGACCGAAGATGATCGGGTCGGAGACTTTCATCATCGTCGCCTTGAGGTGGATGGAAAACAGAACACCCGCTTTCTTGGTGGCCTCGATCTGCGCGTCGAGGAACGCGCTCAGCGCCGCGACTGACATGAAGGTGGCATCGACAACCGCGCCCTCGGGATATTCGACCCCTTCTTTCAGCACCGTTACCGTGCCATCTTTGGCCACGTGTTCGATGCGGGCAGGGCCCGACTGTGCGGCGCTCAGCGTCACCGAGGTTTCATTGGAGCGGAAGTCATTCGCTCCCATGGTCGAAACGGTGGTCTTGCTGTCAGCCGTCCAGGTGCCCATCGAATGGGGGTTGGCTTGCGCGAATTTCTTTACAGCGGCTGCCGCGCGGCGGTCGGAGTTGCCTTCGCGCAGCACCGGGTTCACCGCCGATCCCTTGATCGCGTCATAACGTGCGCGTGCTTCCTTCTCGTCGTCGGTCGCCGGGTTTTCGGGGTAATCAGGGACGGCGTAGCCCTGCGATTGAAGCTCCCGGATGGCCGAGACAAGCTGCGGCACGGAGGCCGAGATGTTAGGCAGCTTGATCACGTTCGCCTGCGGTGTTTTCACAAGTTGGCCAAGCTCGGCGAGGCCGTCTGGTTGCCGCTGCGCTTCGGTCAGTTTCTCGGGGAAGGCGGCGATGATGCGGCCAGCCAGCGAGATGTCCTTTGTGCCGATGGTGACACCGGCCTCCGATGCAAATCGCCGGATGATCGGAAGGAAAGACGCGGAGGCCAGTTCAGGCGCTTCGTCCACCTTGGTGTAGATGATGTCTGGTGTGCTTGTATCAGCCATGGTCTGTGAGCCTTTCTTGCCATTTGCGAATTGCTTAACCGACCCGCAGCCCGAGGTCCACAGTGGGAACGTGGGCTGCGGCGTTTGGCCGTACACAATTGTATACCGAAAGGGTGGTCAAGGGAAAAACCCGAGTTCCTTGCGGGAGAAATGGCGTTAGGGAAAATACAGGCACCATGCTACGCTGCGCATATCGGTTCCATTCTGCGCACAAAAAGGCATGCACCACTCTCGTGAAGAGGAGACGCGGTGACGCATGCAAGCATAATCCGGAATGGACAGATGCCGACCGGCTTTCCGGACATGAAATGACATGCCGGAGGCGCGACTGCCCGGCGCAGGCGACATACCTGCCCGGTATTCGTTTCATAAGGGAGGATAGAAATGAACCTGAGACCAGACCCCACGTTCCATGCATCACCCAAACTGGCCATGCAGGCCCCGGTGGAAACTTATGCTTTCACGGTGATGCTGAGCCCGGATGCATCCCAACCCGATGGTATCGCGGTTATCGATCTCGATCCGAAGTCCGATAAATACGGACAAATCGTGCATCAGGTCATCATGCCCAACAAGGGCGACGAATTTCACCACTTCGGCTGGAACGCCTGTTCGTCCTCCCTGTCTCCACTGTCTGGCCATGCCTTTCTGGAGCGCCGTTACCTGATCGTGCCGGGCATCCGGTCGAGCCGCGTTTACGTGGTCGATGTGAAAGACCCGCTCAAGGCGAAAATTCACAAGATCATTGAACCCGAAGAAGTCTTTGCCAAGACAGGTTATTCCCGGCCGCATACGATCCACTGCGGGCCTGAAGGCATCTACGTCTCGACGCTGGGCGGTGGCGGTCCGGATGGGATTGACGGACCGCCGGGCATTTTTATCATGGATTGCGAGACTTTCGACGTCATCGGGCGCTACGAAATGGATCGTGGTGAACAGGACAAGCACTACGATTTCTGGTGGAACCTGCCGCAGGATTACATGGTCTCGTCCGAGTGGGCCTTGCCGCCTCAATTCGAGAACGGTATCGTGCCCGAAGACCTGCTGTCCAACAAATACGGGCACAAGATCCACTTCTGGGATTTGCGCGCGCGCAAGAACATCCAGACCATCGATCTGGGCGAGAACCACCAGATGGCGCTGGAAATCAGGCCCGCGCACGATCCGACCAAATCCTACGGATTCTGCGGCGTGGTGGTGGATACGACCAACCTGCAAGGCTCTATCTTCACGTGGTGGCGCGATGGCAAGGGCAAGTGGCAAGCCAAGAAAACCATCACAATCGATCCCGTGCCCGCCGATGCAGACGATCTGCCTGATCTGCTCAAGGGCTTCGGCGCGGTGCCGCCTCTGGTCACCGACATCGATCTGAGCATGGATGACAAGTATCTCTACGTGGCCTGCTGGGGCTTGGGTGAAATGCATCAGTACGACGTGTCGGACCCGATGAAGCCGAAGCTGGCGGGCAAGGTCCAGATCGGCGGCATCGTGGCCGATGCCAAGCACCCCAACGGCGGAGATTTCGCCTTCGGTCCGCAGATGGTCGAAGTCAGCCGGGACGGCAAACGCGTTTACTGGACCAATTCGCTCTATTCCACGTGGGACAATCAGTTCTACCCGAACGACGAGGGCGGGCAGATGGTGATGGCGCGTGTCGGCGATGACGGCAGTTTCGCGCTGGATCCGGATTTCTACATCGATTTCCCCAAAGGATATCGCAGCCACCAGATCAGGCTGGAAGGGGGAGACTGCTCTACGGACAGTTTCTGCTACCCTTCCGTTTGACTGAATGGCGCCTGAGATGACGGTGACGGCCCTGTGGTGGGCCGTCATTTTTTCGGGATTTTATCACGGGATCAACCCGGGGATGGGCTGGCCCCTGGCCGTGTCCGCCGCCTTGATGAGCGGCAGACGGGCCGATCTGGCTCGCGCGCTGGGGCTGCTGTCGGTCGGGCATTTCCTCGCCATGCTGGCGATCCTGCTACCGTTTTCGCTCATGATCGTACTGGTCTCGTGGGAGACTGAAATTCGCGTGGGAGCGGGGCTGCTGGTTGCTTTGATGGGAGTGTACCTGCTGATCCAACCTCGCCATCCGCGTATGCTGGCAAGGGTGCATCCGGCGCGGCTGGCGCTCTGGTCATTCCTGTCGGCGATCGCACATGGGGCCGGGCTGATGCTGGTACCGATCTACCTAGGGCTTTGCGCTGTCGCCACGCAGGATCAGGGCCATGACGCCGCCGGGGCGCTGATGTCCGGCGACTTCACCGTTGCTTTCATTGTCGCCGTCGCTCACACGGCAGCGATGACCCTCGCAGGCGGGTTTGTCGCCGTGGTGATCTATTTCTGGCTTGGTTTGCGGTTTTTGTCGCGCACGTGGTTCAATCTCGACCGTGTCTGGGCGCTGAGCCTCCTGATCGTCGGAGGCATCGGGATTTACAGTGCAATTTTCGGTCATGCATGAAAGAGGGCGCTGCCTCCGCAACGCCCTCTTTACTTTGTCACAGAACGCTTTGGGTCAGGCCGCGCGTGAGGGGCTCTGCATGTCCACGATCTCGGCCAATACCTCTGCGTATTCCGGATCATCCATCGCCAGATGCAGTGTCGCGCGCAGCATGCCGGCTTTCGAGCCGCAGTCGAAACGGGTTCCGGAAAACCGCAGGCCGCTCAGCCCCAACGTCGGGGTGCCGGCTGCGATGGCATCGGTCAGTTGTATCTCGCCCCCGGCGCCTGGTGTCTGTGTTTCGAGCGTTTCGAAGATCGACGCGTCCAAAATGTAACGTCCGACCACCGCTTCGCGCGAGGGGGCGTCCTCGGGCGCGGGTTTTTCAACCATGCCGCTGGCGCTGAGCAGGTGGCCGTCCTGACCCGTAACGCTGAGAATTCCGTACTTCTTGGTTTCCTCCGGTGCCACGGGCATGGTTGCAACCATGTGTCCGGCATCGGTCTGGTTGTAGGCATCGATCATCTCAGCGATGCAGCTTTTTCCCAGGATGAGATCATCCGGCAAGATAACCGCGACAGGTCCGGGCAGAACGTGGTCCTTTGCGCATAGAACAGCGTGTCCCAGACCAAGGGGTTCGTGCTGCATGGTGAAAACGGCGTCGTCATCATCCTCGTCGAGAGCTGCCTCTTTCAGCGCATCGGCCATTTGCTCCTTGCCGCGCTCACGCAACTCGCGGCGCAGGCGTACATCGTCCATGACATGGCGTTCGATCGCGGACTTAGACGGGTGGCTGACAAAGACCATCCGCTCGATCCCCGCGGCCCGTGCCTCGTCGATCGCATATTGAATGAGCGGCGTATCAATGACCGGTAGCAATTCTTTCGGCGTGGCCTTCGTCGCGGGGAGAAACCGCGTGCCCATGCCTGCTACGGGAAAAATTGCGGTTCTGACAGGTAACGACATCGATAGTACTCCTTGGCTTTTATGACGGTTTTCTTGCTGCATCGCAGAACTATAGCCTTTCTATCTGATTAGTCAAAAAGCGACATTCAAGTGTCGTAATTAGATTATTATTCGCCTAATAATTAGTCAAATCGATTAAATGGGGGGCATAAAACCTGATTCCTGGATGCGCTGAGCCGCGAAACGCGGGCAGTTCGACCTATCTCGCACCTGCAGTATTGATCTTTCATGGCGCGGAACCAATCTTCTCCTCAAGTGTTAAGAGATACGACCAAACACAAGCCGCCGGAGAGCGGTGCAAGCAGTAGTAATGTCCTGAACATTTAAAATCCGAGGTTCAGATGAAGCATATTCCGATGAACGGGGCTCCCGTTCCCATACATGCCCGTCCATTTGACCGTGTCGCCGTCATCGGCGCCGGTTCCTGGGGCACGGCCTTGGCCGTGACGTTGGCACGCGCGGGGGTCGAGACACGAATCTGGGGGCGCAACAGCGACGTCATCGATGAGATCAATGCTACGCACACGAATAATAAGTATCTGCCGGACGTGCCTCTGCCGCAAAACCTGACCGGCGAGCGTGAAATGAAAATGGCGCTCGCGGGTGTGGACGCGGCCATGATCGTAGTGCCGTCCCGCAGTATCCGCAACGTGGCCCGACAGGTCGCCGAATATGCGCCCAAGGAAATT
>JBFFFS010000106.1:0-9054 GCA_041557855.1 Roseobacter sp. | reverse complement strand
GATCGTCTCGGACGCGACTTTTTTGCGCGCGGCCAGACCCACGAGGTCACCCGCATCCGTAAGATCGAGTACACCGCCACTCTGCTCGATCTGATGCAGGGCTATGCGCGCATCCGCACCCGAGATGACTTCCGTCCCTATGTGATGGACCGGGATGCGGTATTCACCATGGAGCAGGCGCTTGAACGGATGCGCGGCCTGATCGGTTTTGCTGGCGAGTGGACGGACCTGTCGAGCTATCTTCCCGAGGGCTGGGAGCTTAACCCGCAACGCCGCCGCTCTGCCACGGCTGCCACCTTCGCGGCCTCGCTGGAGCTTGTCAAAGAGGGGCATTTGGAGATACGGCAGTCCGACACATTCGCGCCGCTGCAACTGCGCAAGAAGGACCGTCACCCGTGAACGATCAAACCGGACCATCGCCGGAAGAAGAGGACGCACAGAGCCTTTTTGAAGCGCCGCCCATGGGCGAGCAGGAGCGCATGGTCGAAGCGATCCTCTTTGCGAGCGCTGAGCCGGTAAGCGTCCGGGAACTGGCGGCGCGCATGCCGCACGGCTCGGATCCGGCGGAGGCGCTGGTGCATTTGCGTAAAAGGTATGAAGGGCGTGGGGTGAACCTCAATCGCATCGGTGACGCATGGGCGATGCGGACGGCCCCGGACCTTGGATTCCTGATGCAGCGTGAAACGGTTGAAACCCGCAAGCTCAGTCGTGCCGCCATCGAAACGCTTGCGATCATCGCCTACCACCAGCCAGTTACCCGTGCGGAAATCGAGGAAATCCGAGGCGTGTCGGTGTCGCGGGGGACGGTGGATCAATTGCTCGAGATGGAATGGATCCGCTTCGGGCGCCGTAAGATGACACCGGGCCGCCCTGTCACATTCGTAGTCACGCCCGGTTTTCTCGATCATTTCGGCTTGGAAAGCGCACGCGACCTGCCGGGGCTCAAGGAGTTGCGCGCGGCGGGCCTACTGGAGAATCGCCCACCGCCCGGAGCGCTGGAACTGGCACGGGATGAGGACGCCGATGAAGAGACCAACGAAGGGCAAAGCGAGCTTTTCGAAGACTGAGGTCGTGGGGACCAACCCGAAATTTGCCATATTTCCGCGATAAACGGAGCTTGAGGCAATTTCATAAAGGGAAAAATCCCATGAACAGAATGATCGACATGGTGGCCCGGCAACTGATCCGCCGCCTGATCTCCAAGGGCATTGCGGCCGGAATCGACCATGCAGCGGGTGGCCGTGACACACAAAAAGCAGGGCACGCACCTCGGTTTCAAGCATCCAAGCAGATGCATCAGTCGGCCAAGATGATGCGCCGCATCACGCGCATGTAAAAGCTTTCAGTCCGGCATCTTGAAGTGTTTGGACAGTTTCAGCCCCTGACCCTGGTAGTTCGACGCGATACCGGCGCCGTATAGCTGTGTCGGGGCTTCCGACATCGACTCATAGACCAGCCGCCCGACGATCTGACCGTGTTCCAGCACGAAGGGGGCTTCGTGACAGCGGACTTCCAGCACGCCCCGCGATCCGGCGCCGCCTGCGGAGGCGTGGCCAAAGCCAGGATCGAAGAAACCCGCGTAATGCACGCGAAACTCGCCGACCATGGCCAGGTAGGGCGCCATCTCCGCCGCGTAGTCCGGAGGGATTGTGACGGCTTCGCGGCTCACGAGTATGTAGAACGCTCCCGGGTCCAGAATGATCTGGCCGTTGTCGCTGTGGACTTCTTCCCAGTAATCTGCGGCGTCATAGACACCGATATTGTCAAGGTCGATGACGCCGGTATGCGGCTTGGCGCGGTAGCCCACAAGCGTTGTCCCTTCAAGCCGCAGGTCGACCGAAAATCCCAGCCCGTCGTCGATCACGGCCCCCCCGTCGACCAGCGGTGTTTTCTCGTGCAGGGCGCGCAGTTCGTCATCTTCGAGGATCGCATGGCCCACGCGAAAGCGGATCTGGTTGAGGCGCATGCCGGGCCGGACCAGAACGGAGAAAGACCTTGGGCAGATCTCAGCGTAAAGCGGCCCGTGGTAGCCCGGCTGGATGCGGTCGAATTCGGTGCCGCCGTCGGTGATCGTCCGGGTCAGAAGGTCAAGGCGGCCCGTCGAGCTTTTGGCGTTGGCCACTGCCTGCACGCCGTCGGGCAAGGCAAGGGATTCCATGAGGGGTACGACATAGACACAGCCTTTCTCGAGCACGGCGCCCGCGCTGAGATCGATCTTGTGCATTTCGAATTCGCGCAGACGGTCGGTCACTCTTTCGCCGTGGCCCGCCAGAAAGGATGCGCGGACCCGGTAGGCCGTACTTCCCAGCCGCAAGTCCAGGCTGGCTGGTTGTATCTGCGCGTCCGTGATGGGGCGGATTGCGGCGATCTCGTTACCGGCAATCATGCGGGAGATATGCTGGTTTGGCAAAACGCCTGTCATGTCCGGTCTCCCCGATATGCGAAGGCCCACGCCGTAAGGACGTGGGCACTTTGCATATGTCGTTCTTTGGTCGGGCTAGCAGGACTCGAACCTGCGACCTTCCGTCCCCCAGACGGACGCGCTACCAGGCTGCGCCATAGCCCGACTTGACGCGCTTCATACCCGATCTGAGGGCCGTGGCAAGAGAGAATTGCCATCGTCTAGTCTTTGCCGAGGTCTTTGCGCGGGCTGGACATGCTGGCGCGCAACCGCGTCAGCCTTGCCAGCAAGGGTTTGATTTCCTGCGCCTCGTCCGCAGTAAGCCGCGTCAGCGAAGACAGCATGCTGATCGCTGACGGTTCTGCTGGAATCTCGGAAAGATCGGGCAGGGGGCCCACGTCGATGATCCGTGGTTTTACAGGCTCTTTAGGTGGTTCGGCAGGCAGTTCATCCCCGCTTTCATCCCGGGACGGTTCGGCCTCCGATACGTCCGCATCCTTCAATGCATCCGGCTCGGTCTCCATCGGTTCCGCAGGGGTGCGCGAGCGCGCTCTGAAGGTCGGTATCGCTTCGGTTTCGGGAGCGTTCGGCTGATCGTCATCGCCCAGCACGGTTTCCTCGGCGGCAGCCGTCAATTCATCGACCTTCGCTTCAACCGGCGTGTCCTGTGGTGGTTCCACCAGTGCAGGTTCTTCGTCAACGGTCTCCGGCAGATCGCCGGTGGCGGCTGCCGGCACATCGAGCACCTCGTCCACCGCGGCTGGAATATCTGCGCCGGTCGGATTTGCGGGGGCGTCGGCGACGGACACCGTGTCTTCTTCAGGTATTTCTTCGACTTCAGGCCCTTCCGGCAATATCTCGGTATCCGGCATAGGAACTTCGGACGCGACCGTGATCTCTTCGGAGGTTCCTTCGATCACAGCAATCGTCAGATCGTCGAGCGGCTGGGATAGGTCCGCAACATGTGCGACACCCTTCTCGCGCAGCATCTTTTGTGCGCCCTTGATGGTCAGACCGTCTTCATGGAGCAGTTTCTTGAGGCCGCCCAGAAGCAGCATATCCGCAGGGCGGTAGTAGCGCCGTCCGCCGGCGCGCTTGATCGGCTTGACCTGTGTGAACTTGCTTTCCCAGAAACGCAGCACATGCGCCTGCACGCCCAGCCAGTCGGCGACTTCCGAGATCGTGCGAAAGGCATCGGGAGATTTTGCCATCAGATCAGGACTTGTTCCCTTCCGCCACGCGGTCTTTCATCAGGTGGGACGGTCTGAAGGTCAAAACGCGGCGTGGGTTGATCGGCACTTCTTCCCCGGTCTTTGGGTTGCGTCCGATCCTGGCCGATTTGTCGCGTACCGAGAATGTCCCGAAGGAGGAAATTTTCACCTGTTCACCGCGCACCAGGGCGTCCGAAAGATGCTCCAGCACGGATTCAACCAGCTGTGCACTTTCGTTGCGGGAAAGTCCGACTTCGCGGAAAACTGCTTCGCTCAGGTCCATTCGCGTCAGTGTCTTGTCAGCCATATCCGTCCCCTTTGTTTTTAGCGACAATAGGGCGGGCGCTTTTTCCGAGTCAATATCAATGGCTTGGCAGACCGCCTTTGAGCGGAAAAACCGTCGTTACCAGCGCAGAACTACCGCCCCCCAGGCCAGACCGCCGCCAATAGCCTCGGTAACGACAAGGTCACCCTTCTTGATTTGGCCACGTTCGCATCCGACCGACAGGGCCAGGGGAATCGATGCCGCCGATGTGTTGCCGTGGTCCTGAACGGTGACGACGACTTTTTCCATGGGTAAGCCTAGCTTCTTCGCCGTACCCTGAATGATGCGTATATTCGCCTGATGCGGAACCACCCAATCGACATCCGCAGCGGTAAGACCAGCGCGTTCCAAAGCCCTCGTGGCGGTGGCGGCCAGCTTTTCGACCGCGTGACGGAACACCTGATTACCCTGCATGCGCAGATAGCCTGTCGTACCTGTCGATACACCGCCATCCACGTACAATAAGTCCTTGTAGCGACCGTCGGAGTTGAGGTCGGTGGACAGAATTCCCCGATCCGCGGAGGTGCCATCACCTTCGGCGCGTTCCAACAGCACCGCTCCCGCTCCGTCTCCGAAGAGTACGCAGGTCGATCGGTCGGTCCAGTCCATGATCCGGCTGAAGGTTTCCGCGCCGATGACCATCACTCTCTCGGCCTGACCCGACAGGATCAGCGCATTGGCATTGCTTAGCGCGAACACGAAGCCGGCGCAGACGGCCTGCACGTCGAAGGCGAACCCGCCTTCCATCCCCAGTTCAGCCTGTACCATGGTGGCGGCGGAAGGAAAGGTCAGATCTGCCGTGGATGTCGCGACGATGATCGCGTCGATGTCAGTCGGCTCCAGCCCCGCGTTCGCGAGCGCAGCGCGCGCCGCCGCTGCCGCCATGTCCGAAGTGGTCTCGCCCTCGGCAGCAAAGTGACGTCTTTCGATACCCGAACGGGCCCTGATCCATTCGTCGTTGGTGTCCAGCGTCTTTTCGAATTCCACGTTCGGGACGATGCGTTCGGGCAGGTAGTGGCCCACTCCTCTCACCACGGCTCTTGTGGTCATTGCGCGGCCTCCTCTGCGGGTAGAGCCGCCACCCGCGCGGCAAGTTTGTCTGTAAACTGGATATCGGCGAGCTGGGCAGCCAGTTTGATGGCGGAAGAAACTCCCATCGCATCTGCCGATCCATGGGATTTCACAACGGTACCATTCAGGCCTAGAAAGACCCCGCCGTTAACGCGGCGAGGATCGATCGTCTTTTTCAGCCGCCGCAGCGATGGATAGGCCAGAAGCGAGGCGAGGCGCGACAACGGAGTGTACCTGAATGCTTCGCGCAGGCGATCGCCGACGAGAGTTGCCGTGCCTTCTCCGGTTTTTATGGCCACGTTGCCAGTAAAGCCGTCGGTGACAATCACGTCACAGACATCGCCTGCGATGTCGCCACCTTCGACGAAGCCGACGAATTCGAAACCCGCCACGTCACGCTGCTCCCGGATCAGCTCATGCGCTTCCTTGAGTTCGGGGCGGCCCTTGTGCTCTTCGGTGCCGACGTTCAGCAGACCGACCCGGGGGCGCGGCAGATCGAGCCCGTTGCGCGCGTAAGACATGCCCATCAGCGCAAACCGTAACAGATCATCCGCGTCGGCGCGGATATCGGCACCCACGTCCAACATCACGTTGAACCTTTGTGGATTGGACGAGGGATAGAGAACCGCGATAGCGGGCCGGTTCACTCCCGGCAGTTTGCGCAGGCGGATCATCGAGAGAGCCATCAGCGCGCCGGTATTGCCACAGGATACGGTGACAGAGGCGCTTCCATCACGGACCGCTTCAATGGCGGACCACATGGACGTGTCCTTGCCATTGCGCACGATGTGACTTGGTTTGTCTTCCATCGTCACCACGCCGGTGGCGTCGCGGATTTCATAGCGGCCCTGCAAGGCTTTTCGCCGCTCTACCAGAGGCGCCAATTCCGCCTCCGGACCGTGGAGGATGAAAAATATGTCTTTATTCTTGCGGGCCGAAACATCGCAGCCTGCAATAACGGCGGCGGGGCCCATGTCCCCGCCCATCGCATCTACTGAGATTACGATGCGTCTGGCATTCGCGTTTGCCTGATCGGTCTGCGCCGTCATAATGCGATTGCCCCCAAAACCTTGCTGCCCTTAGTCTTTAAGGGAAAGGTTTAGGCCGCGTCGTCTTCCAGATCAATCTCTTCTGTCAGTGCCACGACTTCTTTGTCGTCGTAGTGACCGCAGGCCGCGCATACGTGGTGGGGGCGCTTGAGTTCGCCACAGTTGGTGCATTCGTTCGGGTTTGCGGCAACCAGCGAATCATGCGCACGGCGGTTGTTGCGGCGCGATTTGGAGACTTTGTTCTGTTGAACAGCCATTGTCTTGGGCCTTTTGTCATTCGGGGCGCTGTGCAGCTAGGGCCGATTGCAGCGCCGAGTTTCGTAAATATCTGTCCCAACGTCGGGTGTGACGTGCGTTTAGGCCCAAGCCGACCGCTTGTCCAACCCTATTTGGATGAGCGGCGCAAAATACTGTGATTGTGGCAACGTGCAAGCCCTTTTTTGGCGATGCTTTTGCGCGCGTTCGAACATTGCTTGCTGGGGTTTTGGTGCTCGATCTTTCGAAGTGGCCCTGGATCAGTCGCCGTCGTCTTTTTTGCCCGCAAGCTGGTCTTTCAGTGCGGCCAACCCGGCAAAGGGTTTGGCGTCTTCATCCGTCATCGGCGCGACGCCCGGTTCTGTCACCGCCAGCGTGCCGAGTTCGGCACCTTCGGCGCGAGGGTACAGTGGCAAGGCCAAATCCAGCGCTTCAATCATGACCTGTCCGGGATCGATCCAGGCTGTGAGCGCTTCAACCTCGTCATCCTCGGGCATCTCTGCCTCGGGCGCATCGATTTCCTCGAGGTCGCGTTGATACACACGGCGCACCGACGTATCGATTCGCGTTGTAACGGGGGTCAGGGTGACAGCGCAGGGTTGGATGACCGTCGCACCCAATTTGCCCGTCAGTTGCCAGTCGGCCGCTCCAAGGGCGGAAACCTCACCCGTGAAGGAAAGTTTCCTCAGACCATCGAGGTTCAGCATGTCCGCAATCTCTTTCAGCCGGGCGCTGTCAGGCCGCAGGGCAAAGGCGGTCGCACTGTTCTGAGGCAGGTCTGCGACGCGCAAGGCGGTGGAAGAGGGGGGGTGCTGCTTCACGTCGGATACTTTCGTTTCTTGAACCCAAGTACATGCATGGTGTAAGCGAGATAGAAGCCATGAAGCACAAGGGCAAGAGGTCAACAGTTATGCGTTACATCAGGGTCGCGATTGACACCATGCCCGGCAGCCTCCGGGTCGTCTGCATGGCAACGGCGGTTCTGGCGCTTTCAGCATGTTCGGCGACCTATCGCAATTACGGCTACGTGCCGCCTCAGGAAGACCTCGACCAGATCGCCGTCGGCGTCGATACCCGTGCAACGGTGGAGGAAACGCTGGGATCGGCGGGCGCGTCTTCGGTCATCGAGGATAACGGGCTTTATTTCGTCCGCAGTCGTGTGCGCAGCTTCGCCATGCTGCAGCCCGAAGTGGTCGAGCGTCAGGTCGTGGCGGTCAGTTTCGACGATTCCGGCGTGGTCAGAAACATCGAGACCTTCGGGCTCGAGCAGGGACGCGTTGTGCGATTGACGAGGCGCGTGACCAGCTCAAGCGTGTCTGAGAAAACCTTCCTGCGACAGCTCTTCGGCAATATCGGCCGCTTCACGCCCGGCGGCGTCAATGCGGGCCTCGATAACTGACGGGCGTCACGCAGATGTCACCCCACAGTGCTTCTATGATGCAATGGACGCACGGGGAAAGACGGCCGTGACCCGGATACAGCGTGGAAGATACACGGCTATCCTTACAGCCGAACCAGAACAGGTGCGCCGCGCTCAGACGTTTCGGGCGCGCTGTTTCGAGCTTGCGCATCCTAGCGACGCGGACAGCTTCGATGACGGGTGCGTGCATGTGCTGATCGAAGAACAGAACACCGACAGGCTCGTGGCATGCTTCAGGATGCTCGGCCTGACTGGTTCAGAAATCGACATCAGCTATTCAGCGCAGTTCTACGAGCTTTCGGCCCTTTCGGAGTTCGACGGTAGCATGGTTGAGCTTGGGCGGTTCTGCGTTGATCCGTCTTGTCGCGATGCCGATGTGCTGAGACTCGCCTGGGCGGTTGTGACGCGCTTCGTGGATGACCGCGACGCGCAGCTTCTGTTTGGCTGTTCCTCTTTCCATGGCACCGAGACTTCGCGCTATCTTGATGCCTTTGCCTGGTTGAAGGACCGCCATCTGGCGCCGCGCCGCTGGCTGCCCCGGGTCAAGGCGCCCGACGTCTTTCGCTTCGCCGCCCGTCTTAGGCGCAGGCCGGATGTCAAAAAGGCGCTTGTGCATATGCCCCCCTTGTTGCGCACCTATCTTTTGATGGGCGGCTGGGTCAGCGATCACGCGGTAGTCGATCATCATATGAACACGCTGCACGTCTTCACGGGCGTGGAGGTGAAGGGAATTCCCGCAGCACGCAAGAAATGGCTGCGTGCGATGGCCTAGAGGCCGGATTTCGCGTGTGTTCTGGATGTCGCTTCTTCAAAGGGCGTTGACGATTGCCCCGGGGCGGCATAGCTGCGCGCTATGGCACGAATACCTTTGCTCCAGCTCAACGATATATCACTGACCTTCGGCGGTGATCCGGGTTTCGACGATCTCAGTCTTGTCGCCCATCAGGGTGATCGTGTGGCGCTGGTCGGTCGTAACGGTTCCGGCAAATCGACCTTGATGAAAGTGATGGCCGGGCTGGTGGAGCCGGACCGCGGCGAGGTCGTGCGGGGGCCGGGTATCTCTGTCGGGTACATGGAGCAGGATCCGGACCTGACGGGGTTCGAAACGCTCGGTAACTTTGCAGCGCAGGAGCTGGAGCCGTCGGAGATGTACAAGGTGGAGCGCGCGGGCGAAGGGCTGAAATTTGATCCGGATCGTCCGGTAGCGACCGCCAGTGGCGGTGAACGGCGGCGCGCGGCACTGGCGCGGCTGATGGCTGAAGACCCCGACCTGATGCTGCTCGACGAACCGACTAACCACCTTGATATCGAAGCAATCGCAT
>JBFFFS010000105.1:0-9077 GCA_041557855.1 Roseobacter sp. | reverse complement strand
TTGATCTTCTCGTTGCGCAGCACGCAGTCGAGAAATCCGGGCGCGTCCAGCTCTGCCAGCTTGTTCTCGTAATCGGCGGCGAAGCTTGCACAGGCCTGCTCCAGCCAGTCCAGATCGCGTTTGAGTTCCGGGGCATCTTCTCCGGTGTAAAGATCGTCGAGGTTCCATTCGGGAAGCGCGCCCAGCGGTGCGTCAGCGCCCTCGGCTTTTGCGTCACGGACAGGAAAGGGAAGATGCAGCATGAAAGACCTCACTCAGTGTTTTGTCTTACCTAGGCGTCCTGTCCGGCGGGAACAAGCAACCAAGTGCTTCAATCCCCGTCAAAGCCAAATAATCGCGCAGGATTTTCCACGAGGATGCGGTGGCGTGTCGCATCATCCGGAACCACACGGTCAAAGGCATCCAGCAGGTGCCCCGCCTGCGGCATCGAGGCGTCCGCCAGCATCAGATGCGGCCAGTCCGACCCCCAGAGACACTTCTCGGGGTTTGCAGCGATGAGGGCCGCCACAAGCGGGTCGGCTGCATCATATGGTGCCTTACACATGCGGTAGAGTGCGGAGAGTTTGACCCAGGTCTTTCCTTCCGCAAGAAGCGCGCAAAGCGCCGCGAACCCTTCACTGCGTGTTGTGAGCGCCTGTGCCGGCCAGCCGATATGGTCGAACACCACGTCCACCGGCAGGGCGCGGATGTCTTCCACGAGGTCGGGCACATGCCGGTCCGCGTGGGCCAGCATCTGGATATGCAGCCCGCGTTCTTTCAGTGCGGGGGCCATTTCCCTTGCACCTTGCCAGCTCAGCACGCCGCCATGCACGTAATTGAGGCGCACCGCCGACATGTTCCAGCTTGCGAAGGCATCCAGCGCGGCCTCGTCGGCGCCGTCCGGCAGCAGACCTACGCCGCGAAATCCAGGCCCCATGCGCTTCACCGCCTCAACGGTGACGCTGTTGTCGGTGCCGTATAGGATCGAATGAACGAAGACACCGCGCGTACAGCCCAAGGCGGCAAGATGGGCGCGGTAGAGTTCGAGCCAGCCGTTGAAATCGGGACCGGGCGCCGGATCCTCCACCCGACCTTCCCATAATGGAAATTCCGCAGCGCCCGCGACGAGATGCACGTGCGCATCGCACGATCCGGGCGGCGCGCGCCTCGCGGGCGTAACGGGCGGCGGCGGCATCTGCGCGGTGGGCTTGTTTAGGTCAGCCATAAAGGGCAAGCATGTCTTTCAGGTCATCGAGCGTGTTTGCTTCCTGCCTTGGCTTATCTTTCCGCCATCTTGCCATCCTTGGGAAGCGCAAAGCGACACCGGATTTATGCCGGGGGCTGGCCTGAATGCCCTCGAAGGCGATTTCGAAAACGTGATGCGGGGTCACCTGGCGGACGGGACCAAAGCGCTGGAGCGTATTTTTGCGCACCCAGGCGGAAATTTCCCGGAACTGCGCGTCCGTCAGACCGGAATACGCCTTGGTAAAAGGGACAAGGTCATTGCCATGCCATACCGCGAAGGTGAAATCGGTGAACAGGTTGGCACGCCGGCCACTTCCCGACTGCGCATAGATCATCACCGCGTCGATCGTCAGCGGATCGAGCTTCCATTTCCACCAATCGCCCTTCTTGCGACCTACCAGATAAGGGCTGTCCGCACGTTTGAGCATGACGCCCTCGGCCTGGGCATCGCGCGCGGTGCTGCGTTGCCGCGCTAGTGCATCCCAGCTTTCAAAGTCCAGTTGCGGCGATAGACGCACGGGCGCGTCGGGAGGCAAATCGCGGCATATCTCTTCCAGTGCCGCCCGCCGGTCGGCAAATGGCGCATCCCGCATGTCCCGACCTTCCTGTTCGAGCAGATCGTAGGCATGCAGGACCACTGGCGCTTCGGCCAGAAGTTTTTTCGGCACGGTCTTGCGCCCGATGCGTGCCTGCAGCGCATTGAAGCTCGACGGCGTCGCGGCACCTTGTTGCCAAACCAGCAACTCACCATCCAGCACCGTGCCTGATGGCAAGAAATCCACCGCGCGGGCCAGTTCGGGGAAACGGTCGGTCATCAGTTCCTCACCGCGCGACCAGATGTAATGCGCCCCATCGCGCAGGATCAACTGGCCGCGGATGCCGTCCCATTTCCACTCCGCGCGCCAATCCCCTGTAGGCCCGAGGCTATCGATATCGGCCTCCAGCGCATAGGCGAGATAGAAGGGGTAGGGGCGCGATGCATCTGAAGAAGGATCGTCTTCCTCGATCAGAGCAGACCATGTGGTGCTGTCCGGCTGCCAGTTGCCCATCAGGCGATGCGCCAACTCGGTTTCCGGCTTGCCGGTGGCGCGCGCCAGTGCACGGGTCATGAGCTTCTGGCTCACGCCCATGCGGAAGCCGCCAGTGATGAGCTTGTTGAAGACAAAGCGTTCGGCACCGCCCAGATCCCGCCACGCTTGCTGCACGAAGCCTTTGCGGTCCGCCTCCTCCATGCCCCCGAGCCCGCGCAAATCGGTAATCCATTCCGTCAACGACCGGTCGTTGGTGCTCCGCGTGACCGGCAGTACCAGCGCGATTGTCTCCGCCAGATCTCCGACGATCGGGTAGCATTCCTCGAAGAGCCACAGGGGAATGCCGGCAACTTCGGCGGCCCATTCACGCAGGCGCGTTGTGGTAACCGCGCGCCTCGGTCTGCGGCCTGAAAAAAGCGCGATGGTCCAGAGCCTGTCTGTATCCGGCGCAGTCGCAAAATAGGTCGCCAGAGCCTGGATCTTGATGGTGGTTTTCGTGGTCTGGTCGATGGCGTTGAAAAGAGCGGCAAAGTCTTTCATGCAGCCTCCGCGCCGTCGTCGCCGTCGTCGCCGAATTCGGTAGGTACGACTTGCGCATTCCAGCCGTTTTCATTCAGGTATCGCGTGAAGATATCGGTATAACCATGAGTAACATATATATTTTCTGCGGATGTTGCCTTGATCGTATTTAGCAAACCGCTCCAATCCGCATGATCGGAAATTACAAAGCCTCGGTCACCTGCACGCCTGCGCCGCACACCGCGCAATTGCATCCATCCGCTGGCGAATGCGCTTTCCTGAGGGCCGAAGCGGCGCGCCCAGGTGCTACCAAGCGCAGACGGCGGGGCTAGGACGAGCGCCCCGCGATGGGCCTTGGGGTCTGTGTCCTGCGTCAGTTGCGAGGTACGGGGCAAATTTATGCCCTGTCCGCGTAAAACCTCATTGGTGGCTTCGACCGCGCCGTGGGTAAGGATCGGCCCAATTGAAGTGTCCAGCATGCGCAAAAGACGTTGAGCTTTGCCGAGCGCATAAGCTCCCAGAAACGCCGTCTTGCCTTCGGCGCTGCATTTTCGCCACCACGCATTCAGACTGTCGGCCACCTGCTCCTGCGGCTGCCAGCGAAAGACAGGCAATCCGAAGGTGGATTCGGTGATGAAATGATGGCACCGCTGGGGCTCGAAAGGCTCGGAAAGACCATCGTTCTCGGTCTTGTAATCTCCTGAGGCGACCCATGTTTCGCCACCGACCGACACCTTGATCTGCGCGGAGCCCGGGACGTGCCCGGCGGGATGAAAGGAAACCTGTGCATCTCCGATCTGCAACAGCTCGCCAAATGCGACGCCCTGCGTGGTTATGTCGCCCAGCCTGTGACGCATCACGGGAAGAGCCGCGTGCGTGGCGAGGTAGTGCTCATGGCCCGGTCTGGCGTGGTCCGCGTGGCCGTGCGTGATGAGGGCACGGTGCACCGGACGCCATGGGTCGATGAAAAAATCACCTGCCGCGCAGTAAATGCCGCGGTCGGTAAAGGTAAGGACGGGCGCGTTGCTCATGACACATAATCTAGTGAGCGCTGTGTTTTTGCCCAGTCTTCAGCCGCCGGGTTGTTCCATGAAAAGCCGCGCCATCTGGTCGAAGACTGGGCGTGATACGGGATCGCTGTCCATCAGAACCTCGTGTTCGCCATTCTGAACGATCTCGAGGCGGCCTTTCTTCCAGCTTTCCATGCGGCGATGGATCTTGGGCACATCCACGATACGTTCGTTGCTCCCCAGAAAGGTGATGCACGGCAGATCGGGCGAAGGACGGCCCGCCAGATGGCGCGTTTCCAGCAACGCCTCGCGCAGCCAAACGAAGCTGGGTCCGCCGAGCGCAAGTTCCGGATGCGACCGCAACTGCCGCACCATGATGGCGAATTGCTCTTCATCGCGGGTCAGCAGGTTGTCTTCAAATCCCTCAGCCAGCACGTGGTGTTCAAGCTGAGTGTAGGGGGGGAGCCTGTGCCCGTGCCCGATCCGGGGCATCAGGTGGCTGAGTATCCAGGCGAGGGGACGCAGGTGCCGGGCGATGTGAATACCCCACATCGGTCCGCTGAAGGCGACCGCGCGCACTGCCAGCCCTTCGATGGCGGCCCGCAGCCCGATCGCGCCCCCCATCGAATGCGCCAGCAGGAAATAGGGGCGGGGCAGATTGAGCTGGCGGGCCGCGCGCAACATGGCCGACACGTCCCGCTGGTAATCCGGGAAATGGGCGACGTGACCGATCAGAGGGTTGTCGAGCAGCCTGTCGGCAAGCCCCTGGCCGCGCCAGTCGATTGCCATGGAGGCCAGCCCGCGTTCGGCAAAGGCTGCCGCAGTCTGTCCATATTTCTCGATGAATTCTGTTCGTCCAGGAAAAATCAGGACCGTACCGGCCGCATCTTTCAGAGGCCAGTGACCCACGCGTATGCGCACGTCATCGGAGGTTTTCAGCCAATGGGCTTCCCCGCCCCCCGGACCGAAGGCGATTTCGCCGAGGTAGGGGGCAGGGTCAAGCATCTTCAGGCCAAGGCACCCGCCAATTGCATGGCCATGCCCATGTCGCCGTCCACCGTCAGTTTGCCCGACATGAAGGCGCTGGTGGGATCAGTTTCCCCGTCCAGAATGGACTGGAAGGTTTCGGCATCGGCGCTCAGTGTCACATCGGTTGCATCATCGCCGATACGCGCGCCCTCGCTATCGAGCACGATCGATCCCTCGCCGGCGATATCGAATTTGGCGGTGCCGCCGAAGGCGCTGCCTGCCATTTTTTCGTTCAGTTTGGTTACTGCTATTTCAAGAGTGTCGCTCATATTGAGCCCCTTTGCCTGTTGATCTGGGCGCGGGCTCTGGAATTGCCCGACGCGCCTGTTACATTCAAATGTGTTATGGCCATGAATCCGAAGATTCTCAAACTTATCGTTGCGGCACTTTTTTGTGCGACTGCCTTGGGGGCGGCGTCAGATGGACGTGCCGACGAGGCGGCGCTGCTTGAGGCGTTGCGATCCGCGCCCGAATCGGAGGCCAAGAGGCTGGACCGTGAACTCGGTCTGATCTGGGATAAATCAGGTTCCGCTTCGATGGATCTGCTGCTCAAACGCGGACGGGAAGCCATGGAGGCCGAGGATACCGTGCGCGCGATCGAACATTTCTCGGCATTGACCGACCATGCGCCACAATTCGCCGAAGGCTGGCATGCGCGGGCAACCGCTTATTACCGGGCCGGGCTTTACGGGCCCGCTCTCGACGATCTGCAGCGGGCGCTGGCGCTGAACCCGAATAACTACAATGCGATTTTCGGCCTCGGTGTGATGTTTCGGGAATTCGGCGATACGCAGCGTGCGGCGGAAGCGTTCGACCGGGTGCTGGAGTTGAACCCGCATCATGAACATGCCAAAGCGGCGAGAGAACAATTGCGCAGTCGCGGGATCGGGCGCAGCCTCTGATCCTGCCCTCCGGAGGAATAGCCGTGTCAGGTGATAACAGTGTTGTGGCCGTGCTTGGTCCGACCAACACGGGCAAGACAACCTACGCAATCGAGCGGATGCTTGGGCATCGTACCGGGGTGATTGGCCTGCCGTTACGTCTGCTTGCGCGCGAGGTCTATGACAGGATCGTCGCGGCACGCGGCCCCTCTGTCGTGGCGCTGGTAACCGGGGAAGAGCGGATCGTACCGCCTCGTACGCAATACTGGGTCTGTACTGTCGAAGCCATGCCGGAGGGTATGGGCTGTGATTTTCTGGCGGTCGATGAAATCCAGCTGTGCGCGGATCCCGAGCGCGGGCATGTGTTCACCGACCGGTTGCTGCGGGCGCGTGGCCTGCACGAGACGCTTTTTCTGGGCTCCGATACCATGCGCGGACCGATCCGGGAGCTGGTTCCCAACGCGCAATTCGTTCAGCGCGAACGGATGTCGCAGTTGACCTATTCTGGTCCGAAAAAGATAAGCAGGATGCGTGCGCGCAGTGCAATAGTTGGGTTTTCGGTTGAGAATGTATATGCGATTGCCGAGCTTATCCGGCGCCAGAAGGGTGGCGCTGCGGTGGTCATGGGGGCACTTAGCCCGCGCACGCGCAACGCGCAGGTCGAGATGTACCAGAATGGCGACGTCGATTATCTGGTGGCGACCGACGCAATTGGTATGGGGCTCAACCTCGACGTCGACCATGTTGCATTCTCTGCGCTGAGCAAGTTCGATGGCCGCCGCATGCGGCCGTTGGCGCCGAATGAACTTGCCCAGATCGCGGGCCGGGCCGGGCGAGGAATGAAAAACGGCACATTTGGCGTCACCGGTGAAGCTTCGCCGTTGGGTGATGGCGTTGCGCAGGCGATCATGGAGCACCGTTTTACCCCGCTCAAAGGTCTCAACTGGCGCAATCATGCACTGCAATACGGCTCGATCGATCGTCTGATCCAGTCGCTGGAGACCGCGCCAGCACATGAAATGCTGGTGCGTGCCCGGGAAGCGGATGACGTAGGCGCGCTCAAGGCGCTGTCGCAAGTGCCCGAGATCGTAGCGCGCTGTTCGGACGGCCCGTCCGTGCGGTTGCTCTGGGATGTCTGCCGCATCCCCGACTTCCGCGGCATCAGTCACGCGGAACATGCAAGCCTTCTGGAACAGATTTTCAACTTTCTGCACCAGCAGGGGCAAATCCCCAATGACTGGCTGGCGCGGCAAATCCAGCGAATCGACCGCACCCTCGGCGACATCGATGCATTGTCCAAAAGACTGGCGTTTATCCGCACCTGGACCTATGTCGCGCAACGCAAAGAGTGGGTCGATGACGAAAGCCATTGGCGCGACGCGTCGCGTTCTGTAGAAGACAGGCTGTCGGATGCGCTGCACGAGCGTCTGACCCAAAGATTTGTAGACCGGCGCACATCCGTGCTTTTGCGCCGGCTCGGCCAGAAGGAAGCCATGGTGGCAGAAGTATCCAATACCGGCGAAGTAACCGTCGAGGGCGAATATGTAGGCAAGCTGGAGGGTTTCCGCTTCAGTCAGGACAAAGGTGCCAGCGGCGCCGAAGCCAAGACGATCAAAACAGCCGCGCTGCAGGCGCTGGCGCCGCAATTCCATCTGCGGGCCGATCGTTTTTACAACGCGCCGGATACCGAACTCGACTTTACGGAACAGGGCGGGCTGATGTGGGGCAAGGACGCGGTGGGTAAGCTGACCGCAGGAGCCGATCCGCTCAAGCCTCAGGTCGAGGTGTTCGTGGATGATGTTGCCGGACCGGAGGTGGCCCAGAAGGTGCAGCGTCGGTTGCAGCATTTCATCGACCGTAAGATTGCAGCGTTGTTCGAACCGCTTCTGAACCTCAGCCGGGACGAGGCGCTGACGGGCCTGGCGCGCGGTTTCGCCTTTCGCATGGTCGAAGCGCTGGGCGTCCTGCCGCGTGCGCAGGTGGCAGACGAGGTCAAGGCGCTCGATCAGGAGGCGCGCGGCGCGCTGCGCAAACATGGGATTCGCTTTGGGCAATTCACGATTTTCCTTTCCTTGCTGCTCAAGCCCGCACCGACGCGGTTGCGGTTGGTGCTGTGGTCGCTGTCGAACGGGCTGGATATATTCCCAGAGGCGCCGCCGCCGGGTCTTGTAACAATTCCGGTGGATACCAGCGCGCCTGAGGGCGCCGACACGATGTCGGGCTATCGCATCGCGGGCGAGCGGGCGATCCGTATCGACATGCTGGAGCGGTTGGCGGATATGCTGCGGGCTGAAAACTCGCGCGCGGGGTTCGAAGCCAAGGCGGATATGCTGTCGATCACCGGGATGACGCTTGAGCAATTCGCCGACCTGATGCAGGGGCTGGGATACAGGGCGGAAAAGGGGGAGCGCCCCAAGGTCAAAGCTACCGAACCCGCTGCACAGCAGACAGGCGAGGGCGATGCGCCCGTGGCGGATGCGGAGACGGAGACGCCGGCACCGGAAAACGAGATCGGCGATAAACCTGTCATGGACGCGGCACAGGAACTTGCGCCTGACGCAGTTTCCGAAGTCCAGGACGACGCCAGCCAAAGCGAAGAGAGCGCGCCTGCTCTTGCCGAGGAAGCTGCGGAGGCGCCGGCGGTCCCGACTGCGCCGGAAGAGCCTGAAATAGAGGTTTTCTATACTTTCACATGGGCGCGTCCGGCCCGCTGCGGTGGTGCGAACCGGCGGGGTGGCGAGCGTACCGGTGGCAAGGGTAAGCCCGGAGGCAAGCAAAAGCGCGGTGGCCCGCGCGGCGACAAGGGCAAGGGGGCGCAGAAATTCTCCGCCAAGCCGCCAAAGCCCGAGAAGAAGATCGATCCCGATAACCCCTTCGCGGCGGCGCTCATGGGGCTGAAAGGCGACAAGTAATTGGCTGAAAAGCTGCGGATCGACAAATGGCTTTGGCATGGGCGGTTTTTCAAGACGCGGTCGCTCGCTGCAACCGTGGTCGCTGAAAAAGGCGTGCGGGTGAATGGTGCACGCATTCAGAAACGCAGCTTCATGGTGGGACAGGGGGACGTTCTGACATTCACGCAAGGCGAAAACGTGCGCGTCATCCGCATTGAACACCTTGGAGAGCGCCGCGGTCCTGCCCCGGAAGCGCAAGCGCTATACACTGATCTGCAGCCGCTGGCACCGCGATCACGGGAAAGTGCTCCTGAAAACCCCGGATTCGAGGGAAAGGGTCGCCCGACAAAGCGAGATCGCCGCATCCTTGATCTTTCTAGGGCGCGCTCTCTTGATTGATCGATCCCGCTGAATTAGCTAGCGATCAAACAAGCCTGAGAGAGCCTTTCATGACATATATTGTCAACGACAGCTGCATCGCCTGCAAATACA
>JBFFFS010000104.1:0-9084 GCA_041557855.1 Roseobacter sp. | reverse complement strand
GATGGCGGCAGCAACATCTTCTTTCATCGCGTTCACGGCGGCATCGGCGCCCAGCATCTTCGCGTGGTTTAGTTTTTCCTCGACGATGTCCACGACGACAACGCGCGCTCTCAGCATCTTGGCCAGAAGCAGGGCAGAGAGCCCGATGCCCCCAGTGCCATGAATTGCAACCCACTCGCCGGCCCTGACGTTGGCACGGTCCGTCATTGCATGCCATGCGGTTGTCACCCTGCATCCCAGGCCCGCGGCCAGCGAGGGGGACATTCCCTCCGGCAGATGGACGAGATTGTGATCGAATGGCACCGCCACAAACTCGGCATAGGCGCCCGGCGCGCCGAAGCCCGGAACGATGGCGCTCTCGCAGGTATTGGAGGCGCCGGTCTGGCAGGCCGGACAATCGCCGCATCCGAGAATGAACGGTGCAATCAGCCGGTCGCCGATCTTGTGCTTCGCCTGTGCTCCGGCCTCGACAACCGTGCCGCAATATTCGTGGCCGAGTATGGATCCGTTGGTGACTTTTGGGTGCTCGCCCACCCAACCATGGAAGTCTGACCTGCATACGCCGCAAGCGGCGACCTCGAGAACGACGCCGTTATCCGGGCAGACCGGGTCAGCCACATTTTCGATCGACAAGTCTCTTTTGAACTCTCTGACAACGGCGGCACGCATCGCATTCTTCCTTGAAAATTGATCTTTTTAAGCGTCCAGGCCTGCGACGCACATGTATTTAACGGACAAGTAATCATCCAGGCCCTGGCTTCCGCCTTCTTTGCCCATCCCGCTTTCTTTCAAACCGCCAAATGGCGCTTCTACCGTGGTGATGAGGCCGGAATTGATGCCAATGAGGCCATAATCGAGCTGATCGTTCAGCCGGAACGTGCGCCCGAGAGACCGCGTATAGGCATAGGCGGCCAAGCCAAACTCGGTCGCATTGGCCGCTTCGATTGCTTCTTCTTCCGTCTCGAACTTGAAAACGGCGGAAAGCGGCCCGAAGATTTCGTTGGTCGCCACCATCATTTGGGAGGTCGCCCCGGTCATTACCGTGGGCTCGAAAAAGGTGCCCCCTTGGTTGTGCCGCTTCCCCCCGGTGACGACCTTTGCGCCCTTGGATGTGGCATCGGCCAGCATCGCTTCGACTTTTTCAACGGCGGCTTCGTCGATCATCGGACCCTGCTGAACGCCGGGTTTCGCACCGTCTCCGACGACGAGCGCTTCGGTAGCTTCCTTCAGCCGCGCGACAAAGGCGTCATGGATGCCGGCCTGAACGTAAAACCGGTTCGTGCACACGCACGTCTGCCCCATGTTGCGATATTTCGCGATCATGGCGCCTTCGACAGCGGCCTCGAGATCGGCATCATCAAAAACTAAGAAGGGCGCGTTGCCTCCCAGTTCCATCGAAACTTTCTTCACCGTGTCGGCAGACTGCCGGATCAGGACCTTGCCCACGTCCGTCGATCCCGTGAATGTAACTTTCCGCACCTCCGGGCTCGCCATGATCGCGCCGCCGATCTCGCGCGCAGAGCCGGTCAGGATGTTTACCACCCCATCGGGGAAACCGACGTCCTGGCAGAGCTTTCCCCAGGCCAATCCGGAATAGGGTGTTGCCGTCGCCGGTTTGGCAACGACGGTGCACCCGGCCGCCAGAGCGGGGCCCAGTTTGCGCGCCAGCATGGATGACGGGAAGTTCCAGGGGGTGATCGCGGCGATAACGCCCACTGGGTGCCGGGTCACCATCAGGCGGCGGTCAGCCGTAGGGGCCGGTACAATCTCGCCCTTCGCGCGGCGAATTTCTTCGGCGAACCAGCGAATATAGGCTGCGCCGATCGCGATTTCGCCTCGTGCTTCGGCGAGTGGCTTTCCCTGTTCGGCTGTCAGCAATTGCGCCAACGGCTCCTGATTGTCCATCAGGGCGTCATGCAGCTTGTGCAGCAGGTTGACCCTAAAAACCAAATCGCTGCGCGACCAGTCCGTAAAGGCCAGGGAAGCGGCTTCAATCGCATTGTTGGTCTCGGCTGCGCCACAGTCTGGAACACAGCCCAGTACCTCACCTGTGGCCGGATTGCTAACGGTGAGCGTTCCGCCATGGTTCGCACCGCACCATCGGCCATTAATCAGATTCGCCTGTTGCAGCAGGTCGTCGAACTGGCTCATTTGTGGCATCTCCCGCAAGGGTGCCGATAACCTTTGGGGTCCCGGCACCAAGTACAGGAAGACTCTAATCGTAAAAAAATATGCAAGAAAGCCAATAAATTTTTACTCTTTATAAATAATTTCTTACATAAGGGATGCGCGAGCCCTGAGCATTGGAAACAGGCTTGAGCGGGTAGGGTGGTGGAAGATTCTGCCGGAATAACTTTGCACGAGCGGGGCAGGGGTTCACTGAGCGTTCAATCATGACCAAACCTGCCTCTTTCAAATATTTCAAAACCAGCCCCGAGATCATCCGCTTGGCGGTGATGCTCTACATCCGTTTCCCGCTTGCGCTTCGGAACGTCGAAGACCCTGCTGTGCGAACGCGGGATCGATGTCGGCCACGAAACCGTCCGATATTGGTGAAACCGTTTTGGACCGACGTTCGTGTCAGAGATCCTAAGAAAGCAGGTGCACTAGCTGCGCGCCTTCTCGAAATGGAAATGGTACCCGGACGAGGCCTTCGTGAAAGTGAACGGGAAACGACACTGTCTTGGTCGTACTGTCGATCATGAAGGAGAGTTGCCGGAAGCTGTTGTTACTGAACATCGAAATAAAGCTGCGACACTGAAATTCATCAAGAAATCGATGAAACGCCATGGCTGCGTAGAAGGGATCGTGAAGGGTCCGGGCCCCGGGAGGTCGGGGTCTTCGGGCATGAGGCGCGGCTGTTTCCGCCGGCTGACGTGAAGCCCCACGTGAAGCGTCAGAAGAACGATGCGGCCGATGCCGAGGCAATCTGCGAGGCGGTGACACGGCCGAACATGCGCTTCGTGCCGGTGAAGACTGAAGACCAGCAAGCCGTCCTGGTCCTGCACCGGTCTCGCGACCTGCTGATGCGGCAGCGCACCATGATCCTGAATGCGATGCGGGTTCAGCTCGCAGAGTTTGGGGTTGTTACGTCCCGGGGTCCCCGCAAGGTGACCGAGCTTGTCCGGCTGCTGAGCGACGCTGTTGACATCGAACTGCCCTCCTTTGTCCGGTCGCCGCTTCTGTCTCTGGCCGCGCAGTTCGAGACTTTGATCGAGGAGATTGGCAAGATCGAACGCCAACTGATGGCGTGGCTCCGGCTGAACCAGGCGAGCCAGCGTCTCGAGACAATCCCGGGTGTTGGTATCATCACGGCTACTGCGTTTATGGCCAAGGCACACGATCCCTCGGTCTTCAAATCAGGCTGGCAGTTCGCGGCCTGGCTCTGACTGGTGCCGCGGCAGAACTCGTCGGGCGGCAAGGAGCGATTGGGGCGCGTCTCCAAGATGGGGAACGGCTACCTGCGCCGATTGCTGGTCGTCGGCGCCACCTCGGTGACGCGGCGCGTGGAGACAAACAATACCCGAACTGGCGTCTGGGTCAGATCGCTCCTTGAGCGCAAACCCACGCGGCTCGTGACCGTGGCCATCGCCAACAAGACCGCCCGAACCGCCTGGGCATTGCTGGTGAAAGGCGAGACCTACAAAGTTACACCCGCGATCCAGGCATAGGAGGAACACAAGCGGCGATCTTGCGCAGCCGCGAAGAATTCAAGGGCAGAAGAGAGTAATGATGATCGAACGGGCCGCTGCCACGAAACCCCGAGGTACTGTGAGCATATCACAGCTCGATCGTCTGATTGGGACCCGGCAAGCGGACTTAATCAAGCCAGCGGTCATATGCACCGCACTAGCAGGTCAGACAAGTGACGGCACCTTAGGCGCAGCGCATGGGGTTACAGGTCGATCTTCCGCAGGCGCAGCGCGTTGCCGATGACCGAGACCGACGAGAGCGACATGGCGGCTGCAGCAATCATCGGTGAAAGTAACAGGCCAAACAACGGATAGAGAACACCCGCCGCGATTGGCACCCCTGCTGCGTTATAGACGAAGGCGAAAAACAGATTCTGCTTGATGTTCCTCAACGTGGCCTTGGCCAGTTTCCGCGCACGTACGATGCCGAAGAGATCTCCACCGAGCAGCGTCAGGCCGGCGCTTTCGACGGCAACATCGGCACCGGTTCCCATGGCGATGCCCACGTCCGCGGCAGCGAGCGCCGGGGCGTCGTTGACACCATCGCCTGCCATGGCGATCCGCGCACCCTGCGCACGCATTGCATCAACGAATTTCTTTTTGTCCTCAGGCAGAACGCCCGCGCGCACTTCGTCGATGTCGAGCTTGGCCGCAACCGCTTCGGCAGTCCGTTGATTGTCGCCCGTGGCCATGATGATGCGCAGGCCTTGGGCATGCAGTTCACGGATCGCCGCTTTTGTCGTTTCCTTGATTGGGTCGGCGACCGCAACGAGCCCGATCAGGTGGTTGTCCATCGCCACATACATTGCCGTCTTGCCTTCGGCACGCAGAGCATCTGCCGTTTGCTCGGCCGTATCGGTATCGATGCCAAAAGATTGCATCAGGCTGGAATTTCCGAGGGCCACTGCCTGGCCGTCGACCCGACCCGTCACGCCCTTGCCCGTGACGGCCTCGAAATCCGATATTTTTCCGGCCGACACGCCACGGTCCCGCGCGCCTTCAACGATCGCCTCGGCCAGCGGATGCTCCGATCCGCGTTCGAGCGCCGCGGCATGCGCCAGCACGTCATTCTCGGCCGTGTCGGCCAAGGCGATGACATCGGTCAGCTTCGGCTTGCCTTCAGTCAACGTGCCGGTCTTGTCGACGATCAGCGTATCCACATGTGCCATGCGTTCCAGCGCCTCGGCATCCTTGATGAGAACCCCCGCCTGTGCGCCGCGGCCAGCCGCGGTGGTGATCGAAATCGGCGTCGCCAGCCCCAGCGCACAGGGACAGGCGATGATCAGCACCGATACCGCTGCCGCGATTGCGAAGACAAAGGCCGGGCTGGGCCCGACCAAGAGCCAGACCACGAAGGCCAGCAGTGCGACCCCTACAACGGTTGGGACGAAAATCTCCGATACTTTGTCAGCCAACCCTTGGATCGGCGCGCGGGAACGGCGTGCTCCCGCTACCATCTCTACGATTTGCGACAGCACGGTATCCGCGCCGACAGCAGTGGCCCGGATGGCCAGCGTGCCGTTCTTGTTGATCGTCCCCCCGGTCACGTGGTCGCCCTCGACCTTCTCCACGGGAACCGGTTCACCCGTGATCATGCTCTCGTCGATCGAGGAGCGGCCTTCTACGACTTCGGCGTCGACCGGAACACTGTCGCCCGGCCGAACCCGAAGCAGGTCGCCTTCGAGCACGTTTTCAAGCGGCGCGTCATATTCGGACCCATCAGGCAAAATTCGACGCGCGGTCTTCGGGGCAAGATCGAGCAGCGCGCGGATCGCATCGCCCGTGCGTTCCCGTGCCCGAAGCTCCAGTACCTGGCCCACGAAGATCAGGGCCACGATCACCACAGCGGCCTCGAAATAGGTGCCGACCATGCCGCCCATGCGGTACTGCTCGGGGAATACGCCCGGCAGGAAGGTCGCCACGAGCGAATAGAGATAAGCCGCTCCGACACCGAGCGAGATCAGAGTCCACATATTTGGCGACCGGTTCCGGATCGAGTCCCACCCGCGCTGGAAGAACGGACGCGCCGCCCACAGCACGATCGGCGTCGCAAACGCAAACTCCATGTAGACGGCAATCTGATGCCCGACCCAGGCGCGGACGGGGAGGCCGACCATTTCCCCCATGGTCAGAATGATTAGCGGAACGGCCGCTGCGCTGCTTACCCACAGCCTCCGGGTGAAGTCTTCCAGTTCCTCGTTTGGTCCGTCATCAGGCACCATTGGTTCCAATGCCATACCGCAGATCGGGCAGGCTCCGGGCTCATCGCGTACGATCTCCGGATGCATCGGGCAGGTCCATTGCGTACCCTGAGGTACTTTTTCCTCCACTTGCCCAGAGTTGCCGGAAGCGTAGAACCAGGGGTCGGCATCAAATTTTGTCCGGCAACCGTCCGAGCAGAAGTAGAAGGTATCGCCGTCGCAGTCCCGGGTTCTCGCATCCGGCTTCATCGCGACGGACATTCCGCAGACGGGATCCTTCGCCGCCGGGCCATCCGGCATTTCATCGTGGTTGTGGTTTGAATGGTGCGATCCGGCATGTTTGCCGTGATCATGTGCGTGCCGTGCCATTTGGGCCTCCTGTCTAATCGTACAGATCGTCAGGTAATCGTTGCAATCGCCGGATCGTCAGCGCCACCATATCAGAGTGCCCCCAACAATTTAATCCGGGTCTGTCTGCTCGCAGTCAGAATATTGAAGTGAAATCGGAGCCCTGCATGGTTTTGACGAGGACCTGCGAAGTTAGCCCGTGATCAAAGTTGACCCATATCAACGACAATGCGCCGCATCATGTCGATGGTGACGGCATCTGATTCAATGGAGGTCTAGATGTTTCGCTCCTCACTTTTCTTGGCGCTTGTCGGGTCTCCCGCCTGGGCCGACCCAGAGGAATACGGTCACATGATGGGCTACGGCCATGGCTACGCCATGCTTTTCGGCCCGATCCTTTGGTTGATTTTCCTTGGTCTCGTTGTCGCCGCAATAATCTGGTTCGCGCGCCGAATAGATCAGGGCGACGCGGTCGGGAGGAAATCCGGTGCGATCGCCGAACTCGACATGCGCCTTGCACGTGGCGATATCGATGCCGACGACTATACTGCCCGTAAGAAACTTCTGGGCGGCTGAATTTTACCAGGGTTTGGCTGTGTCATGCGGCGCCAGACTTCCGCATGACTTTCAGCGTCGCTTCGGACAGCAATCGTGCCAATCCGATCTCGTTCGTCGGGTGGGGGATCGAATCCGTGCTCACGATACGCGACGCACCGGCTGCTAGGATTTCCGCGCACGCATCGCCGGCAAAGACCGCGTGGATGACGATGCAGACAGGAGGCCGCGCGCCCCGGTCGCAAAGACGTTCAATGGTACGGATCAAAGTACGGCCCGACGATGCGATATCGTCCAAAATTACCGGTGTACCCAATTCCGGCGGGCGAGTTTCCGGCAGCGAGACCTCGACGTGAAGATCGCCCTTTCTGGTCTTCGTCAAGGTTTCCCACGGGCAATTTGCCAGCCGCGCAACTTCTTCGACCCATTGGCGGCTTTCCTCGTCCGGCCCGACAAGGAAGGCGTCGGTAATATGATCTGTTATCCACCGGGCAATCGTGCCCGCCGTGGACATCTTCCGGGTCGGGATCGAAAACAGATCCTTGAGATTACTGATGCGGTGGAGATGTGGATCTGCGGTGACAAGCCAATCGAAGGATTCACTAAGAAAATCTGCGAAGAGAGGCGCACTCACCGCCTGTCCAGCTTCGAAGCGCCGGTCCTGACGCATGTAAGCGAGATAGGGAGCGATCAGGCCTACACGAAGCGCTCCGAGTTCGCGTGCGGTGGCAGATGCAAACCGGAGCGGCAGCGCCAACCTATCGGGATCATTTAGGGTTGCAAGGAAGGCGACGTCGGCACCGGACAGTTCGCCGGGAAGCGTGACAAGGCTTTCCCCGTCGGGAAACTGGTGCACGTCGAGCAGCTCGAAATCTAAACCCAGTTGCCTCGCAATATCTCGTCCCAGCGTTTCCTGACCGGGCAAGGCGACCAGCAACCGCCTCATTCCATGCCTCCGACCTCGAACGGACCGGAGCCGGCACGTACGTAATCCCAGGCCCATTCCAGTTCGCCTTTGGTCTCGGCGTGAATTTCAAACATCGGGGTACCTTTTTCAACAATGTCGCCCAGACCTGCGCGTAAAAGAATACCCGCCTTCTTGCGGCCTGGCGCACCCGCCAGCTTGGCGATCTTCGATAAGCGTCGGTTGTCGATGGCGGTGATGCGGCCACGCCGGTCCGACGTTTCCACAACGACTTGATCGGCCTGTGAGGGTTCGTTGAAGCCCCCCTGCGCCTCGCAAATCGCCATGAACTTGGCTTCTGCCGACCCGTCGTCAAGCAAAGCGGCGGCGCGCTGACGACCGCAGCCAGGCGCGGCCAGATCGATAAGATCACCGGCAATGTCAAGTGCACGCGACCGCAGGTCAGAAGGCGCGTCCTCTTCCCGGCGCAGCACGGCAAGTACATCTCGAGCTTCGAGCGTCGGGCCTATGCCGCGTCCGACCGGTGCCTCGCCGTTACTGACATGTATCGCCAGTTTCAGGCCCAAGGCTTCGCCTACCGCAAGAAGGCGAGAAGACAGACTTTGTGCTGCTGCCTGCGAGCGTACTTTTGCAGATGGGCCAACCGGCATGTCGATCACCACATGAGTAGAACCCGCCGCCGCCTTCTTCGAAAGAATACTTGCAACCAATTGCCCGTCGCTGTCGAAATCCAGAGGTCGCTCGATCCGGATGAGCAGATCGTCAGCTGGGCTGAGGTCGAGTTCTCCACCCCACACCAGACAGCCGCCCTCATCTTCTACCACCCGGCGCATCGCTGCGAGATCCAGGGCAACAGGTGACATTACCTCCATAGTGTCGGCGGTCCCCGCAGGTGATGTGATCGCACGGCTCGATGTTTTCGGAATCCGGTATCCGGCCGCCGCAACAATCGCCACCACGATTGGTGAGGTCCGATTTCCCGGCAAACCGCCTACGCAATGTTTGTCGAGTACCGGCTCGCCAGCCCAGTCGAGTGTTCGTCCGGCGGCTTGCATGGCTCGCGTGAGAGCGATGGTTTCATCAAGGTCCAGCCGATCCCCCGCACAGGCCGTGACAAAAGCGGCAAGATCGAGATCGGAAAGCCGGTGAGCGACCGTATCCTGGATGATGTCTGTGAATTCTCCCAGACCAAGCCGATCCCCGTAAACCTTGCGACGGATCGCCGACGCCGAACCAGGCGGATCGGGGTGCGAAAACACGGCCAGAACACCGGGTTCGCCTTGCAAACTGTTCCAGGCAGCCTCGCTCAGGGCGGCCGTTCCCTCGGGTAGCCAGTCGTTCGCGGTCACCACGTTCAGAGTCG
>JBFFFS010000103.1:0-9106 GCA_041557855.1 Roseobacter sp. | reverse complement strand
GACATCCAGCCGCGCGATCACCTCGCCCGCCGGCACCGCCGACACGATGGAGGTCATGGCACCCGTCGCTTTGGACCAAGCCGCGATGCGCGGCGTCGTCGAGGCCGAGGGCGGCTGCATCGTCTGGGGCGGCGGGCTGGACCTGAGCCCCGCCGACGACATGCTGATCCGAATCGAACGCCCACTCGATTTTGACAGCGAGGGGCAGATGGTGGCCAGTATACTGTCCAAAAAGGCGGCTGCGGGATCGAGTCACGTGCTGATTGACATGCCAATCGGGCCTACGGCGAAGGTGCGCTCCGACGCGGCCGCCAAGGCGCTTTCCGATAGGCTTAAGGCCGTCGCTACAGCACTGGGCCAGACAATTTCAGTTAATCGAAGCGATGGCTTCGCCCCGGTGGGGCGCGGGATCGGCCCGGCGCTTGAGGCATACGACGTTCTGGCAGTACTGAGGCGCAGCCCACAGGCCCCAGCCGATCTGCGCGAGCGCGCCCTCGATGTCGCTGGTGCCTTGCTGGAACTCGTCGGAACGAATGGGCGCCAATTGGCAGGCGAACTGTTGGATGGGGGCAAGGCAGAGGCCAAATTCTTGGCGATCTGTGCGGCGCAGGGCGGGTTCACCGAACCGGACAAGGCGCCACAAATGAAGCCAGTCAACGCCGCCAGCGCTGGACGAATAACTGCAATCGACAACCGTCGCATCGCCAAGATCGCAAAGCTCGCGGGCGCGCCTGGCCGCAAGACATCGGGCGTATTTCTAAGAACGCGCGTGGGAGACACCGTCGAAATCGGTCAGCCTTTGTTCGAAGTTCACGCGGAGACACAAGGCGAGTTAGCGTGGGCGCTGGATTACGCCGCCAGTGGCGACAGCCCGTTCCGCGTAGAGGATGCGCCATGACACCCCTCATCCTCGCCTTTCCAGAGATGGAAGCCCTGGCCGGAGACCTAGCCAATCGCATGGGCGCAGAAACGGCGGCCATCGACCTGCACCGGTTCCCCGACGGCGAGAGCCTCGTGACGCTCCCTGAGAACATGAAGGGCCGCGATGTCATCTTTTTGGCCACGCTGCGCGACCCGGACCCGCTGGCACTTCCGTTGCGCTTTGCGGCGGCCACCGCGCGCGAACTCGGGGCAAAGCTCGTGGGTGTTGTTGCGCCTTACCTTGCCTACATGCGTCAGGATAAACGGTTTGCGCTCGGGCAGGCTGTGACGGCCCCGCTGTTCGCGAAGTTTCTGGAAGACAGTTTTGACTGGCTGGTCACCGTCGATCCACACCTCCATCGCGTTCCGTCACTCGACCGAGTGTTCCGCATTCCGGCGATCCGCGTTCAATCCGCGCCGCTAATTGCCGACTGGATCGCCCGCGAGGTGCCGGACGCGGTTATCCTGGGTCCCGACAGCGAAAGTCAACAATGGGTCGCCGAGGTCGCGCGTACGGCCGGACGCCCCTATGAGGTGCTGACCAAAGTGCGGTCCGGCGACTGGCAAGTGGATGTCAGCGTGCCCGAAAGCGACGCACTGAAGCACGGGACACCCGTTGTCCTAGACGACATCGCTTCGTCCGGGCGCACGATGATCCGCGCGATGGAGCATCTGATTGCGGCCGGAACCCGGTCGCCCGTCTGCGTCATCATCCACGCGGTATTCGCGGGCAGCGCCTACGAAGACATCCTGGCCGCCGGCGCTGCCCGCGTGATCACGACAGACAGCATTCCGCATCAAACCAACGTCATATCGCTGGCCGATCCGTTGGCCGCCAGCATCGCTCACGCGATGAATGCTAAGGTTGAAACACCAAACGGACTGGCATTGGGACCTCAAAACGAATTTTCAACGGAACTGAAGACATGAAAAGCCACCAACACCACGCCGACGCCGGTGAAGACGCAACCGGATACATCTGTCCGATGCATCCCGAGGTGCGCCAGAACGGGCCGGGCGATTGCCCCAAATGCGGCATGCACCTCGTGCCCGAAGGCGAAGCCGGTAAACACGCGCATCACGGCCACCATGCGCATGGGCATCACGGCCACGTGGCAAAAGGTGGCGGCAATTATGACACCGTGCCCGAAGGCTACTCAGGCGCGGTCTATACCTGTCCGATGCACGCCGAAGTGCGCCAGACGCATCCCGGCTCGTGCCCGATCTGCGGCATGGGTTTGGAACTGGAAAGCGCCGCCATGCCCGAGGACGGACCCAACCCGGAGCTGGTGGATTTCACGCGCCGTTTCTGGGTCGGCTCGATTCTGACGATCCCGCTTCTTGTCTTCACCATGGGACCATTCGTCGGCTTCCCGGGTGTACGCGAGATCTTTGGCGAGCGCGCGACGCTCTGGATCGAACTGGTGCTGGGCACCCCGGTCGTCTGGTGGTGCGGCTGGCCGTTCATGGTGCGCGGCTGGAACTCGTTCCGGACATGGAACCTGAACATGTTCTCGCTGATCTCGATGGGCGTTCTGGCAGCCTGGGCTTTCAGCGTGGTTGCCGTACTTGCTCCTGACATCTTCCCTGACGGGTTCCGCATGGAAGACGGACACGTCGGCGTCTATTTCGAAGCTGCGGCGGTGATTGTCACGCTGGTCTTGCTCGGCCAGGTCATGGAGCTGCGCGCCCGCGAGGGCACCGGCAAGGCGATCCGGGCACTCTTGGACCTGGCCGCAAAGACGGCGCGGATCATCCGCGATGACGGGCGCGAAGAGGAAATCCCGCTCGAAGACGTGCAAGTGGGCGACCGTCTGCGTGTGCGCCCCGGAGACAAGGTGCCGGTCGATGGCACCGTGGTGGACGGCCGCTCATCGGTCGATGAAAGCATGATCACGGGCGAACCGATACCCGTGGAAAAAGTTGCCGGTGAGATGGTCACGGGCGCCACCATCAACGGCACCGGATCGCTGGTGATAGAGGCCACGCGCGTTGGCGCTGACACGATGCTGGCCCAGATCGTGGAAATGGTGTCGAGTGCGCAACGTTCCCGCGCGCCGATCCAGAAGTACGCCGATCAGGTGGCAGGGTTCTTCGTGCCTGCCGTGATCGGTATCGCCGTCCTGGCTTTCATCGGCTGGGCGATCTGGGGGCCTGATCCGGCGCTGTCATACGCCTTGATCTCGGCGGTGGCGGTACTGATCATCGCCTGCCCCTGTGCGCTCGGTCTCGCCACACCGATGTCGATCATGACGGCGACAGGACGTGGCGCGCAGGCAGGTGTTCTTATCAAGAATGCCGAAGCGCTGGAGCGGTTCGAAAAGGTCGACACGCTGATCGTCGACAAGACAGGAACCCTGACTATGGGCAAACCGCGCCTGACCGCCGTGCTGCCCGAAAAAGGGCACGATGAGGTCGAAGTGCTGCGCCTTGCCGCCACCCTTGAGAGGGGCTCCGAGCACCCGCTTGCCGAAGCCATCGTCGAGGGTGCCGAGGAACGCGGCGTGAAGATGGGAGATGCTGGCGACTTCGAGGCCGTAACAGGCAAGGGTGTGACAGGCAAGGTGGACGGCAAAGCCGTGGCGCTTGGCAACCGCAAACTGGTCGAGGATCTGGGGCTGGAGGCCGGTCATCTGGTCGACACCGCCAACACCCGCCGCGATGAGGGCGAGACGGTGATGTTCGTGGTTGTCGACGGTGCCGTTGCCGGTCTTGTCTGCGTCTCTGATCCGGTGAAGGAAACCACACCCACCGCGCTGAAGGCGCTGCACGAACTGGGCTTCCGCATCATCATGGCAACCGGCGACAATGAGCGCACCGCGAAAGCCGTGGCCGCAAGGCTTGGCATCGACGAGATCCGCGCCGACGTCCTGCCCGAAGACAAGGCCCGCATCATCAGGGAATTGCAGGATCAGGGCCGCAAGGTCGCCATGGCCGGCGACGGCGTGAACGACGCGCCTGCGCTGGCCCAGGCCGATGTCGGCATAGCCATGGGCACCGGTGCCGACGTCGCCATCGAAAGCGCCGGGATCACGCTGGTTAAGGGCAACCTCGACGGCATCGTGCGCGCCCGCAGGCTGGCACGCGCAACCATGCGCAACATCCGCCAGAACCTGTTCTTCGCGCTGGTCTACAACGCCAGCGGCGTTCCCGTGGCGGCGGGTCTTTTGTTCCCGTTCTTCGGCATCCTGATTAGCCCGATGTTCGCCGCCTTCGCAATGAGCGCCTCGTCCATCTCGGTGGTGCTTAACTCTCTCAGATTGAGGAGTGTCAAGATATGACCCCCCGCTTCCTGATATACGCGGCGTTCCTGATCGGTATGGGTACCTCGGCCAGTGCACACGAGTTTACTGCGGGCCTTCATGTAGCCGGGCTCGGTTCGGAGACCCGACTGGCAGAGATAGTTGCCGGGTTCCTACTGGCAGCGGATGAGCGCGATGGGCACGAAGGCGAGACCTCCGACGGGCATCTCGGCGGGGTAGACGTACAAGTCCTGCTTTTGCCGCACGACAGCGGGGCAGAAATCCCGGGCCTTTTTGGAAATCCTTCACAAACACCCGACGTGGTCATCCGGTTTGGCGCGGCCAGCCCTCCGTTCGTGAACGTTGCACCGAGAACACTCGTCGTAGAAGCCGGAAAACTTCCGCCCGATCAAGACTGGCGGCAGAGCGACTTTGCCGCGCGTTACCTTGCGACCTATGGCAGGCCGCCAACCCGGGACGCTGCGCAGGGATACAACGAGGCGCGACGGCTTGACTTGGCGATCCGTCCGCTCGACGGGCTCTCGCCGAGATCGAAGTTCGAAGCTGCAATCGCCTCCACCAAGGGAGGCTTGGAATGGTGAGGTTCCCACAGCCGGACGTCATCTGGTGGTCATTCCGATCGCGGCCGAGCTCACTTACGCGTTGCTAGCGTCAAGGTCGGAATGGTCCGCATTGCACCGCTGCCTCCGGCGATGCGTCCCTGACCCTAGTGTCCCTGGCCAAGGCCCTTAGACCAATGACACGCCTGACCAGCAGGAAATGGGTGCGCCGACTTTTCCATTATCGACGCGAGTTCGACATCTATGCGGTTGTCGCGGCAATGATACACCCAATCATCGTCCTGATCAGCTGGGACGAGCTAGACCTGTGGCGCCTCTTCGGCTTGACTGCTGGAAGTTCTATGCCGCATCCAAGCGCTGGTAAAACGCTACGGTACTGTCAGAGCAATCCTGCTTGAGACGGGCAGGGCGGTTTTGTAGCGTCTATGGATGACCAAACCTGATCCATTTCGCTATTTCAAAACGAGCCGAGAGATCATTCGCCTAGCAGTAATGATGTACGTCCGGTTTCCGCTGTCCCTTCGCAATGTGGAAGATCTGCTCCACGAACGTGGCATCGATGTCAGTCATGAAGCGGTGAGATATTGGTGGCACCGGTTTGGCCCGCTATTCGCTGCCGAGATACGAAAGCGCCGAATTGAGAGCATGAAATCCAGCAAGTGGCGGTGGCATCTGGATGAGATGTTTGTGAAGATCAACGGTGAACGGCATTATTTATGGCGGGCTGTGGATCATGAAGGCGAAGTTTTGGAAAGTTTTGTGACGAAGACACGTAACAAGAAGGCCGCGCTAAAATTCCTCAAGAAAGCAGTGCGTAAGCATGGCTGTCCGGAAGTATTCGTCACAGATCTGCTGCGCTCCTATGGCGCTGCGCTGAAGGAGATCGGTGCAGCTGGCAAACAGGAAACAGGCCGCTGGCTGAATAACCGAGCGGAGAATTCACATCTGCCTTTCCGACGACGAGAACGGGCGATGCTCCGCTTCCGGCGCATGCAAAGTTTGCAGAAATTCGCCGCCGTCCACGCGTCAATTTACAACCTGTTCAATTCGGAAAGAAGCCTTCACTCACGACCCAATTTTAAATTCAACCGTGCTGCTGCTCTTTCTGAGTGGCGCGGTCTCGGCACGGCATAACGGGCAGTGCCACTGTCCATTCGGAGACTGGTTCGAATTCGTTTGGCAGCACCGCCTGGCCGCGTTGCGTTGTGCACGCTCGACCAGTTCCAGTTGGCGCCCGGGTGCCCTGCTAATGTGCAGCGCCCAGTCACCCCACGCTTCGATGAAGGCATGGGGCGAAACGCCTCCGGTGAGTCGCGCCGCTGCCGCGCGCATCGCGCGATCGAGGTTCTTATGCGGATGCTCGCGTGCCATATCTGCTTGCGGTTCGGGTTGTGATCCGGTCCGGGGCTTGACCGTGGCCGGCAAATTCACGGCGGGTTTCCCGGGCAGCGCGGACCGGGACTTTGCTTTTTTCGGGGTCTTGGTCATGCCGATCCATCTTCCTCCGGAGATTTCGCGCCGCGCGCCTTCTTCTTGGCGAAGGGTGTGACGGTTGTGTCGGGGCCAAGGCAATCTGTAATCGCGGCCAGATCCAACGTCTCTTCCGCCTCCAGCCGCGCAACAAGGCGCAGCACCTTGTCGCAGTTTCCTTCGATAAGTTCGACCGCCCGCTTTTCGGCGCTGTGAAGCAGGTCGATCACAGCCTGGTCTACACGGCCAGCTGTCTCATCGGAAAAGCTGCGCGGCTTGGCGATCTGCTGGCCGAGAAATGGATGATCCTCGCTGTCGCGCAGATCGACCGGGCCGAGTTCGGGGTCCATACCCCAGCGCGCGACCATCGACCGCGCTAGCGCCGTCGCGCGCCGGATATCGTCGTCAGCCCCCGAACTGACGGACCCCAGCAACAGCTTTTCCGCCGCCCGGCCCGCCAAAAGAGTGACCAATTGAACCCGCAAATAAGCTTCAGGCAGCGTGTGACGTTCGTTTTCCGGCAGTATGTGCGTACTGCCAAGCGAATGCCCCCGCGGGATGATCGAGACTTTGTAGAGCGGGTCGGCGTCGGGGTTGTAGAAGGCGGCGGCGGTATGACCGGCCTCATGCACGGCAAGCCGGTGCTTTTCGTCCGGCTGGATCGCCAGCGTGCGCACCGTTCCCATCATCACCTTGTCGCGCGCTTCGTCGAGATCGGTGGCGGTAATGTCCGACCCCGACCGGCGCGCGGCGGTGATCGCGGCTTCGTTCAACAGGTTCTTCAAGTCGGCGCCGGAAAAACCCGGCGTGCCTGCCGCAACGCGCTCAAGATCGACATCCGAGTGCAGCGGAAGGTCCTTGACATGCACGTCAAGGATCGCGCGTCGTGCACCCTTGTCCGGCAGCGACAGTGTGACGTGACGGTCGAACCGGCCAGGACGCAGCAGCGCCGGGTCCAGTACATCGGGTCGGTTGGTGGCGGCCAGAACCACAACCGCCTCGCGGGCGGTGAAACCGTCCAGCTCGGCCAATATCTGGTTCAGCGTCTGTTCGCGTTCGTCATGGCCCCCGCCCAATCCGGTTCCCCGGGTGCGCCCGATGCTGTCCAACTCGTCGATGAAAATGATTGACGGCGCCTGCTTGCGTGCCTCCTCAAACATCTTGCGAACCCGGCCCGCACCCACGCCAACGAAGACTTCGATGAATTCCGAACCGGAGGTGGAAAAGAACGGCACATCCGCCTCGCCTGCCAAGGCGCGCGCCAACAGCGTCTTGCCGGTCCCGGGCGGCCCCATCAGCAGCACGCCGTGCGGCACTGTGGCACCCACTCTTTGAAACCGGTCCGGGTCGCGCAAGAACTCGACGAGTTCCGACACTTCGCGCTTGGCCTGATCCTGACCAGCGACATCGGCGAAAGTGACCTTGCGGGTGGGCTTTATGGCTTTGGACGACCGGCCGCCCAGAAAATCGCCGATTCCACCCGGGAGGCCGCCGCTCATGCCAGCACCCATCATCCGGCGGGATAGCCAGATGTAAAAGCCGATCAGAAGTATCCAGGGCAGAAATGAGAGCAGCACGGAAGGTGCCCTTGGTTCTTCGGCCGTTACGATGACGCCCATCTCTTCAAGGAGTGGCAATAGCGCCGGATCGGGCTGTTGAGGCGTGATTGCGCGCACCCTCTCGGTCCCGTCGGCTTCAGGGCTGCGCAGAACTGCAACTATGGCCGTAGCTTCCAGAGTGACCTCGCGGATCTCTCCATCGCGGATCAGATCCTTGATCTCGCTGTAGGACAGGGTTCGCGGGGACGCCAAACCGTTAGGAGATTGCAGCGAAAGAAAAGCAAGGACGGCAAAGCCTATGATCAGTGGCAACAACAACCGCACCAGTGGGCCGGGACTAGGCGGCTCTGGCGGCTTTGCGTGATTTCCCATGTCGCTCCTTCCGATGTTTCATTGCCGCAGCTATAGGCTCAGCCCCATCGCTTGAGCGACGAGCTATGAAGTAGAGAGCCACAACTTCGGTTGCTGCGCCTTGACAGAGGTCATGTGCCATAGGCAGCAAACGCTTTTCCGCGACCGTCACCGAACGACCGCTCAGCGGACAAATAGGACGTCGCGCTTAGCAGGCAGAACTGCCAAACGTTCTCAATCTTGCTCTAAACCATTGCCCGACCAGGCTGACCATCCATCTGCGAAATGATAAACGTCGGTGTAGCCCCAAGTGAGCGCCAAAGCACTGGCTATTGCTGAACGAGGACAGGCTGAGTGGTTGCAATAGAAAACAACCGATTGATCCTTCGCGACATGTTCGGCCAACGCTTCTTTGGAGAACTGAGATTTGAGCTCCAGACCGATAGCACCCTGAATATGAGATATATCATATCTCCAGACATTTCGGAGATCCACGAAAACGGCACCCTGCAAAAACAGGTCATGCGCGCGGTCGACTTCAATGCGCTCAACCCCCTCGACCAGGAACTCGCCAGCTTCGGTTTCGACTACCAGCCCGGTCGGATCAACAAACTCCTGAGACTGAGCTTGTCCAGAACTTAGCAGCATGAGCATCAAAGCGACGGCGGCAAGCAACGACGACGGTAGCATGGAAAGCCTCCCACTTCCTTGGATGAAGCATAGCAGAAATCGCGCCAAAAAGCGAAAATGGCCAGGTGCGCTTCGGGCTGATTGTGTTGAAAAACTCGGTGTCTGACCGGTATCGGCAGATTTGGCAGGATATCTTCCCGCGAAGGGGGTCCAAAAGAAACCATGTTTGCCAAGCCGGGCTCTGTCAGAGGAACTTGGCTTGAGGCGGGGCAGGGTGCTGGCTAGCGTCTGCCAATGACCAAAGACAGTCCATTCAAGTGGTTCAAAACCAGTCCCGAGATCATCCGCCTGG
>JBFFFS010000102.1:0-9109 GCA_041557855.1 Roseobacter sp. | reverse complement strand
TAGGCGTCCGCGAGACACCGAGCCGCTCGGACAAAGCGCGTTCGATGAGAACTTCACCCGGCGCAAGCTCACCCAACAAAATCCAGTTGCGCAGCCTGTCGGCCACCTGACTTGCCAATGTCAGAGGTACGATCCTGCCTTAATCGATGTCCTTGTTCTTTGGCATCATACCAAGGCCCGAAATCCTAAGCAGAATAAATAAATTGTATTTTGGTATACATTTCGACAGTACACAGAATTTCGGGCAAATCAATTTTATTGTCAGCATGCATTTCGCAGCACGCAGTGTGGGATCTTGTTGTCAGCCATGCCGCCAGGGGCATCGGGTTTGTAGGCGGATAGGGTGCCATGCAGCAGGGGGATCGTTCTCCTTTTGTGTTAGCCTTTTTTGAGAAGAAATACCTGAGCACATGTTATTTAGCTTGGTTGGCGCTTGCCAAATCAGAGTATGAGCGCTCGCCTCGGTTTATCTGCCGCTTCAGAACGTCTGTCGCTGCGGCTATATTTCCCTCGCGCAAACGCAACAGGATCGCTTCGTGTTCTTGGAAAGACTTCTCTGTGCGGTCCGGACGTGCTGAGAGATGCGTCCGCATGGTTTTGACGATATCACTGACCCTTTGATATCCATCCCGCAGGTAGATGTTTCCGCTGTGCTGGAAAAAGGCGTCGTGGAACTCAGCGTCAAGCTCAAGGTATCGCTCGAAGGCACCGGACTGTTGGGCTACTGACATCTTCGAAACAATGTCGCCGAGTGCATCGAGCAGAACGGCGTGGTTCTCTTCGACCGCCTGTTCCAATGCGTTAGATTCCAAGATGAACCGATACTGGCAAAGTTGCAGGACATCGTCGCGTGATAGGGAAAACACAAACGCTCCGCGTTGCGGAATGATACGCACAAGTCCCTGAAGGTTCAAAGCCGCCAGAGCTTCGCGAATCGGGGTTTTGCTAACGCCCATCGCCTTTGAGAGTTTCGCTTCCTGAAGCGATTCTCCCAGTTGAAAGCTGCCTGTGACAATGCTTTGGCGAATGTGTTCCTCGGCAATTTTACTCAATGAATCCGGGCGTTTGATATGCAACATCTCGGTCGTGTCCTGCGTGCCTACTGACACCTTCTTACCACGAAAACGCAAACTGTCTTGCTTTCTATAATATATCTGATATCTCAGATGTCAGATCGTAAAAATGCATTAGCAACCTTTGGGAGGACACCTTGCTTAAGAAATCAACACTCGCGCTCAGCGTCGCCATGTCGGCCGGGCTCGCATTTGCGGCATCGGCTGAAACAATTATCAAGGTCGGACATGGCGCGGCCGAAGCATTTCATATGCACCGTGCACTTTTGAAATTTGAGGAATTGGTTGAAGCCGGTTCCAACGGAGACATCGATGTTCAGATTTTCCCATCCTCGCAGATGGGGCCTGACCGCGAGATGATTGAAGGCGTGCAGACCGGCGTTCTCGAGATGGCCATCCCGCCTTCTTCTTTCTTCGCAGGGTGGGATCCAGCTTTTGCGGTGATCGAGCTTCCTTACATGTACGCTTCCAAAGAAATTGCCTTCGATGTGCTCGACGGCGACGCCGGTGAAGCGATGCTGGATCGGGTGGAAAACCAGGGCCTTGTGGGCCTCGGCTGGCTTGAACTTGGCGTGCGCAACGTGACCAACAACGTCCGTCCGGTCTCCACGCCCGAAGATCTTGATGGCATCAAGCTTCGCACGATGAAAGTACCGGCCCATGTCGCGACGTTCGAGACGCTCGGTGCCAACCCCACGCCGATGAACTTTGGTGAAGTCTATTCAGCGCTCCAGCAAGGCGTCATTGACGGTCAAGAGAACCCGCTGGCGATCATCACCTCGCAACGTTTCTACGAGGTGCAGAAGTACCTTTCGACCACGGGCCATGTGTTTGCGGTTTACATGCCAGTTATGTCGCAATTCTTCTTTGATAGCCTGTCTTCTGAACACCAGCAGCTGGTCAAGGATTCCATGGCTGCAGCGCGTAGCTATCAGGCTGAGCTGATCGCCGCTGAGGACGCAGCTCAGCTCGAGCAGATCCGTGCCTCTGGTGTTGAAGTGCTGGAATTGACGGCAGCACAACGACAGTCTTTCGCTGACAAGACGGAAAGCGTCCGGCTGCAGTATCGCGAAGAAGTCGGTGCCGAGATCTATGATGAATGGGTTGCCGCCGTGGCTGCAGCCAGCGGAACCTGATCTTGAGTTAACTCAGCCAATAAGGACACCCGCGCCACAGAGGTACGGGTGTCCTTTTCGTTCAAGGGGAGGTGAATGATGTTGATTATCCATTGGGTCAACAAAAATGCTGAAAAGATCCTGGCCAGTATTCTGTTGGCGGCCATTGTCTTGCTGATTTTCGGTAATGTGTTCATGCGCTACATTATGAATGCCTCGCTATCCTGGGGTGAAGAACTGACACTCTGGCTCTTTGTCTGGTTTGTCTGGCTGGGCGTCAGCTATGCCTTTCACACAGGGGATCACGTGCGCATAACGGTCCTGCGGGATGTGCTGAGCGCGCGCGCCCAACTTTTTGCCGATGTCATCATCGCGCTTCTCGTGCTGGGGTTTCTTGTCATGTTGACCATCGAATGCGTCAAGCTGATCATGATGCCCTTCGTCGCCAGCCAGAATTCGGTCGTGTTGGGGCTTCCGATCCCGATCCTCTACGCCTCGGCACCGGTTGGTGCGGGCCTTTCAGCCATCCGTGTGGTCCAACACCTGTTCCGCACTCTGCGCCTGATCGCAGACTCCAAAGCGTGAGGGCTTTAAAATGCTTGCAACAACACTTTTTCTGACACTCTTTGCACTTCTGATCTTCAGTGTGCCGATCGGCATCTGCCTTGGTCTGGCGACCATGATTGTGATGATCTTTGTAGATGGCACACCGCCAATGGTGCTTCTTGCGCGTTCCGTGGTGACCGGCGCGGATTCCTTTCCACTAATCGCCGTACCGCTGTTCATCCTCGCCGGAGACTTGATGCAGCACGGCGGCATGTCGCGCCGATTGGTTGGGTTTGCCAACGCGTTGATCGGCCATATTCGAGGTGGGTTGGCGTATGTGAACGTGTTGGCCTGCGTTTTCTTCGCTGCCATCTCGGGCTCGTCACCAGCCACCGTGGCGGCCATCGGGTCGAACATGATACCTGAGATGGAGAAAGTCGGCTACACGCGTAAGTTCAGCGGTGCGCTGACGGCGTCCTCGGGGATGATCGGTGTCATGATCCCACCAAGCATTCCCTTCATCATCTACGGTGTTACCGCCGAGGTATCGATCGGCAAGTTGTTCCTGGCCGGTGTGGTGCCCGGTATTCTTTTTGCTCTGATGTTCATGCTGGTTGCCCGAGTGATGCTGCGGAATGATGAGGTTGTACAGCAATCAACGACAAACTTTTCCGGTCCCGGTGTCTGGCAAAGTTTCCGGTCGTCGATCTGGGCGCTTCTGGTCCCGGTGATTATCCTAGGCGGCATCTACAGCGGGATCTTTACCCCGACCGAGGCTGGCGCCGTGGCCGTGGTCTATGCCGCTATTATCGGAATCTTCGTCTATGGCGACATCACCCTAAAGGAACTTCCCGAAGTCCTCGCAGGCAGCGCTAAAACAAGCGGGACAATTCTGGTTCTGGTAATCATGGCAACGGCCTTTGGTCGGCTGATCACATTGGCCCGGATTCCGACGGAACTAGCCACCACGATTACGAGCCTCTCCGACAATCCGATCATCATTCTGCTGCTCATCAACTTGCTTCTCCTCGTGATCGGTATGTTCATGGAGACGATATCGTCGATCATCATCATGACGCCGATCCTGCTGCCGGTTGCAACGGCACTTGGGGTCGATCCAATCGTCTTTGGTGTGATCCTTACGGTCAATCTGGCCATCGGTTTCTGCACGCCGCCACTGGGAGTGAACCTGTTTGTGGCGAGCAGTATCTCCAAGGTCTCTATCGAGAAGCTCAGTCAGGCAATCATGCCGTTCTTTCTTGGTATGCTGATCCTGCTGATGCTGATCACCTACGTACCGGCAATTTCACTGGCTTTGCCATCGCTGTGGTGATCCATTCGCGCGTTCTGGTCGCAAAACAACAACTGTGAAGGCTTTGCATGGATCTGGACCTTTCTCACCCGTCGATTGAAGACCTGAGAGCCACGGCGCAAAAGCGTATCCCGAAGTTCGCCTTCGAATATCTCGACAGCGCGACCGGGCGGGAACGGGGGCTAAAGATCAACCGCGACGCGCTTGACGCCATCGGGTTCATGCCAAGTGTTCTCTGCGGTAGGACAAAGGCTGACCTGCGCACAACGCTGTTGGGGCGCACCTATGACCTGCCATTCGGAATCGCGCCTGTGGGCATGTCTGGACTGATGTGGGCCGGGGCAGAGCGAATGCTGGCGAAGGCGGCGGTTGCGCACAACATTCCGTTTTCACTTTCCAGTGTGGCGGTGGCCTCACCGGAAGATGTGGCGCCTCACATTGGCAACAACGGATGGTTTCAGCACTACCCGGTGAATTCGGGCGACCTGCGCCGGGCGATGCTGCCCAGGATCAAGGCCGCCGGGTTTCATACGTTGATCATTACGGTGGACGTGCCCGAAGAAAGTCGGCGTGAACGGCAACGTCGCGCCAACCTGACCGTCCCGCCGAAGGCCGATTTGCGCACGCTTGCGGAAATGGCATCGCGGCCGGCCTGGTGCGTTGCCCATCTTCGGGAAGGCATCATGCTAAGGATGCGCTTTTTCGACGATTATGTTCCGACGCGCGGACGCGAGAGCTTTACCCACGCGGGCAAGCTGATCCGTGGTATCCCCGATTGGGACTATCTGCGTGAGCTGCGGCAGGAATGGGACGGCAAACTGATCGTCAAAGGAGTCCTTCGGCCTGAGGATGCCCAGAAGATGGTGGGTGAGGGGGTGGATTGCATCTGGGTTTCAAACCACTCCGGACGCCAATTTGAAGCCGGGCCTGCAGTGATCGATCAATTGCCGAGAATCCGTAAGGCAGTTGGGCCGGATGTGCCGCTCATCTATGATTCCGGCGTGGCTTGGGGGCTGGATGTCATGCGCGCCCTGGCCAAAGGCGCGGATTTCATCATGCTCGGCCGCGCCTTCCAATACGCGGTTGCTGCCTTTGGTGCGCGCGGCATTGACCACCTGATCCATATTCTCAAAGCTGATATCGAGGCCAACATGAGCCAGCTTGGTGCCGAGAAACCAGATAATCTGGCGGATTACTTGCTTCCCCCCGATTGACGACAAAGAAGGCCTGCGCGGCAGTCAGTTATGGCCTTGGGTTACTTGCCAAGCAGCCCGGTCACGATCAGATCAGCCGTGGACCGCGAACAGGCCATCGGGAGGTCGTAGACCGTGGCGAGCCGGGTCAGCGCCTTGACATCGACATCATGCGGCATTGGTGACAGTGGATCAACGAAGAAGATCAGCGCGTCCAGTTTCTCCTCGCAGATCATAGCGCCGATCTGTTGATCGCCCCCCAAGGGGCCGCTTTTCAGGCAGGTCACATCCAAGTCCGGATACGCGTCCTTGATCCGGCTTCCGGTGGTCCCGGTCGATATGATACGCACCCCTGCCAGAAGGGCTTTTTGCTGGCCCGCCCACGCGACAATCTCGTCTTTTCGGGCGTCATGGGCGACGAGTGCGAAAACCAGATTTCTAGCGGATGAATTGCTCAACGTAGTCTTCCCCGAGCCCGACTTCTGCGAAGTGCTTGCGGCAGAGATCGATCTTGGTGAACACATCTTCATAGCCCGTGACCGCACCCCAGGGATCGACGTAGCACATCACACCGTTTACCTGAAAATAGGTGATCATTTCCTCGACATCGTCCGGGACAACCAGCGTATGGGTCTCGCCCGGCGGCTCGTAGACATAGCCGCCCTCTTCGGCGACCCAGTCGTGTTCAAGATAATGCCAGCGCCCCTTCAGGACAAAGCCATGCACAGGCTGCGGATGCCGGTGGCGCGACAAGACACCGGCCTTCTTCACCTTGAGAAGGTTCATCCAATAGCCCTGAGATCGGTTTAGGCAGAGCGGGCGGAACCAGACGTTTTCCGCCTGCGGCACCCAGAGCCGTTCATCCTCGCTGACCGCGTTCGGGATCACGATTTCTTCCTGCGCGTCCTTCGGAAACGACAATTGGTAAGGCATTCGGGCTGTGTCGTCGTCTTTCATGTTTCTTTCCTCACATCGCAAGATAGCCGCCGTCTACCGGGTAGACCGATCCCGTGACAAAGCTGGCGTTTTCACTGAGAAGCCAGCACACGAGCGCGCCGACCTCTTCGGGTTTACCCCATCGTTTCATCGGCGTGCGCGCCATGATCCCGGCGGTGCGGGACGGGTCGTCGCGCAACCCTTGGGTCATTTCTGTCTCGATCCAGCCTGGGGCGATGGCGTTGACGCGTATGCCGTCTTCGGCCCAACGAACCGCCAGCGCTTTGGTCAGTTGCGCCACGCCACCCTTGGAAGCTGAATAGGCCGGTACCAAGGGTCCGCCGAAGGTGCTGAGCATGGAGGCCGTATTCACAATTGCGCCACCCGTTTCCGCCAGTAACGGATGCGCGGCAAGGCAGCAGCGCATGGTGCCCGTCAGATTCACGTCCAGCACGCGGCTAAAAACGTCGATGTCGTACTCGTCTCCGCGGATGAGAATGCCTGCGCAGTTCACTAGGGCATCAAGCCGTGACAGACCACCGAACACAGCATCGACTGACGCCTGATCCGTGACGTCCAAAAGCTGGGTCTCAATTCCGTCTTGCGGTTCGAATGCATTCAGTTCGGTCTGCGAAACAGACGCAGCAATGACCGACCAGCCTTCTGCTGCCATCGCCCGGGCGACGCCTGCGCCGATCCCACGCGTGCCACCGGTAACAAATGCCTGTTTCATTTCAGATCCTTTAGTGCGTCGATAAAGGCGTCCGCGCGCTTGCGGATATCATCCACGGAATAACCCGGTTTGAATAGAGCGGATCCCAAACCGAACGCATCCACGCCTGCGGCACGATAGGGCGCCATCGTTTCGGGAGTAATCCCACCGACCGCCGCTATAACGGCATCCTTGGGCAAAACGGCACTCATGGCAGCAATCGCTGCAGGTGGTATCATTTCGGCAGGGAAAAACTTGAGCAAGGAAGCACCCAGATCGAGCGCGGCGAAAGCCTCGGACGGGGTCGTCACACCTGGGCACCAATAAAGCCCCCGTGCCGCGGCCGCCCGACCGACCTCCGGGTTCATGTTTGGCGACACAATAATACGCCCACCCGCATCAGCGACTGCATCGACATGGTCGGCGGACAGAACCGTGCCTGCACCGATGATGGCCTTCTCACCATGCGCGCCGGTGATCTGCGCGATTGACTCCAAGGGCTTGGGGGAATTGAGCGGCACTTCGATGATCCTGAAACCGGCGTCGACGAGCGTGTCACATACGGGCAAGGCGTTTTCAGGCGCCAGCCCCCGCAGAATTGCAATCAGAGGGTTTGCGGAACGGGCTGTGGCAAAGTCGATCATCTCAAGAGCCCCGCTGCACGCGCGATCAGAAAATGGCCCTTCGCGACGATATCATCTGGTGCACGGCGGCTGTCAAACCCCGCGATGCGAAGCGCCGTTTCGTACCGGTCCGACAGGTCACTGCGTCCGACTACAGTGATCGTTCCTATTTCTTCTGTATCAAGCGTCGCAGCTGCAACTTCGGTGCCGATCAGTAAGCCCGACATGTAGTCCGCTGTGGCGACTTTGGGTATTTTACCCATGAGCGGCAAGGTCCGCACATGAAACAGGTTATGCAGCAGATTTGTCCGACCATCTAGACCTGCTTTAACGCCCATCTCAAAGGCTTCTGCGCTGAAGTCGTCAACTTCCATCAAGGCGCCAAGGATTGTGTGCCCTTTCAGCGCGGCAAAGATTTCCCCTGTCATGTAGGTGGCGAAATCTACGATTTGTTCTTCTTCGACCTGGACCCATTTGCTGTGAGTTCCAGGCATGACGAACGTACCGTCTTTCAGCCCTGACGCGGAGGCTCCGATGATCTGGGTCTCCTCGCCCCGCATCACATCGGGGCCGCCTTCGTGTTCTATAGATGCACCGGTTACAAAGTGAATACGGGCCCCGCTTGTGGCTTCATGTGGTACCAGTGCGCCCGCGAGACCGCAGGCGCCAAGAGGCATTTCGGCATAAGGAGTTTCCACCCAACCATTCCGGCTGGTGATCATGCCCGAAGCAAGGATCGGCAAGTCTTTTTTTGTGGTCCAGGCACCGATGAGGCGGTCAAGGACCGCCTCAAATGACTGATCGGCCACTTTCATGATCCCTTCTGGTGAGGAAATCCCGTCAAGGACCTCACCTTCGGGGCCGATCAGGAAAGCACGGAAGGAGGACGTGCCCCAATCCACACCGATCAGGGCTGGCTCAGATGCGGCCGAATTCATTCAGCAAATCCTCTACTGTTTTGCCTTGGGCGACCCATTCGCGCGTTGCGACCTCGCGGTCTGCCTGTTCCTGCGCAAGACGCACGGTTTCTTCGGCGATTTCCTGCGGGATCACGACGACGCCCATCAGGTCCGCGACGATGAAGTCGCCGGGGTTCACGACCACGCCGCCACAGGCGATGGGTACGTTGATCGAAAGCTCTTCTTTGCGTTCCGAAAACATCGTGTGGGTTCCACGCGGCGTGATCGCGCGCGTCCAGATCGGCCAGTTGATGTCTTCCAGTTCGTCGGTGTCGCGCCCTGTGCCATCCACGATCATGCCGCGGATGCCCCGGTTCTTCGCCAGTCCGCCCATAAGACCGCCGCAGACGGACGTTTGCAGATCGCCGCCCGCATCGACAACGATCACATCGCCCGGCTGAGCCATCTCGAGCGCCCTTAGCGGATCGACAAGATCACCCTTTGACAGCTGTACCGTCACGGCCTGACCCGTCACTTTGGCACGGAATGCAGGCTTGATGGCGCTGTCCATCACGCCTGTTCGGTACTGGACATCGGCAAAGATGGCGGCCGCGGAATATGCCTCCAGCACCTTGTCGAATTTCTTCAGCAGGTCTGGGTTGCGGTCAAAATCGTTGAAGACCCTGAGGTCTGTGCTTAC
>JBFFFS010000101.1:0-9145 GCA_041557855.1 Roseobacter sp. | reverse complement strand
GTAGGTACCGGGGGCATCGCAGAGCGCTGGATGGGTCGAATCGCCCGGAATCCGGGCCTTGATCTTGCGCCCGGATTTCTTTTTCAGCCAGCCTTCCCAGCGCGGCCACCATGATCCTTCGGTAAATTCTGCCCCTTGCAGCCAGGCCTCGTGATCCAGCGACATGTCGGGGTTCGTATAGTGCCCGTACTTGTTGCGCGTTGGCGGATTGACGATCCCGGCAATGTGCCCGGACTGGGTCATGATGAAGGTCTTGTCCTTGGATCCCATCTGCTGAATGCCCCGATAGCTATCCTTCCACGCGGCGATGTGATCGGTTTCGCAGGCGACGGCGCATATCGGCAGATCGATATCGTCCAGCGTCAGCTTATGCCCCAGCAACTCAAAGCCACCCTGGGCCAGTTCATTACGCTGACACAGACCGCGCAGATATTCCTTGGCCATCTTGCCCGGCAGGTTCGCCCCGTCGCCGTTCCAGTAGAGCAAATCGAAAGCAGGCGGTGTTTCACCCATCATGTAGCTGCGGATCGCGGGCCCGTAGATCAAATCGTTCGAACGCAGGAATGAGAATGTTCGGGCCATGATGATCGACGGAAGCACGCCCTTGTCTTCGATCTCCTCCTCTATCCCGTCGATGAAATCATTCGTAAGAAACGGTGTGAATTCGCCCTGGTCAGAGAAGTCGGTGAGCGCCGTAAAGAAGGTCGCGGATTTGATCGAGTTATCACCACGCTGCTTCATAAGCGAAAGCGTCAGGGCAAGCGTTGTGCCGGCGATGCAGTAGCCAATCGCGTTGATCTTCGGCTCGCCAGTGATTTCCTTCACCAAATCTGTCGCCGCAAGGTAGCCGTCCTCGATGTAATCGGCCATGCCGACATCGCGGTAGGTGGCATCGGGATTGACCCAGGATACGACGAAGACGGTATACCCCTGCTCTACCAACCACTTCACGAGGCTATTCTGCGCCTTGAGGTCGAGAATGTAGTATTTGTTGATCCAGGGCGGGAAGATCACCAGCGGAACTTTATAGACCTCTTCAGTTGCAGGTTCATATTGGATGAGTTCCATCATCTTGTTGCGGAAGACAACCTTGCCCGGCGTCGTCGCAATATTGCGCCCCAACTCAAAAGCATTCTCGTCAGCCAGCCTTACGACCATCTCGCCCTTGTTCGCTTCGAGATCGCTTATGAGATTTTCAAGCCCCTGAACGAGACTGTTCCCCTCGGTCTCTACCGCGCGCTCCAAGGCATCCGGGTTCGTTGCGAGAAAATTCGTCGGCGACATCATGTCAATGATCTGACGAGCGAAGTAGTTGAGCCGATTCTTTTCCAGCGGGTCCAGTTCGGTCACGTCCTGGACCGCCTGGGTCAGCGCCTTGGCATTGATGAGATACTGCTGCTTGATGAAGTTGAAGTAAGGATGGGTATTCCACAAAGGGTTGGCAAAGCGCTTGTCCTCCGGGCCGGGATCCTCAGGAGCCGCGAATTTTCCCTTGGACAGCACATGCTGCGCCTGCACAAAATGTTTCATCGTGTCGGACCAATAGGACATCTGATGCTCCAGCACCTTGGCGGGATTGTTCACCATCTCCGCCCAGTAAGCCTGTGCCGCGCGGCCGAATAGTTCCTGATTCGGACCGTCCAGAGCGGGGTTGTGACCCTGCTTGTTCACCAAAACTTTCTGCAAGCGCGCGGACAACTCCTCAACTTTCTTGAGGTTCTCCGTCATTCTCTCAAGGGTTTCAGCGCTTGGAACAACGTCTTTGTCAGTTTCGGTTGTCATATTAACTGTTCCCTCTTATGTTTGCAGGTGCAGCATTATGTCGTTGGCTTTCAGGGGGCGATGCGACGGACTGTCCCGGTGTAACCGGGCGACATATGAAGGAATTTCCTCATGCGCTACATGGCCACCTACGATCTGATGGAAACGATCCGCAATACTAATCAATGGTTGGGTGCCTCCGCCCTAGCTATGGGATCATACCCTGCCTTTGCACTTCTACCAAACCCCGCATTGTCTTGGATGACAGCATGGGGAGAGGTAACTGAGCGTACATTCCAGCGAATGATTGTCAAACCGGATTGGAATATTCCGCCAGTCGCATCCCATGACGGTCGGGATCATCTTGTCAGCATGCAAGTCGTCGTAGAGCGCGATTTCGGCAATCTTTTACACTTCGTGGTGGCCGACCGCCCGGTGCCCAAGCGCAAGGTACTTCTGGTCGCTCCGATGTCCGGACACTATTCGACCTTGTTGCGCTCAACAGTCATCAGCCTGTTGCCGGATGCCGATCTTTACATCACCGACTGGCACAACGCCCGCGATATTCCAGTCAGCGCTGGCAAGTTTGATATCGAAGATTACACGCTTTATCTGGTCGAGTTCCTTCGCGCGCTGGGACCGGACACGCATGTGATCGCTGTATGCCAGCCCGCTCCACTTGCGCTTGCTGCCACAGCCTATCTGGCCGAGGAAGACCCCGATGCCCAACCGCGTTCTCTGACGTTGATCGGCGGACCGGTGAACCCGGATGCGACGCCGACCGACGTGACCGACTTCGGACGCCGGGTGACGATGGGCCAACTCGAAGAGATGATGATCCAGCGTGTGGGCTTCAAATACTCCGGCGTCGGTCGCATGGTATATCCCGGCCTGCTCCAGTTGAGCTCGTTCATCTCGATGAACATCGAAACCCACGCCAAGGCCTTCATGAACCAGATCACGCGGGTCGCACAGGGCGAAGCGGCGGATCACGACAAGCATAACAAATTCTACGATGAATACCTCGCGGTCATGGACATGCCTGCTGAATTCTATCTCAGCACGGTCGAACGTATCTTCAAGAACGGCGAGATTGCGAACAACCAGTTCACCGTGGCGGGAAAGAAAGTAGACATCGGCAAGATCACCACGGTCGCGGTGAAAACAGTCGAAGGATCGAAGGACGATATCTCCGCACCCGGCCAGTGCGTCGCAGCGCTTGATTTGTGTACGGGCCTGCCCGACGAGAAAAAGGCCAGCCATCTCGAAGAGGGCGCGGGCCACTACGGTATCTTTGCGGGCAAGAGCTGGCGGCAGAATATCCGACCGTTGGTACTAGATTTCATCGACGCCAACAGCAACGGCCCCGGCAAGGGCAAGAAAGCGGCGAACAAGAACGCGGCAGCGTAAGCTATCGCTGAACATCGGGCTGCGCGAGCCTGTCGCGCAGCGCCAGTGTCGTTTCGTCCGGCTGCTCCAGCGTGGGCAAATGGCCGGATTTGTCCAACACGCAAAGCTGAGCATTCGGCATCAGTGCGACCATGAACTTGTGCCGCTTTACCGTACAGAGCACATCATGCGCCCCGCACAGCACGAGCGCCGGCACCCGGCATTTACGCAGCGTCGCCTGTTGATCGGCGCGACGCTGCAAGGCGCGTGACTGGCGAACAAAGACTTCCGGACCGAGCGTTTCGGCCATCTGCATGACCAGATCGAGCACTTCTTCGCGGTACGGTCCTGGCGCCAGATAGTTCGGCTTCATCTCGTCGCGCATCACTTCGCGCAGCCGTCCTGCTTTCACGGCGACGATCTGCGGCTCTCGGGCGGCGGCCACCTGAGGAGTTTCGGGCAGCGGGTTGGTGTCGAGAAGAGCGATACGTGCGACCCGGTCGGGCGCGCGGCGCAGAATCTCCATGGCCACGATGCCGCCCATGCTCAGACCAGCCAGCGCAAAACGTGGGGGCAACATGTCCAGCAGCAGTGCCGCGCTTTCTTCCACGGTACCACAGAGTGTGATCGGACCGACGGTCACCGGCAATTCGGCCGACAACTCCGCAATCTGAGGGCCAAAAAGGCGCGCGTCGCACATCATACCGGGAAGGAGGACCAGGGGCTCAAACATACTGACCAAAGCCCCGGCATGTGACGAACACCATATTCATCCAACCGCTTAAGTTGACCACGCAAGTAGTGTTAACCGCGCTCCGCGCAATCGCAAGTGTCTTGGTTCAGTACACAACATTTACATCATATCAAGACACCAAACACTCTGAACGCGATGCATTCAGCGGTGTTGCGCCAGTGACAATCCTCGCACTTCCTCCACGGCGTCCTCGATCAGGCGCAAACAAGCGTCATCCGAAAAACGGTGATCGGCCCCTTTAACAAGTCGCAATTGCATGTCCGGACAGCGCGCATGTTCTAAAAGCCGCACAGCGGTTTCGGTGCTGACGGCGGTATCCTCGGTCCCTTGAAGGCAACGTACCGCAAACGGAAGGTCCAATGGTCCACGCAGCACCAGATTGTCCCGTCCATCCTCGATCATGCGCCGCGATATGATGTAGGGCTCCATGTAATCCGACGGAATTTCGATTTTGCCATCACGCAGCAACTGTTCCTTTTGCTCATCGGAAAAAGAGGACCAGTAACCATCCTCGGTGAAATCGGGGGCCGCTGCTATGGTGACCATACCGACGGTACGCGACCCGAAGCCACGCGCCAGCAGCAGCGCCTGCCAGCCCCCCATCGAAGAGCCGACCGGAAGCAGCGGGCCCTGTGTCAGCGCCGAGAGAATGGCACGTGTATCTTCTGCCCAGTCACCAATCGCCCCGTCTTCGAACCGCCCCGAAGACAATCCATGGCCGGAGTAATCAAAGCGCAGAAACGCATATCCCTTCGCCCTCGCCCAGTCTTCCAGATGCAGGGCCTTGGTGCCCTCCATATCCGATTTCAACCCGCCCAGAAATACGATCCACGGTCCTTCGCCTTCAGTGAGGTGATAGGCGAGCCGCCGCCCCTGAGGACTGTCAAAATACTGTACGTCAGACATGGTCCGATCCTCCTTCGACGCGATCATGCGTCGGCAAGACAGGGCGATGCAACGCGAAAGGCGCGATGTTTGACTTGGGTCGGACCGGACGCCCTTTCGGAAAATTCAGGCAAGAAGGGTGCACGGCTGTCTTACCAGACAGACAAGCCTCCGGCATTACGCTTTTACGGAAAGCACTCGCGAGAGCGGATTATCAACCGCTGACGTAGGGAGCCGAAGTCGGACGGTAAAAGATTTTCTGGTTATGCAGCCGTCCCAGCAACTCTTCGTTTTCGCGCTGATCCGCTTCGATCACGCGGATGCTTTCCATATCGGCCGGGTTTTGATCCGAAAGCGCGCGGCGCATCTTGCAAAGTTCCCGAGACCGCGCGCGCAGCGCTTCCTCGATCAGGTCCACGTCGTGAATGCTCAGCTCGAACGTCTTGTTGTAACGCGCCATCTTTTTCTCCGTGCACTTCAGTGGTTTCTCATCGGAAACATGTCGGATTTAACACGTATTGCGTCGTAGTCAACGTATTCTTGGGTATACCGCCGCCGGCCATCTTGACACGCCCGACGCGCCGCCCCATTCAGCGCAGACATACCCGCAACCGGGCGTCTCGTAGGCGCCAAACCGACGAGGAGAGCCCCAGATGGCCCCAAAAGACACTACGATCTCCCTTACTTTCCCCGATGGCAACGCACGCAGCTTCGACGCTGGCGTGACAGCCGGCGACGTGGCCGCCAGTATTTCAACCTCGCTGCGCAAGAAGGCGATATCGGCCACCGTGAACGGAAAGCATTACGATCTTGCATGGCCGATCACCGAGGATGCGGAGATCGCAATCCACACCATGCAGGATGAAGTACAGGCCAACGAACTCGTGCGCCACGATCTCGCGCACATCATGGCGCGCGCCGTGCAGGAGATCTGGCCCGATACGCAGGTCACGATCGGTCCGGTGATCAAGGACGGCTGGTATTACGACTTCGACCGCGCCGAACCCTTCACGCCCGAAGACCTCGGGATGATCGAAAAGAAGATGAAGGAAATCATCAACAAGCGCGACCCGGTCCGCACCGAAGTCTGGGAGCGTGAGCGCGCCATTCAGCATTACAAGGACAAGGGCGAACCCTACAAGGTCGAGTTGATCGAGGCGATTCCGGGCGATGAGCCATTGCGTATGTACTGGCACGGCGACTGGCAGGATCTGTGCCGTGGTCCGCACCTGCAGCACACCGGACAGGTGCCGGGCGACGCCTTCAAACTGATGTCCATTGCCGGAGCCTACTGGCGCGGGGACAGTGATCGCGCCATGCTGCAACGGATCTACGGCGTCGCCTTTACCGGCAAGGAAAAGCTCAAGGCGCACCTGACGATGCTCGAAGAGGCCGCCAAGCGCGATCACCGCAAACTGGGCCGGGAGATGGACCTCTATCACATGCAGGAAGAGGCTCCGGGTCAGGTGTTCTGGCACCCCAACGGTTGGCGCATTTATACCGAGTTGCAGGACTACATGCGCCGGCAGCAGCGTCGCGGTGGCTATGTCGAGGTCAACACGCCGCAGGTCGTGGACCGTAAGCTGTGGGAAGCATCCGGCCATTGGGAAAAATATCAGGAGCATATGTTCATCGTCGAGGTGGACGAGGAGCACGCACGCGAAAAGGCGGTCAACGCGCTCAAGCCGATGAACTGCCCCTGCCACGTGCAGATTTTCAACCAGGGGCTCAAATCCTACCGTGACCTGCCCCTGCGGATGGCGGAGTTCGGCTCGTGCAACCGTTATGAGCCTTCCGGGGCGCTTCACGGCATCATGCGGGTGCGCGGCTTCACGCAGGACGATGGCCATATCTTCTGCCGCGAAGACCAGATCGAGAGCGAAACCGCCACCTATATCGAGTTTCTCTCAGGCATCTACCGCGACCTCGGGTTTGAAAACTTCAAGGTGAAATTCTCGGACCGCCCGGACACGCGTGCCGGATCCGACGAGGTCTGGGACAAGGCCGAGCAAGCGCTGCTTTCAGCGACGCGTAAGGCAGGGATCGAGCCGGAACTCAATCCCGGCGAGGGCGCTTTCTACGGCCCGAAGCTTGAATTCGTGCTGACCGACGCGATCGGGCGTGACTGGCAATGCGGCACCCATCAGGTGGACTTCGTATTGCCGGAACGTCTGGATGCCACCTACATCGGGGCGGATGGCGGCAAGCACCGGCCCGTGATGCTGCACCGCGCCACGCTCGGCAGCTTCGAGCGCTTTATCGGCATCCTGATCGAGGAACACGCCGGCAAGCTGCCGTTCTGGCTGGCTCCCCGACAGGTGGTGGTGGCCTCGATCATATCGGATGCGGATGATTACGTGCATGAAGTCGTCGACACGCTCAAGGCTGCCGGCGTGCGCGCGGAAGCCGATACGCGTAACGAAAAGATCAACTACAAGGTCCGGGAGCATTCAGTGGGAAAAGTGCCGGTCATCCTCGCCGTGGGCGCGCGCGAGGTCGAAGAACGCACCGTGACCCTTCGGCGTCTGGGCGAGAAACAGACCAAAGTCGAGCCTCTGAGCGCTGTAACACAAGCGCTGGCGCGTGAGGCGACACCACCTGACCTGTTGTAACAAAACAGGTCTGAATCGCACATTCGACGTTAATATCCCGGCGAAACTGAAATATTTCGCCGGGATTTTTGCAATTTCGGCCACCGCGCTCACCGTTTTCTGACGCGGTTGTGACACACAGGCTCGTGACTGGTATGTTGTGAAAGCTTTGGTAAGACTAACTTATCAACGCCCTCAAAGGCTCACCAAACGGGAGATACCCAATGACCAATACCATCAAAACGGTCGCAATCGCGAGCGCGGTCGCCGCTGCTTTCGTCGCACAGTCCACTACAGCCCAGGCGGCTGCCAAGGAAAAATGCTATGGCGTGTCCCTGGCAGGCGAAAACGATTGCGCCGCCGGTCCCGGCACCACCTGCGCGGGTACCTCGACGGTAGATTACCAAGGCAACGCATGGACGCTTGTCGATGCGGGGACCTGCACCGAAATCAGCCTGCCCGATATGGCTGATGGTACGCCGCGCGAAGGATCTCTGGAGAAACTGGACCGCGACCTTCCGGCCTGATCCCAATGACCACGGGCCCGGCGATTTCGCGTCGCCGGGCGGATGCTCAACGCACCGACCAATGGTACTGACCCATGCTCGACACGTCCCGTTCTTTCGACCGCCTGCCCGATGCTCCGGGGGTCGGCTATAAACCTCAGCACTTCAGCGCGCTGATGGAAGCCCCCGGGCCGGTCACCTGGCTGGAGGTGCATGCAGAGAACTACATGGGCGACGGAGGGCGGCCACATGCGCAGTTGCGCGCCCTTCAGGAGCGCTTTGCTCTGTCGGTACATGGTGTGGGGCTCAGCATCGGAGGAGAAGGCCCGCTCGACCGCGCGCATCTCCAGCGCCTCAAAACCCTCATCGAGCGCACCAACCCGGCAAGCTTTTCCGAACATTTGGCATGGTCCACCCACGGTGCGGAGTTTCTCAACGACCTGTTACCCCTGCCCTATACCGACGCCACGCTGACGCTGGTCGCCGATCACATCGACGAGGTCCAGAACACACTCGGGCGTCAGATGCTGCTGGAAAACCCGTCGAGCTATCTGGCCTTCGAAGAAAGCACCTGGGCGGAACCCGATTTTCTGGCGGAACTGGTCCATCGTACCGGATGCGGGCTATTGCTGGACGTCAACAACGTGTTCATTTCCGCGCGCAATCTCGACTACGCCCCAAGGGGATATATCGACACCTATCCCCTTGAGGCTGTGCGTGAAATTCACGTAGGCGGCCATGATGAGGACACTGACGACCATGGCGCGCCCCTACTGATCGACAGCCATGGCAGATCGGTCGTCGATCCCGTCTGGGCCTTGTTGGAATACACGCTGGAACAGAGTGGCCCGCGGCCGGTGCTTGTCGAATGGGACACCGATGTGCCGGACTGGCCGGTCCTGCGCGCCGAGGCAGAACGCGCCGCAAGAGCGCTGATCCCGGCGTCATGAAACCGTCGCAATCACTCTTTCGCAACGCGATCCTCGATGCGGAACGGCCCGTGCCCGACGGGTTGAGTGATGGTCATGCGGCTCCGGCCGGGCGCCGGTTCGACGTCTATCGGAACAATGTCCTCCTGTCGCTGACCGACGCACTCTGTACTGCGTTTCCGCTGGTGCGCAAGCTTCTCGGCGAAAGCTTTGACCGACTGGCAGGACTGTACGTACGCGCTCATCCGCCGCAATCACCGCTCATGATGTTCTACGGCACTGAATTTCCTGCATTTATCGAGGGCTTCAAGCCGCTCTCCAACATCGGAT
>JBFFFS010000100.1:0-9221 GCA_041557855.1 Roseobacter sp. | reverse complement strand
GGTGCTCTGCGTTTCCATTCTGCTGCTGGTTTTAGTGGTGTAGGGACTGGCGATCGGAATCTATTCCGTCATCTCACGTCCGTACAACCGTTTGAAAAGGCTTGCTTCATTGTCGTTTTTGAAAAATGGGACGCCCGCGGGCACCTCCGGGTTCTTCAGTCGTGCCTGAACCTCGCTCAGCACCACTTCCGTGATGAAGGGCATGTCGAACGCGCGCGCGTCATCCAACGGGACCCACTGCAGGTGCGATAACTCGTCCGAGGCAGCTGAAAAATCATCCGGGTCGGACGCGATCTCGGTCGCGTCGCAAAGAAAGAACCGCGCGTCGAAGCGCCGCGGGCGCCCCGGTGGAGTGATGGCGCGAAAAACGAACTGCAAGGCTCGTGCATCGGGCACATGGCCAGTGGCTGCAAAGCCCGCCCAGTCTGGTTGTGGCGGGCTGGGCCACGCGCCGGGCGTGCCCAGCACCAAGCCCGTCTCCTCCCAAAGCTCCCGAATCGCGGCAATGGCCAGCGCATGCACCAGCGCGCGCGGCGCATCTTCGCTCAGGCGCGTCCTGCAGAGGTCGGGCAGCGGATTGGCCGCCGATATCTGCGCATCTGCTTGGTCCACGGCGCCGCCCGGGAAGACGAATTTGTTGGGCATGAAAGCCGCGCGCGCACCGCGCTGGCCCATCAGGATACGCGGTCGGGTATCTGCGTCACGCACGACTATCACCGTTGCGGCGTCGCGGATTGCTGTCTTGTCCGGTTGCGCTTTGTCCATCACGCCTGCACCTCCTGGGACCGGTGAGGCGCGCGATGCTCAGGCGGTGCCGCCGAAGCCACCAAGTTTGCGGGCCCACTGGTACCCGACAATAGCACCTTTCAGGCGCGGCAAAAGATAAAGTGAGAGCGCGACACAGCCAACCGCGAAAATGGTGAAGAGCGTCAGCGGTTCAGGGCGCCATGTCACGAAGACGAGGTGCAGGAGCGGGGCCATCAGGTGTCCGACAAACAGAATGGTCAGATAAGCCGGTCCATCGTCCGCACGGTGATGCCAGAACTCTTCGCGACACACGGCGCATGTATCGTTAACTTTCAGGTAGGATTTGAAAAGCGGACCGCTGCCACAATGCGGGCACTTGCGCCGCCACCCGCGCAGCAGGGACCGCTTCATATCGCGCGTTTCTTCGACGTCGTCGCCGTCACGTGCGGCTGTCGCGGGCACGGTGTGTTCAAATGTGTCGGTTAAATCTTTCACGCGGAGGTATCCAGATCGGGCTGAGTTGCTGCTTCTCTTACCTGCGCCTTCGTGCCCGAGATTGAAAGGTGGCGTCCGGTCGCTGCGTCGGGATGTCGCGAAACAAGCTCAAAATTAATGCGACGGAAAACTGTGCCGTCTGCGTTTGAAGAGGTGTCAGGCACCGCAAAGGATGCCGGGCAAGTGTGAGAACATCAGGAGTAGTGAAGATGAAAAAAACCTGTATTTGCCTTTACCGTGTCGATTTGTGCCATAGCGCTGACGGTGGGCGCTGCTTTGGCCAAGCCAATGGATCACGGTGCGCAGATGTCCTTCGAGGCCCTTGACGGCAATGCCGATGGGCAGATTTCGCGTGATGAGATGGCGCAGAGTCGTCAGGACCATATCGCAAGGGCGGATGCCGATGGAGACGGAGCGCCCAGTCTCAAGGAACTGGAAGATCAGGCGGTGGAACAGGCAAAATCGCACGCCGGGCGTATGATGGCGCGCGCCGATAGCAACGGCGACGGTGTGTTGAGCGGTGATGAACTTGCGTTCGGGGATCGGGCCAACCGGCGATTTGACAGGATGGACCGGAATGGTGACGGCGCGATCAGCAAGGCCGAATTTGACCGTATGCGCGGGACGATGGGCCATGGCCACCGGGCTCCTGACGCCGATTGACGTTGTTGAGAGGATCGGGCCGGCAGAATGACTTGTACTGCCCGCCCGATCCGATCCAGACTTGTTCCGGCGCGGATTGGATATGCCTTTGGACGACAAAACGACGGCCCCTGATGATGTCCTGCTGCGCGCCTACGCGCGCGGCGAGGGGCGTGCGGCCGAAATTTTGACGGCTCGCCTGTTGCCGCGTGTCTACGCGCATGCTCTCCGGCTTCTTGGCGATGTGACGGAGGCAGAGGACGTGGCTCAGGACGCGATGATGCGGCTGTGGCGAACCGCGCCGGCGTGGCGTGCCGGGGAGGCAAAAGTGACGACTTGGCTTTACAGGGTCACGGCGAATCTGTGCATCGACCGGTTGCGGAGGAGACGTCAGGTGCCTTTGGACGGGATCGACGAGCCTGCCGATGCCCGACCAAGCGCGGCGGCGCAGATGCAGCAAAGGTCGAGACTGGCAGCCTTGCAGCACGGGTTGAATGCACTGCCGGACAGGCAACGTCAGGCCATCGTGCTGCGCCACATGGAAGGACTGTCGAATACGCGGATAGCCGAGATCATGGATATTGGCCCTCGCGCCGTGGAAAGCCTGATCGCACGGGGAAAACGCGCGTTGGTTGCTCGCTTTGCGGGCCGGCGGGAAGAACTGGGATATGAAGATGACACCGACTGAGATCGAAGAAATGGACAAGCTGGACAAGTTGCTGGAGGAAGCGGCGCACGCACCGGTCGATCTGCCGCCCGGCTTGGCTGCGCGCGTGCTGCAGGATGCCTCCGCAATGTCCCCGACTGCGCGTCAACGGCCCAAACTCTCGCTGGTATCTAGGATTTCGAGCGCTCTGGGCGGTTGGCCGGCACTTGGAGGGCTTGCGGCAGCGAGCTGTGCGGGGTTCTGGATCGGCTTCAGCCCCCCGGCGGGGATGCCCGATGCGGGCGCGTTTTTACTGGGCGAAGAGGAAGTCACACTGGATGACAGCCTGGCCGAGCTTTCCGGCTTTGGTTGGGACATGGAAGAGGGATAGGTGATGACCGATCTTGAGATACAAAAGCCGTCCCCGCGCACAGCCCTTTGGGTCAAGGTCTTGCTTGGATTTTCGCTTGCGCTGAACCTCGCGGTGGCGGGCATGGTTCTGGGGGCGTTCATACGCCATGACGGGCTTCGCGACCATGGACGCGGGATGCCTGCACTTCGTGCCTTCGGTGCGCCCTACATGCTCGCCTTGCCGAGCGAAGAGCGGCGTGCCGTGATCGCCGGGTTGAGGGGGCGCGCGGGCAGTGACATTCCCGATCGCGCCGGTCGCCGGGCGATGTATGGCGACGTTCTGGAAGCGCTGCGTCGCAGCCCCTTCGATGTGGCGGCCTTGCAAACGGCAGTGGCGCGCCAGGCCAGTACGACCATCGCCGTTCAGCAGGCCGCGCAGCAGGCCTGGCTGGATGTGATAGAGGGTATGACCGACGCCGAGCGACATGCCTATGCGTCGCAGGTGGAAGAAGTACTTCGCCGCGGTCATGGCGCTGACAGGCGGCACTAAATGCCGGTTGCGTGCCTGCTCAGGCGGCCGGACGGTTCAGGTTGACCTGGTTGCGACCTTGCAGCTTTGCCTCGTAGAGGGCCTTGTCCGCCGCGTCCAGCAACCTGTTGGGATCCATGTCACAGGTGTTGCGGCCCTTGAGATCGCGTTGACCGCCCATCGTCAGCCCTATGGAAACCGTGACGTGGATCAGGCTCTCCGACCCCGGGACAGCGAAACCTTCGTCGGCAATGCGACGACACAGCCTGCTCGCGGCGACCCGCGCCTCCGCCAAAGGCGCGCCGGGCATGACGATCAGGAATTCTTCGCCGCCGATGCGTGCAACGAGATCGACGCCGCGCATGTTTTCGCGCAACCGGCGCGCGGCTTCGACCAGCACCGCGTCGCCCGACGCATGGCCATAGACATCGTTAATTCTTTTGAAATGATCCAGATCGGCGACCATCACCGCGAAACTTCTGCCGGTGGCCGCCGCATGCTCGGCCACGCGGGCGAGATGCGGCATTGCGTAACGTCTGTTGTTCAGCCCCGTCAGTGGGTCGCAGACCGCGGCCTTCAACCCGGTTCGCACGGTTGCGCGCAGCATGTCGGCTACCCGTTTGCGCCGCAGCAGGGCTTTGGCGCGCAGGGAAAGCTCAATAGGTTCGAAGCCGTCAGTCATGAGGTCATCCGCGCCGAGATCCAACGCATAGGCTCCGAGCCCGGGGTCGGGCTCGGACTGGACGACTAGCACCCCTGCGTGCCGCGTAATGGCCGTGGCGCGCACCGCTGCCAGCAACCTCAGGATATCGCCGCTGTGGCTGTCGCCTTCTTCGAGCACGAGGATGAAAACATCGGGTACACGTCCCGGTGCCAGATCGCGTAACGCAGTCTCGGGGGAGTCAAAGGCCAACGTGCAGCGCAGCCTGCCGCGCAATTGCTCGATCCAGGCCTGCGTGGTGGTATTGTCGGCACCAACGATAACCGCCCGTCCCGGGGGGCCAAAATCGATTGGATCTTCGGCGAATCCAAGTGCTCTGGATGTGTCGTCGCGCATTTGCCACTCCGCCGCAGTGTTGTGGGCCCGGATCAGACTGCGCACGCGTGCCAGCAGCAGCGTGTCGTCGATCGGCTTGAGCATGATGTCATAAATACCGGCTTCCAGGGCTTCCAGGCGTGAGTCCGCGTTGGGCCTGCAACTGATGACCATGACCGGGATTGTGCGGGTTTGCGGATTTCGGTCCAGCCGGCGGCAGAGTTCCGTGGCATCGCAATCCGGTAGCGCCATCGCCGAGATCACGAGATCAGGCGAATGGCGCAGAGCCGCAACGCAGGCTTCATCCGCCGTGGCGGCCTGTATGACTTCATAAAATGCGGAGGCAAGCTTCACCTTCAATACAATTCGATTGGTCGAAATGGCATCAACAATGAGAATTTTGCCCTGCACGCCGGTTGCGTCCTCTGGTGGGTGGTCCTGGTCATCGACTTTGAGCGCAGATTGGTTAACAAAGAGTTTCGAAAAAGGTTAAACTCAGGGTGACTTATGGGAAATGCGCAGGAAGCGGCTGAGGTCGTTGCTCTCCAGGTTCTGGGCTGGTTGGCTGGAAATGAAGAGCTTCTGCCGGTCTTTCAAGGCTCTACGGGCGCTTCGGAAGCCGATATCCGCGCGGGAGCCGGGGATCCGGCCTTTCTGGGGTCGGTGCTTGATTTCGTGACGATGGACGATGCCTGGGTAATGCAGTGCTGCGATCATCTCGGCTTGTCCTACGAGACGCCGATGCGCGCGCGGCAGATGTTGCCGGGCGGTGAGCAGGTCAATTGGACATGATCCGTCCGCAGGGAATCATCTTCGACAAGGACGGCACGCTTTTCGATTTCGCCAGCACTTGGGAGGCCTGGGCCGCCGCTTTCCTCAGTCGCGTCGCACGCACGGAGATGCATGCCCGCGAAATGGGCAAGGCCATCGGTTTTGATCTTGAGCGGCGGAAATTTGACCGCGACAGCATCGTGATTGCCGGAACCCCCAGCGAGGTGGCTGCCGTTCTGGCGCAATGTGATCCTGTCGTTTCCGGATCTACCTTGCTGGACGTGCTGAACGAAGAGGCGGAGCGTGCGCCGCAGGTCGAGGCGGTGATGCTCGAACCATATCTGTCCGGGCTGCGGCAATCGGGCTATGCCCTTGGCGTTGTCACCAATGACGCGCTGAACCCGGCGCTCGCGCAATTTCGCGCGGCGGGCGTAGAAGACCTGTTCGATTTCATCGCGGGTTTCGACAGTGGGCACGGCGCCAAGCCGGAACCGGGGCCGCTACTGGCATTTTCGGAGGCCACGGGACTGGCGCCGGAGGCGGTGGTGATGGTGGGCGACAGCACCCATGATCTTATTGCCGGACGGCGCGCGGGCATGCGATGTGTCGGCGTTCTGACCGGGCTGGCAGAGCGCGAGGTGCTGCAGCCTTATGCGGATGTGGTGCTGCCCGACATCGGTCACTTGCCGGCCTGGATCGAGGCGCAATCATAAACAAGCACTGCCCCAACGCGCAAAAACGACCCTTCCAGTCGCGAACAAGACGGCCCGCGCCCTTGGTCTCTGGCCTTCTGGTGGGGTCACGGTCGGGAAGGGCAAGCCAATGACGGACACGATTTCGAAGCGCAGAGTGCGGACCGGGGGCCGCGCGGGGGCGGCCGAGCGCCGCGGTACGGCGGTGATCGAACAAATGCCGTGGAATCCACCGGTGAACATCGACAAGCCGGTGGAGCCTTTGACGCCGGAAGGGGTCGAGGCGATCCACGATGGCGCCATGCGGATCCTCGAAGAGATCGGAATCGAGTTCCTCAATCACGAAGCGCTTGAAATTCTGCGCAAGGCAGGCTGCCGCGTTTCCGATGAAAACGTGCGCATGGATCGTGATTTCGTGATGGAGTGGGTGGGCAAGGCGCCCGCAGAGTTTACGCTGACGCCGCGAAACCCGGAGCGCAAGATCACCGTTGGCGGCAAGCACCTGCTGTTCGGTAACGTATCCTCGCCGCCGAACTACTGGGATCTGGAACTGGGCACCAAGGTCCCGGGTACGCGGGAAATGTGCCGCAACCTGCTGAAACTGACACAATATTTCAACTGCATCCATTTTGCCGGTGGCTATCCCGTCGAACCTGTCGATCTTCATCCCTCGATCCGCCACCTCGACGTGCTCTATGACAAGCTGACGCTGACCGACAAGGTGATGCATGCCTATTCGCTCGGCAAGGAGCGGGTCGAGGATGTGATGGAAATGGTCCGGATCGCCGGTGGTCTGACACATGAAGAGTTCGACGCAACCCCCCGGATGTACACGAATATCAATTCCACGTCGCCGCTGAAACATGACATTCCGATGCTGGATGGTTGGATGCGGCTGGCGCGACGCGGTCAGGGCCTGATTGTAACGCCATTCACGCTTGCCGGGGCGATGGCGCCTGTGACCATGGCAGGAGCGGTTGCGCAGTCTCTGGCGGAGGCGCTTTGCGCCGTGGTGCTTGCGCAGATCATCCGCCCGGGATGCCCCGTGGCAATCGGGACCTTCACGTCGAATGTCGATATGAAGTCCGGCGCACCGGCCTTCGGAACCCCGGAGTACATGCGCGCCACGCAGATGACGGGCCAGCTATGCCGCTTTTACGGGCTGCCGATGCGGTCCTCCGGGGTCTGTGCGGCGAATGTGCCGGACGGGCAGGCGGTTTGGGAGACCTCCAACAGTCTCTGGGCTGCCGTGCAATCGGGCACGAACATGGTTTATCACGCGGCGGGCTGGCTGGAGGGTGGGCTGATCGCCAGCCCCGAGAAGTTCATCATGGATTGTGAAATCCTTCAGCAAATTCAAAGGTATATGGACCCCTCGATTACGGCGACGGGTGCCGACGAGATTGCTTTAGACGCCATCAAAGCCGTCGGTAATGCGGGACATTTCTTTGGGATTCAGCACACGCAGGACCGCTATACCACCGCCTTCTACCAACCTTTTCTGAGTGATTGGAAGAACTACGAAGGTTGGGAAGCTGCGGGAGGGGTCTGGACGCCCGAGCGTGCTCATCATCTGTTCAAGGAAATCATCGGCAGTTTCGAAGAGCCTCCGATGGACCCCGGTATTCGCGAAGAGCTGGCGGCCTTCGTGGCCAAGCGAAAGGAAGAAGGCGGCGCGCCCACCGATTTCTGAACGCACCCCCTGAAGTCCTTAGAATTGTAGATATTGTTCAATTATTAAGGGGTTTTGTCGATACTGTGCGCGGAAGAGCAAGGGCGACGCGACGTGCACGGTTTGATGAACAGGGCGATTCAGAGGTTCGTAACGGACAGTTATGGACAGGCTAAATGGCTTGCTTCGGCGCAACGCGCCGGTGTCGGCTTCACCGAATTCGAGGCCATGTGGATCTACGAGGACGATATTACGCCGCGTATCCTAATGGCGGCCTGCGACGTGCTCGACCGCCCCTATGAAGAACTGCTCGAAGACATCGGCACCTATCTAGTGTCTCATCCCAATGCGTCGTCCTTGCGTCGATTGTTGCGGTTCGGAGGGGTCAGCTTCGTCGAATTCCTCCATTTCCTCGATGATTTGCCGGACCGCGCGCGTCTGGCTGTCTCGGATCTCGTCCTTCCGCGGATTGAACTGATCGAGAATTCCCCGCAACATTATTCTCTGCGCTGCTACAGTGACTTCGGCGGGTGGGGATACCTGTTCATGGGCGTGTTGCGAGCTCTCGCCGACGACTACGGTGCACTTGCCCTTCTCGAACACCAAGGTGGGGAGAAGGGCTGCGAAACCGTGGAAATTTCTCTCGTCGAAACAGAATATTCCGTAGGCCGGGATTTCGATCTGGGGGCCCGCAGCGCATGAGTCGCATGCAATGTTATCAGATGCTGAGTACCATGTGCCCCATGCACGTGATCATGATGCGCAGTGGCCAGATTACCTTTGCCGGTCCGACCGCGCGCAAGTTGTTTCCAGATGCGCTCATCGGGCGCGCGTTCCTCGATATTTTCGAGATCAAACGCCCGCGTGAAATTTCCACGATGGAGGCGCTCATCGAAAGCGCGGGCAAAAAACTGAACCTGACATTACGTGCGCCGCCGTACCGACAGTTGAAGGGCGTGCTGATTGAAGGGCCTGAAGTTGGACAACTGGTCGTCAATCTTTCCTTCGGCATATCCGTGGTCGAGGCCGTGCAGGATTACAACCTGACCGCTGCAGATTTTGCTCCCACCGATCTGACGGTGGAAATGTTGTACCTCGTCGAAGCGAAATCTGCGGCGATGAAGGCGTCACGCCAATTGAACGAAAGGCTGCAGGCGGCACGGATCGACGCCGAGGAAAGGGCATTGACCGACACCCTGACCGGTCTGCAAAACCGAAGGGGCATGGACCGCATGCTGGCAAAAATGATTGAGGGTGGCCGGCCATTCGCGGTCATGCAACTGGATCTCGACTACTTCAAGGCGGTCAATGACACGTTGGGTCATGCTGCCGGGGATCATGTGCTGCAGGAAGTCGGCCGTATTATGACCGAGGAAACCCGCAGCACAGATGTCGTCGCCCGCGTGGGGGGCGACGAATTCGTGATCCTCGTCAACAGAAGCCTTAGCCATGACGAATTGGCAGGGATTGCAGAAAGGATAAATGCGCGTCTTGAGGGGCCTATTCTCTATCAGAACAGGCAATGTCGCATTTCTGGCAGTATCGGGATTGTTCTGGCGGCCCAATACGCAAAACCCTCAGCAGACGAGTTGCTGGGAGACGTCGATACCGCGACCTATGCCGCTAAACACGCGGGCCGT
>JBFFFS010000099.1:0-9276 GCA_041557855.1 Roseobacter sp. | reverse complement strand
ACCTGTGCCGTATCGCCCAGACCTGGTGGGCGCTCGCGGGGTGTCGGACTCGTGAGCGGTTGAATGTCGCATGCCACGAGCGCCGAAAGGGCGGCCATGGCCATCCCCCAACGCCTTATGATCTGTACTCCGATCACGCGATCTCAGCGCGGTACCGAGGTGCCTGCGGTGTCACCCGGACCATCTCCGCGCGCCTTGGCCGAGGCAAGGGTGTCGCGAAGTTTGGCTTCCATCTCCCGAAGGTCGGCCTCGGCGACGGCCCGTCTGGCCTTGCCTTCATCCGCGATGGCAAGGCTTTCCTCGATCGTGCCGATCAACTCTGCATTCGCCTGTTTTACCGCTTCGATGTCGAAGACGCCTCGTTCCATTTCCTCGCGGATGATCTTGTTGCTGTCGCGCAGGTTCTTAGCATTCGCCGTCAGCAACTCGTTGGTCAGATCATTGGCGGATCGCACCGCTTCTGCAGCTTCAGCCGAACGTTGAATGGTGACGGCCTGCGCCAGCTGCGTTTCCCAAAGAGGGACCGTATTCACCAACGTGGAGTTGATCTTGGTCACGAGGCTTTTGTCGTTCTCCTGCACCAGCCGGATGGAGGGCAGCGACTGCATCGTAACCTGACGTGTCAGTTTCAGGTCATGCACACGCCGTTCGAGGTCGTCGCGCGCGGCGCGGAGGTCGCGCAATTCCTGTGCCACCATGACCTGATCCTTTTCAGCGGCGGCTTCCACGTCTTCGGCCTTGGCGGGGATCACCGTCTCATCCAGATCGCGCAGCTTTTCTTCGCCTGCCGCGATGTAAAGCGCCAGTTCATCGTAAAACTGCAGCGTCTTTTCGTAGAGCATGTCCAGTGATTTGATGTCTTTCAGCAAGGCGTGTTCATGGCCCAGCAGATCGTCGGTTATCCGGTCGATCTGATCCTGAACTTCTTCGTAACGCGCGGTGAATTTGGCGATCGGAGCGGCCCGTCCGATCAGCTTTTCCCACCACGTCCGTTCGCGGCGCACATCAAGCTCGGACATGGAGAAGCCGCGGATCGTGGTGACGATGTTGCGCAGGCTGTCGCCTGCCGGACCCACGTCCTTGTTGCGCACACCGCCCAGCATCGCCTGACTGATTTCCTGAAGCTCCGCTTGAGCCCGGCTGCCGAAGGAAACGATCGAATTTGTGTCCGACATGTCGATTTCCGCCATGCGGGTCCTGATCTCCTTGCTGACGGGTTCATCCGCCTCGGCGAGGGCGACAATGGTATTGGCATCCGTGGGGGACGGCAGAATTGCCGCGGTAACTTCCTCGACCATGGCTAGGCTCTCCTGCGCCTTGGCGCGCGTTTCTTCAGACATGTGTTCTCCCTTTTAATCGTGATTTATCAACTAAGGACTGCGGCTACTGCGGTCGCACACCTTCCCGGTCCAGTCGGTCTCTCAGAACTTCAATTTCAACGGTCAGATCGCTGTGGTCGTCCAGCAGCAGTTTTTCAGTACGCGCGGCGAAGTTGCGCTCCAGGTCGTCAAGTAGTGTCAGGTAATCCTCGCGTACGGCGGCACTGGGGTTCTGCTTGTACACATCGGCGAATTTCGAAGACGCATCGCGGGCACCCATCAGATATACGCCAAGATATTTGCGCGCCGCCGTCAGATCGCGCGGATCGTTTTCGACGGTGCGGATCAGACGGCGCGCGGTGGTCTGGAAACGCTCCATCCGGTCGAGGACTCTCCGATCGCCCACCCGTTTGAGGGCGTCGGTCATCGCCGCGAGATGCGCATCCGCCCGATCGACAACCCGGGCGACACGGTCCTGCTGATGTGTGTCGATCCCTTCCATGCCCTTATGTGACAGTGGATCGATGCCGAAGGCGGCAAGGTGCAATGCTGCCGTGGCCCCGCCGTAGAGGATCGCGGCCACGAGGCCGCTGTCGTGGCTGAGCGCACCGAGAGCAATCCCGGTGCCGCCAAAAATCGCCGCCAGTATCTTGCGTGGCAGGGCAGGGCGACGCGCAACCTTGCGGTCGTGATAAGCGGCTTCTGCCTGCAGGCCGCCGCGCAGCAGCCAGGCGCCAAGGCTGAGCACTCCCGCGCCCGCAAGACCAACCACCAGCCCCAGAGCGCCCTGAAACAGCGAGGTGAACAGCAAGGCGACCGCCGGGAGAAACATGAGATTGGCGCGGGCGCCGACCGGGTCCCTTGATACCGGTGAATAGCCCGGATCGGCAGCCGAGGCCTGCGCTTTCGATCCTTTTGGGCTGAATTTTCCGCCGTAGCGTTGCGCCATGGCTCAGACCCCACCCAGGAGGCCGAGGCTGACACCGAGCATCAGAAGCAACAGCGCGGCAAATGCGAGTTTCTGAAATGTGGTCGGTGTCATATGGTCTTCCCAAACCCTCTCGGCCCAAACAATATATGTGCTTCCTCGGACCCGCGCTAGGGTTACGTGGCGCTTGGACCGCGCATCTGTCCTATTCCCGGCGTATGTCCAATATGGCGACGCCGCCTGACCGAACCGGGCCATGTCATGGCCCTTTTCGAGGGGGAATTTTGCGCGTCTTTCGTCACGTCCGACCGGGCTTGCCTCTCGGCGTATTTTTGCCTTTCGGAGCGCCGCGCCTGGCGCTGAAGCGCTTAACGCCGGTGGGTTTGCGTGCCTGTAAACCGCCGGGGCCGCGTTTGCCGGGGCCATCATCTGTCGTTTCTTCGGCTTCAAGCCCCAACTGGTCGCGCAGGATTTTGCGGCGTACTTCATCCACCTCGCCCGGTTTCAGATCACCCAGTTGAAAGGGGCCGTAACTGATGCGGATCAGACGGTTGACGGTCAGCCCGACCTCGGCCAACGCGCGGCGAATTTCGCGGTTGCGACCTTCGCGCAGGCCAATGGTCAGCCATGCATTGGCTCCCTGTTGGCGGTCGAGCGTCACGATCATTGGCTGAAAGCGTTCGCCATCGGCAGTGATCCCCTCGCGCAGCGGCGCCAGTGTTTCGTCGGTTGGACGGCCATTCACGCGTACCCGGTAGCGCCTTAGCCATCCGGTCGAGGGCAGTTCCAGCCGGCGTTTCAAGCCACCATCGTTGGTCAGCAGCAGAAGACCTTCGGAATTGAGGTCGAGTCTGCCGATGCTCATCACCCGAGGCATGTCTTCCGGCAGCTTATCGTAGATAGTTTCGCGCCCTTTTTCGTCAGCGTCCGTGCTCACCAGCCCGGTCGGTTTGTGATACAGCCACATCCGCGGCGGCTCTGGCGCGGTAATTGGTTTGCCGTCCACGGTGATCTGGTCGCGTGCCGTCACATTCAGCGCCGGGCTGTCGATCTTTGCACCATTGACGCTGACCCGGCCCGCCTCGATCATTCGCTCGGCTTCGCGCCGGCTGGCGATGCCGGCTCGGCTGAGAACTTTGGCGATGCGGTCGCCCGGTGGGGTGGTTGGCTTGCTCATGGTGTGTCGCATATCTCTTTTGTTGGCCTTGCGAAAGGGAGGCTTTTGCGGCCAATTGGGCCCATGCAGTTCAATACCTACATGCAAGCGGCGCTTTGCGAAGCGCGTGCGGCGGGAAAACGCGGCGAGGTTCCCGTGGGGGCCGTCGTTGTTGATCCCAAAGGCGAGATTGTCGCCGCAGCCGGCAACAGGACGCGTGAGTATCAAGATCCTACGGCGCACGCGGAAATACTGGCGTTGCGCGCGGCCTGCGCCCAGCTTGGATTGGAGCGGCTGCCGGGTCATATGCTTTATGTGACGCTGGAGCCTTGTGCCATGTGTGCGGGCGCTATCGCCGCGGCGCGCATTGCACGGCTCTACTACGGGGCGAGCGATCCGAAGTCCGGCGGGGTAGCGCAGGGCGCTCGGGTTTTTTCTCATCCGCAATGCCATCATGTCCCCGAGGTGTTCGACGGCATCGCGGCAGGCGAGGCGGAGGCCCTGCTGAAAGGATTCTTTACCGCGCGGCGCTAGACCGCACGACACTTGTCATGAGCCTGGCCGCCGGGCATGTTTGCCGGCCAGCTGGTCTCAAATAGAGATCGGCTTCATCACCTCGGGTTCGATCACATCGACACCGGGCAGACCGTCTTTCAGCGGCGCGGCCGATTGTTCCAACAAATCGAAGGTCCGGTAGTGGCAGGGAATGACCGTTTTGAAGTCGAAGTATTTTCTGGCTGCATAGGCCGCGCCGGCCATGTCCATGGTAAAATGACCGCCCGCGCTGAGAATGCCGATATCGGGTTTGTAGTAGTCGCCGATCCAATCCATGTCGGCCATTATGCCGGTGTCGCCCGAAATATAGATGGTATGCCCTTCGCCCTTCAGGATGAAGCCTGCTTCGCGGCCCGCCGCAGCTGTTGCATCCGCTGCGTAGGACGTGGAATGCAGGGCGGGCACCATGGTCACCGATACGCCACCGAGCCGTACGGTGCCCCCCATGTTGAACCCGATCACCGATAACCCTTCCTTGGCTTCGAAGTGGCTCATGAAATCGTATATTCCGACCGCCGGCGCGTTGAGGCGCTTCGACAATTCTACAAGGTCTGCGGTGTGGTCGAAGTGCCCGTGTGTGACGAGGATATGTGTGGCGCCTTCGGTCGCGGCCGCGTGCTGATCCTCTCCCAGCATGGGATTGCCGGTGAGCCAGGGATCGACCAGCAGTACCTGGTCCTCGATCTCGATGCGGAAGCTGCCGTGGCCAAGCCAGATGATTTTCATTGAACCTCTCCTTTGGTGCGATAGATCGACTTTAGACGCCTTTTATTGGCCTGGGGAGCCTCCGGCGGGGATATTTTAGGTCCAAAGAAGGAGAGCGAGGTGGAATGGACGCGGCAGGTCGACGGGTATTGCGAAAGGATGGGTCCGGACTACTGGGCCGAGCCCCTTAACGCCCTCTTCAACCTTGCCTTCATCGTGGTGGCAGTTGTCATGTGGCGCGAGGCCCGTGGTGTCACCAATGCCCGGACTCTATCGGCGGTCGTCATGGCCGTCGGGATCGGGAGCTTTCTTTTTCACACCCATGCAAAGGTCTGGGCCGCAATGCTGGACGTGGCTCCAATCGCATTGTTCGTTCTGCTGTATCTGCTGGTATTCAACCGCGACATCCTGGGAATGGGCAAAGGCAGTTCGTCAGTTGCGGCGATCGGTTTTCTCGCCACCGCGTCCTTTGCGGTATCCCAGGCCGACTGGCTGGCGCGCATGATGGGGTCGTCCGCTGCCTATGTTTCCGTTTGGATTCTGCTGGTCGGATATTCCACGTGGATGTGGGTGCGCAACCGGCGCACTGCTGTACATCTTGCCCTTGCCGCGCTGCTGTTTGCCATCTCGCTCGGATTTCGGACGCTGGACGACTTGCTATGCGAACAATGGCCTGCGGGTACGCATTTTGTCTGGCATCTGCTCAATGCCATGCTTTTGGGCTGGATGATCCGGCTTTACCTCTCTGCGAGACTTGGCAAGGGGCATGCTGCGCGGTAAACGGCGCATCAGCAGATGAGGGAACCATATGTCAATCGACGAGAGCACAGCCGCCCGGGTGGCAAAACTGGCCCAGATCAAGGTCGAACCCGAGGCGCTTCCTGCACTGGCGCAGGAATTCAACACGATCCTCGGGTTTATCGAGCAATTGAATGAGGTCGACATCGATGGGGTCGAGCCGATGACCTCCGTCACGCCTCAGCGTCTCAAGCGACGCGACGACGTCGTGACGGAAGGCGACCAGCAGGCGCGCGTCTTGTCGAATGCGCCGGATGCCCGTGAGGGCTTTTTTGCCGTTCCGAAGGTGGTTGAATAATGAGCGATCTGAATAAGTTGGGCCTCGCGCAGGCGCGCGACGCGTTGCGCGCGGGCGAGACGACATCGACAGAACTGACTGAGGCCTGTTTGAAGGCGATCGACGGTGCCGGTGCGCTGAACGCTTTCGTGCACCACACACCCGACCTCGCGCTAGAGCGCGCGAAGGCGGCGGATGTTCGTCTGGCGCAAGGAGACGCGCCGGCGATGTGCGGTTTGCCGGTGGGGATCAAGGATCTCTTTTGCACGCAGGGTGTTCCGTCGCAGGCAGGTTCGCGGATTCTCGAAGGCTTCCTGCCCGAGTACGAATCCACCGTCAGTCAGAACCTCGCCGATGCGGGTGCGGTGATGCTTGGCAAGCTGAACATGGACGAATTTGCCATGGGCTCGTCGAACGAGACTTCCGTTTACGGGAACGCGGTCAACCCCTGGCGGCGTGGCAACGAGGAGACCGCGCTGACGCCCGGCGGCTCGTCGGGCGGGTCCGCAGCAGCAGTCGCGGCCGACCTCTGCCTTGCGGCGACCGGGACCGATACCGGCGGGTCAATCCGCCAGCCGGCGGCCTTCACCGGTACGGTCGGGATCAAGCCGACCTATGGGCGCTGCTCGCGCTGGGGTATCGTTGCCTTCGCCTCCTCGCTGGACCAGGCCGGACCGATGACCAAATCGGTGCGGGATGCAGCCATAATGCTGGAAGCGATGTGCGGGCATGACCCAAAGGACAGCACATCGGCCGATCTGCCGGTGCCCGATTTCGAGGCCGCCCTGACAGGCGACATTCGTGGCAAGACCATCGGAATTCCGAAGGAATACCGCATGGAGGGTATGCCGCAGGAAATCGAGACCCTCTGGACGGACGGGATAGCGATGATGAAAGATGCGGGCGCCAGGATTGTCGACATCTCGCTGCCGCATACGAAATACGCCCTTCCCGCATATTACGTCATTGCCCCGGCGGAGGCTTCATCGAACCTCGCTCGCTATGACGGGGTGCGTTATGGCCACCGCGCCAGGCTCGAGCAGGGTGACGGCATCACCGAGATGTACGAAAAGACCCGTGCCGAGGGCTTCGGGCCGGAAGTGCAGCGCCGGGTGATGATTGGGACTTATGTGCTCTCTGCCGGATTTTATGACGCCTACTACAACCGGGCGCGCAAGGTCCGTACGCTGATCAAGCGCGATTTCGAGGAGGCTTTTGCTCAGGGCATCGACGCTATTCTGACGCCGGCCACGCCGTCCGCGGCTTTCGGTCTGGGAGAGATGACGGATGCGGATCCTTTGGCCATGTATCTCAATGATATCTTTACGGTGACTGTCAATCTTGCGGGTCTGCCCGGTATCGCGGTTCCAGCGGGTCTGGACAAGCAGGGCTTGCCGCTGGGTCTTCAGTTGATTGGCCGCCCCTGGGAGGAAGCCGATTTGTTGAACGCGGCTTTCGCACTGGAGACGTCGGCGGGCTTTGTGGCCAAACCGCATAAATGGTGGTAACCTCGCGTCACACAGTGAAAAGAACGACAAACAGGTCAGCTATGCGTCTTCGTCTTCTATCCGCAGCCGGTTGTATGCTGGGGCTTGCGGCCTGTGCGACACCAGTGCCCGACAGCGGGCGAGGTGTGGGGTTCGACAATTCCATCGGCTCCATGCAGGCACGTAATGCGCAACTGGAGCGTTCCACGATCCGCATCCCCGATACGGTTTTGCCGCCCTCAGGTGGGACCGGCGCACCGCCTCCGGTCACGGGCGTCGGGCCGCTGCCTGGCTCTGCCGAAGCGACGGCCGCGGAAACAACCCGTATTCTGGCTGAAACACGGCCCGGTTATAGCACGTCGGCACAGACACCTCCGGCTCCCGACAGTGCGGCTCTGAATTCGGGCGTTGAGCCTTTGCAGGCGAGCCCGTCGAACCCACCGCCGCAACCCGTCGGCATTTCTCGGGAAAACAATTTCGACGTGGTCTCGGGGCAGCGTTCCATCGAAGACGACGCTGCGCGGCTTGCTCAGAACCGGGCGCAATACGAAGTGATCCAGCCGCAGGCTCTGCCGGATCGAGCTGGTGACGATCAGCCTAACATCGTGAAATTCGCGCTTGAGACAAGCCATCCCGTCGGTACGCGTGTCTATGCCCGCGCGGGGTTCAACGGGGCGGCCCGCGCTGCTCGCAATTGCGCGAAATACCCTTCTCCGGATCAGGCGCAGATCGACTTCCTGTCTCGCGGTGGGCCCAAACGTGACCGCAAGGGGCTCGACCCGGACGGCGATGGTTATGCCTGTTCATGGGATCCTACGCCGTTTCGCAAGGCGGCTCAGAGCTAGGCCTTGACCGCGCATCCTTCGCCCAACCATGGCCCCCGACGGGATGATCTCACCCCTTCGATCGTCGTGTTGCACTATACCGCCATGGACAGCGCCGAAGCAGCCTTCGAACGTCTTTGCGATCCTTACGCTGAAGTCTCCGCGCATTACCTGATCGGCAGAACTGGTGCGGTCACGCAACTGATCGCCGAGGAAAGGCGCGCATGGCATGCGGGCGCGGGAGAATGGCGCGGACTGCAGGACATCAATTCGCGTTCCATCGGCATTGAACTGGACAACACAGGCGACCACCCCTTTCCCGAACCGCAAATGATGGCGCTTGAGACACTGCTCCGGGACATCATGAAGCGCTGGTCGATCTCGCCGGATGACGTGATCGGCCATTCCGACATGGCGCCGGGGCGCAAATGGGATCCGGGTCCGCGTTTCGACTGGGCGAGGCTGGCGCGGCAGGGACTTGCCGGCCCGGCGCAGGCGCGCCACGCTGCGGGGGATTTCAGTGAGACCGCCCGCGCGGCGGGCTTCACGGCCCCTGTTGACACCGAAACCCTGCTGCAGGCCACGCGGTTGCGCTTTGCCCCCTGGCGCAGAGGGGGCTTGTCGGAAGAAGACCTGCAGCTTTATCACCGCATTTAGTCTTCTTTGGACCAAAAATATCCCCGCCGGAGGCTCCCGTGCTCTACAATCCATTGACGCCGCCGCCAATTGGGCACATCTGGAGGATGCGCGGAGGGCCGGATGGCCGCGGCCCCGGACCGGGGTCGAGGAAAGTCCGGACTCCAGAAAGCAACGGTGCCGGGTAACGCCCGGGCGGGGCAACCCGACGGAAAGCGCCACAGAAAACAGACCGCTCACAGTCAGGTCGGGCAACCGAAACCGGCGGTGGGCAAGGGTGAAAAGGTGGGGTAAGAGCCCACCGCGCCGCTGACAACAGTGGCGGCATGGCAAGCCCCACCGGGAGCAATGCCAAATAGGGACCACGCGTCGAAAGACGGGGCGCTTTCGCCCCAGTCGGGTCCGGGTTGGCAGCTAGAGCTTGCGCGGTAACGTGCGGGCAAGAGGAATGGTCATCGAACCGGGGGCTTCCCCGGGGAACAGAATCCGGCTTACAGGCCCTCCGCGCATTTCGTTGCTCACCGTTCAAGGCTCACGCCTTGCGACATTTGCCTCGATCCGGGTACGGGAAACCGGGCGGCGGCAGAGGTT
>JBFFFS010000098.1:0-9296 GCA_041557855.1 Roseobacter sp. | reverse complement strand
TTCTCCGCTACAAATCGCCTTTTTGCAGTCAGATTTACAGGTTTTAAGAAGTGCCGATTTTAACAAGAGTCGGGCAATTCGACTGTGTCGCCTGAAGGAGTATCAAAAATGATGGAAAAGTTCGGTTTGTATATCCGCCGTACTGTTTTCGGATTAGTGCTTTTGGCAAATCCAAATATCGCTTTAGCCCTTGATCGAGATTCAGTTTATCATTTGCAGTTGACGCTAAATGAACACGGTTTCTCAGTAGGAGACCCGGATGGACAAATTGGACCAGCCACCAGGCGCGGTCTTAGGGAATTTGCAGATGCGTATAACGCGCCCAATGATCCGGAAGAGGCATTTTTATTCATGGCTAGCCTTTCAGGTGAAAACCGGACGGACGTTACCGACGAAGATTTTTTGAACAGTGTTGAGCAATCGGTGGCTGAATATTTGCTTGATCCTTCCAGCGTTGTGATCCGGAACGTTTACAAAGTCACAAATGCAGACACGGAGATCGTTTGCGGCGAGGTTGATGGCAAGAACGAAAATGGGGCTTATGCTGGATTTACACCGTTTTACGGCATGGCCTTTGGTCGCACTTTTCTGACTCTAGCAATAGATGATCCTGATATTACTGTAGCCCAACATACATGCCTGACTGCATTTCCGAAGCGGATGTAGTTTTAGATTTTTTAAACGGATACACTCTTCTTCGGGCCAGTCAGCCTCCCCATCTGAATTGGTCCACCGTTATGTTTAGGGAACGGAGGACAAAGAATGGCGAACAAGCGGCACAAGCCCGAGGAAATAGTTCAGAAGTTGCGGCAGGTTTATAATCCGGCTACCTTCGCCCCAAATACCCTCGGGTCTTTCGTCATGCGCGCGCCCCGAGACGACGATCTGTGATGGCGCAATCGCGTGAATCAGGAAAATCTGCTATTCTCCGCCGCATGAAATTGGGGGAACCGGCATGACACAAGCATATTCATATGCCTGCAGGGATTGCGAAGGGATGGAAGCCTGTCCGGCCAGTATCGTGGCAGAAACCAAGGATGAACTTTGGAAACTCATGGAGTTACACGCAAGAATCGCACATGATGAAGACGCGTCGGATTGGGACGAGCCAACCCGGGACTATCTCGACACGCTCATCAGACCCGTCTCCGTGTGACTGCGCGCGCTGACAAGCGGGACACCTGAGTTCAAGGAATTGAAAGGGCAGGCTCGCCCTTCGGTCGGAGGGGTGGCCAGAAAGATTTATTGGCGCGGATCCGGGCTTCAGGGCATGAGTATCAGCTTTCCCGCGAAAGTCTTGGCTTGGAAATCTTCCTGGGCCTGAGCGATCTCGCGCAGAGGATAGGTTTTCGCAATGGTTGGCTTGATGCGCCCCGCGATCGTGAGATCGATGAGGGTCGAGAACACGGCCCGGGACATGAAGGAGCAGCCGTGGATTGTGATGTCGCGCAGATATATATCGCGCAGATCCGCCTGGATAATCGGCCCGGCAATTGCACCGGATACCGCATAGTGGCCGCCTGACTTCAGGGATCGGATCAGTGCGGCCCAGACGTCACCCGCGACGACATCGATAACCACGTCGAACGCGTGCTCCGGAAGCGCCGCTGTCCGCGACAGCACCTGTTCAGCCCCCGCATCGCGCACCGCATCGGCCTTGCTGTCAGACGCGATCCCCGTCACCCGCGCGCCCGCGAGCCCGGCGAGTTGCACGGCAGCCAGACCAACCACGCCCGAGGCACCCGTCACCAGCACCTTCTGTCCTTCGCTGACGCCCGAACGGGTAAGCAGGTTGTGAGCAGTTCCGAAACCGCAGGGAATCGCGGCAATTTCCGCGTCCGAAAGCGGCGACGCGGAAACATCGAAGATTTCATCTTCCCGCAGGAGGCAGTACTGGGCAAACGCCCCATCAAGTTCGGAGCCAAGTGCGACGAAAGCAAAAGGATCCTCCGGGCTCGGTCTCGGAATATTGATCTGGCTGGTAACGCGCGCACCGATCCCGATATCGTTCACACCCTCGCCCAAAGCGACGATACGACCGCAAATGTCGCCCCCTTGTATGCGCGGGAAACCCAACGCTCCGCCCCAGCCGCCAGCCTCGACCCCAGCATCGTCGTCCACGTCTTCGGTAGCCCCGGAGACCTCCGGCGAATACCAGCCGACGCGTGTATTGATATCGGTATTGTTGACGCCCGCCGCGAGCACCTTGACCAGCACCTCGCCCGGCCCCGGTACCGGCACGGGAATATCTTCGCGCCATTCCAGTGCATCGGGACCGCCATGGCGCATAAGGTAAACACCGGACATTACATCGGGGATCATAACGGAGCCTTTCGCTTCGTGCTGCGACCTGGCACGGGGAGCACTTGGAAGGTAGCCGCCCCGACAGGATCAGGCAAGTACAGGCCGTCGTCGAGAGGCAAAGGCCCACCCGGCGCCAAGGCGGTACGATCATACTGCGGCACGACGCGACATTTCCAAGACTGCATCACCCTGTTAATTTTCCAAAGTTGACAGGTAGCGACATCTTTCAAGTGAGGCGCGCCACCGATGGCCATGCACAGAAGATCAAATCGACCCGAGGCCATGTTCGAGATGAGCTGTCGCATTCACCGGCGAGGGGCGTCTGGGGCCATCGCGACCACGTCCGCTAAATCCCACGCACATCATTTCCACGCATCAAACGGATGAAGGTCTGACATGGGAGAAGGTCACCATCATCACGACGGCCATTCACATGGACCGGCCCTCTCCCCGGACGCACCGCCGGAGGAGCGTCGCTCGAAAGAACGAGCGATTGTCATTGCCGCCCTCCTTACCGGCGGATTCATGGTGGCCGAGGTTGTGGGCGGTATTCTCTCTGGCAGTCTCGCGCTGCTCGCCGACGCCGGACATATGCTCACGGATTTTGCCTCTCTCCTGCTGGCCTGGCTCGCCTTTCGCCTCTCACGCAGGCCCGCGGACTGGAAAAGGACCTTCGGTTTCGACCGCTTCTCGGTGCTCGCAGCTTTCGTCAACGGGCTGAGCCTTTTTGTCATTGCAGGATGGATTTGCGTTGAGGCCGTGCAGCGGCTCCTCGCGCCCGGCGACGTGCTGGGTGGGCTGATGCTTTGGGTCGCCGTGGCCGGGCTGGTGGTGAATATCTTTGCCTTTCTGGTGCTGACGCGTGCCGAGGGCGACAACCTGAATGTGCGTGCCGCCGCACTGCACGTGATGGGTGATCTTTTGGGCTCCGTTGCGGCAATCGCGGCCTCGCTGGTGATTATCTGGACCGGTTGGACACCCATCGACCCGATCCTGTCGGTACTGGTCGCGGCGCTCATCCTGCGCTCAGCCTGGACAGTGGTGCGGGAAAGCGGGCATATCCTGCTCGAAGGCGCGCCGCGCGGTTTCGACGCGCGAAGGGTCGCTGCCGATCTCGAACAAAACGTGCCCGGGGTGGCACGGGCGCATCACCTGCACGCATGGTCGATCACCCAGGAGCGCCCGATGGCAACATTGGAGGTCGTGATGGCTCCGGGTGCCGAGGCAGATACAGTACGCCATAACGTCAAGGCGCGATTGCAGAAAACCTCCGGCATGGGGCATGTCACCGTAGAGGTGACTTCCGGCCCCATCGAAAAGAACCTTTGACGACAGCGGAGGCCGCTGGCCGCTTGGCCTATTGCACGTCCTTGATGGCCGGGTAAGTCGCGCGGAAGGCCTGATACGCAGCGTCGAATGCACTGATCTGATCCTCCTCCGGATCAATCTGGTCCTGCAGATCGGGCGTCGATATTATGCTATCGTAGTTGTCACCCGTCGCTGCGATCATGCCCAGACGCGCCGCGCCCAAAGCGGCACCGAACTCGCCGGCCGCCGGCCGCCGCAACGGCGTTCCAAGCACCGTAGCGATCAGGCGCAGCCAGTAGCGCGACGCGCTGCCGCCTCCGATCGCGATCAACTGATCCATCCGCGCACCTGTCGAGGCCAGCGCCTCGAAACTGTCACGCAGCCCGAAGGCCACGCCTTCGAGGACCGCGCGGGTCAGATCCTCTTTCGTGGTTTCCGCGGCCAGGCCTGTGAAACAGCCACGAATTTCGGCGTCATTGTGGGGCGTACGCTCCCCGGACAGATAGGGTAGGAACCGAACGGTCCCTGGCGCGCTCAGATCGTCGCCAAGGGCTTTGGTCAGCTCGGACGGCTGTTTTCCGACAATCTTCGACAGCCAGTTGAGACTGTCCGTTGCGGCCAGCATAACGCCCATCTGATACCATCTGTCGGGCACAGCGTGGCAAAAGGTATGAACAGCGGTTTCGGGGGCAGGGCGATAGCCATCGCGGGCAGCAAGCAAAACGCCGGACGTACCCAGAGAGACAAATCCCTGTCCTTCATCCATCGCACCGATGCCGCACGCCGCCGCAGCGTTGTCACCTGCTCCACCGGCCACGACGACCGGTCCACGCAGTCCCCACGACGCGGCCAGATCACCGCGCAGTTGGCCCGCGGGCTCCGACCCTTCGACAAGGCGCGGCATCTGTTCGCGGCGCATGTGGCCAGCCTCCAGCAAGTGATCCGACCACTCTCGCTTGCCGACGTCCAGCCATGATGTTCCGGCGCTGTCGGACATGTCCGCAACCGCGTCCCCGGTCAGGTAAAAATTGAGGTAGGCCGCGGGCAAAAGTACCTTTGCGACCCGGTCGAAAACGTCCGGTTCGTTTTCACGCACCCATTCCAGCTTGGGCGCGGTGAAGCCTGGGAATACGATATTCCCAGACAACGCGCGCACCCCTTCAGTCGCATCCAGTCGCGCCGCCTGTTCATGCGATCGCGTGTCGTTCCAGAGGATGCAAGGGCGCAGTACCTCGCCGTCACCGTCCAGCAGTGTGGCACCATGCATGTGCCCCGCAACGCCAATCCCTTTAAGATCGGCAAACCCCGGGTAGTTGGCACGGAGTTCTTCCACCACGCTTTCCAGTGCCGAGACCCAATCCGCCGGGTCCTGCTCCGACCATCCTTTATGCGGGTGCCGCGCCTCGTAGGCGCGTTCCGCCGCACCGATCGGTGCGCCCTGAGCATCCACAAGCAGCGCCCGAAGACCCGAGGTGCCCAGATCGATCCCAAGATAGGTCATCCGCTCTCTCCCAGATAATATCCTTTGGGTGCTTGGATAACACCGCGACGGACGATTGTAAGCCGCAATTCAAACTGCCTTGCTCGACCGTTCCGCGCCGGCTTGGCTCAGGCGGCGCGGATCAGGGGCCTTTCGTCCTCCCAGGTGAGACCGGGACGGTAGCGCGCATCTACCTGGCCGTTTTCCAGCGCGAACAGATGCAGCCAACCGTTGTCGAATAGCGCGCGCACCTCGGGGTGGTGTCTGAGCACGTCGAGGATCGCTGCCCTCGGTGCTTCGATCATCACCGACAGGCGCAGCGGTTCGTGTACGAGGGTCCGACCGTCATGAACCGCCTGCCATGGCAGACCAGGGCGCAGACGGCCACTGTTTCCCTCGATGACACCGATCCCGCCGACCACGTTATGGATCAGCTTGTTGCCGCCGCCAAAAACCTCCGGCGCAACCGAGGAGCCATAGTATTGCAGGCTGATCCAACTGGCCACGACTACGGGGGCTGTCAGGATCAGCTCCAGCGTGCCGAAGCCTTCGTCGTTCCGCCAGTCATAGGTGTGCAGAAAGGCGCGTCCGCCGAGGTTCTTCCCCGCCGTGGCGGCACGTGGTCCGGCGATAAAGGCAGCACAGCCGGCAAGCCCCCATTCCGGCCGCACCTCGGCCCAGTTGAGCGCCCGTTCGGCCACCGTGTCGAACCGCGCCCCGGGCAGTTTTGGCGCCCGCTCGGCCCGGGCGATCCGCCCCGCCTGCTTCAGCCATCCGCGAATCGTACGCAGGTTATCTGCCTGAGCGGTGACGGTCGTATCCTCGAAAAGTGTGATCTCGTCGGTCGTCGTATCGTGGAGACCAGCTACGAACACCGTATCTTCGGGGATTGCCATCCCCCGCCCCGCCAGACCGGAACGCGTTTCAGCATCATTCAGAAGTACCGCCAGAAGACGCGCAGAGACTTCCCCCGTGTGCCCCCCACAGGCCCCGCAATGATAAGCGCTTTCGTGGGGGTTGTTGGTGACATGACCGGCATGACCGAGCAACAGCACCACCTTGCCATGACCTTTTGTCATGCTCATCGCCTTCAGAACAGCGCTCGCGGTATCCGCCTTGGCGGCCGCGGACAACCCGCCCAAGACCCGCGGCACCGGATCCGCATGGGCTGTTTTCTTTGGCAGCCCCAGCGCGTCGCGCACAAGCTTTGCCGCATAGAGTGGACCCGCCGCCTCGACGAAGGCGAATGACGACACCGCCGCCTGCCGGAAGCGCCCCCAGACCCGCGTCGTACGCGCGGCAATGCGCACGGCCTGTTCGCTGTCGTCCTCGACATGGCTCGTCGTTTCGATACCCGGGTTCAGCAGGACGGGAAGATGTGCTTCGACCACGTCGGACCCATGCGCCCGATGCGCCACCGGCAGGCCGAAGAAACCCGCAAAACCAATGGTCTCGATCCCCGGATTGATACTTTCCAGAGCCCGCCGGAAAACCTCGGAACGCACGTCGATGCAAAAGGCCGCTTGCAGATCGGGCCTGTTTCCGGACGGCGCGCGCCCATCCAGATCCCGGGCCAGCCGCCGCTGGTGCGCCCGGTCGGATGCGTCTTGCAGGATTGCCAGCACCACCTGATGCGCAGACGGCACGGGCGGGACCGCATGGGCAGCGACAACAGTGTCCCACGTTTCCCTGAGCTGCGGCACATGGGCCAGCAGCGCTTCTTCCCAGATCAGCCGGATCGCCAGAAGGTCAACAAGCGTCCGGTCGGTTTCCCCCGCAAGTTCCGCCTGCCACAAAAGCCAGCGGGCATGTTGTGACCAGCCGCCAATATCCATCAGCAAGCGGTGGAAAGCCGTTTCCGCAGCCACATTATCTAGCCCGAGCGCATCTGCAGCGCGCAGGATCGCGCGTTCTGCCGTGTCGGGCGCATCGCTGACATGGGCGCAAAAGCCTTTCAGTCCTGCGATCTCGGGGGTCAGATCATTCACGGCCCAGGCCCGCCATGCCGCGAAAGCCTCTGTGCCGGGCGTCGGCGACCACAGCGCCTGCCCCCTGTCAAACTGCCCTGCCGCCCAAAGGCCAACGGTCTTTTCGATGATCGACGGCCAGTCGGTACCCGTTTCATCGGCCGCAAGATCGGCAATCGTCGGAAGCGCACCGACCTCTTCCCCCCCTGCTTCGGCAGCAGCCTTCAAGGCTTCGATATCGGCCGGTTTATCTGCTGCGGTGGAAGCCGCAAGCGCATCGGTCAGGTCGGCGTCGCCGATCTCGCCCTTGCGTATCGCGGCGACGTATTCCTCGCCCGATCTCGTCAGCCGTATGCCCGCGACGCGCGCCAGCCGTGCTGACGCCGTGGCAAGGTCCTCGCCGGTCTGGCCAAGGAACGGGTTAACGGCAACCGTCGCGTCGAGCGGAAAGGCGGGAGGGATTGCACGTGCCGCTGCCTCGGCGACTTTCAGAATCTCTGACAGCCGTGCGGGTGCGATTTGCGAAGGTGTCTTGAACATCTGAGTCTCCATCGTATCAGCTGGATTTGGTTGCCCGGAAGCCGCCGATAGCGCGGTCCAGAAGAGCGTTAAGGTATAAGCCGTTCACCAGATGCACCCGCAGCCCGGCCGTTGCCGGATGGTGCGCCCAGAGCGGGAAGAGAGCCTGCGCGAAAGCGACGAAGCCAAAAGAGGCAACGGCAAGGACGATCAGCGCCCATTCCAAAGGTCCCGGCACGGGAGCCGCTGGAAGATATGGCCCCCATATCGCTCCGGCCCCGGCCTGGAAAGCAAAGTAGGACACCGCAGTTGCAAGCGACGCGAGTACCGTGCGTCGGGTCAGTTCCGCAGGCGCAATATCAGCGAGCCCCTGTGCAACAAGGTAAGCGACGCCAAATATCAGGATACCTCCCAGCGCCAGCGCCTGTGCACTTTTTGCCCCGAATACCGTAGTAAAGAGGCCCGCGATCACGCCGTAAAGTACGATGGCGAGGACGAAGGACTTCAGTACGGCACCAAGGCTGGGCACGGCCACTGGACCGGGGCGTTTCAGGACCGCGACCGCCTGCACCGCGCCACCTGAAGACAGGAAGGCATGAGCCTTGTAGAGCGAGTGCGCGACGATGTGCAGCAACGCCAAGGGCCAGAGGCCCAGTCCGCATTGCAAGAGCATAAAGCCCATCTGAGATACAGTAGACCACGCCAGTGCGGTCTTGACCGCGCTCTGGGTCAGCATCACCGCTGCCCCGAACAGCGCCGTGAACCCGCCAAGGATTACCAGCGCCGCCATGGCGCCCGGCCCAAGCTGAACAAGCCCCGCGACCGTAATGAGCAGTACGCCCCCCGAGTTGATAATCCCGGCATGCAGCAGTGCCGACACCGGCGTCGGAGCTTCCATCACCTCTGTCAGCCAGCCATGCAGCGGAAAGGCGGCTGTCTTGAAACAGGCGGCGACCACAAGAAGCGCCAACGCGATATTGGCCCCTACCGTCAGACCCGCTTCGGAGGCCGCTGCAACCAGCGCATCGATCTCCGCCGTTCCATAAGCCCTAAAAAGAAGACCCGCCGCGACGATCAGCGCAAGATCACCACCATGCCAGACGAGCGCGAATTTGGTTGCCGCACGCCGGGCCTCCTGCCGCTCCGCATAGAAAAGCAACAACTGCCTGAGCCAGAGCCCTACACTTGCGGATGCGATCACCAGCATCGCCAGGCTCGCCGACTGCACGAAGATCAGGACCATCGCCAACGTCGCCAGCATCAGGCCGTGGAATGCTCCCTCGCGCGCTTCTCCGTCCAGATATGTCCGGCTGTAACGCATCACGATCCAACCAATGAAACCGACAAGAAGCGCGAGCGTCAGGCTGACGGCATCCGCGCGCAGCGCCAGCTTCATCGCACCCTCCCCGACTGAGAGGCTCATCGGACCGGAGACGAAAAATTGCAGCAACCCGCCAGCGCTCAGCGTCAGCGCGGCCAGAGCACCATATTCGGACCACAGCGGGAGGTTGCCTGGACGGCGCCCGGGACTGGGCAGAGCGAAGAGCGCGACAGCCAGCAATACCAGCGGCGCAATAAAGGATAACGAGACGGGGGGCACCATTGCAGTTCTCCAAGAATTTGACTTGGCGGAACATAGGTATGCAAGTTCTTTAACAAAAATTCATATATTGCAATGATGCGTTCTATTTATTAGAACGAAATCTGCCGCGCTCTGC
>JBFFFS010000097.1:0-9434 GCA_041557855.1 Roseobacter sp. | reverse complement strand
CATGTCGAAATCCAGCCGCCCCTTGCCTTCGCTGATCGACCCGCCGGTGACGCCAAAAGGAATGGCCACCGACAGAAGATGCAGCGCAGTGTGGACCCGCATCAGGCTGTAGCGGCGCACCCAGTCCAGCGTCATCGTCACCCGCGCCCCGATCTGCGGCAGTGCGGACCCCTCGGCTGGCACCAGCACGATGCTGTCGTCCGGGCCTTTGACCGTGGTGGCGATCCGCGCCTCGCCGCCGTCCCAGCGCAGCATACCGCTGTCACCGGGCTGCCCGCCGCCGGTGGGGTAAAAGACCGAGGCATCGGGGATCACGCCCCCCTCCTCCGTCACCTCCAGCACTTGTGCGGTTGCCGACTGCGCATAGGCATCGTCACGAAACAGGGGCCGGGTGATCATGCGTCGGGATCCTTCTTATCAGAGGGGGCTGGCACCCCGTTTTCTTCAACCGCCTGGCGCGCGGGAGCCGCCTCAGCGCGCAGCGTCTCGGGGTTGCGCAGCCAGATATCGCGCTGTGCAAAGGGCACCTCGATCCCCTCTTCAGCGAAGCGTTCCGCGATCGCGTGGTTGACGTCGCTTTTGACATTCATGATCCAGTTCACGTCACGCAGGAACATACGGATTTCAAATTCCAGCGCATCGGCGCCGAAATTAGCGAAGATCACGCTAGGTTCGGGCTTTGCAAGCACCAAGGGTTGATCCAGAGCGATCTCGTGCAGGATCTTGTCCACCTTGCGGGTATCCGTCCCATAGGCCACACCGACACTGACCGTCAGCCGGCCGACGGTACTGCCGCGCGTGTAATTGGTTACCGTGCCCGTGACCAGATCGGCGTTGGGCACGATCACGTCGGTGCGGTCGAAAGTTTCGATCCTGGTGGAGCGCACCGAGATATCGCGCACATACCCCATGCGTCCACCCACCTCGATCCAGTCCCCCTCAGAAATCGGCCGCCCGATCAGCAGGATAATTCCGGAGACGAAGTTCTCCACGATCGTGCGCAACCCGAAACCGATGCCGACGGACAACGCACCCGCGACAATGGCGAAAGAAGAGAGGTCAATCCCTGCCCCGGTGATCGCCAGCACCGCCGAGAGAAAGATGCCCACGTACCCCAGGCCCGAGACAAGTGCGTTCTGCCCTCCGATGTCGATGCGCGTTTTCGGCAGAACATTTATACGCAATGTGCTTTGCAGCAGCCTCGTCAAGGCGAAACCCAGCCCGAAAATGACCGCGAAGGTGATGAAATCCGAGGGCGATATCCGGGTGTCGCCGATCGCGAAACCGCGGTTGAAGATCGCCCAAAGCTCGGTCAGATCAGCAACCCGCGCGCCCCAGATCAGCGCATGGAATGGCAGCGAGAGAAGCACCAGCACAAAGCCCGCAAGCGCCGGGATCAGCGCATCGCGTCCCTCGCCCCCCTGCCGGGTAATAAGGATATAGACATCCGCGAAAAAACGCTGCAGCGCCAACACAAGCGCCATCAGCGACAGGCTGATGATGGTAGGATAGAGGATCGCATTGCCCGCCTCTGCGTAGCCGATCGCCGCCATGCCCGGACTGACAACCGCGACCGCGATCATGCCATTTCCGGCAAACCGCAGCACCCGCGCCAGACCGGCGCCGCGCGTCGGCTCGTCGCCGTCCTCGTCACCTTCCACGCGGTAATTCCGCAACAACGCGCCGATGCCCGCAAGCGCCAGCCCCATTACCACCACCGCCGGGAAGGCAAGCACCGCCTCGGTCGCCGCATCGACAGCCTCAAAGCTCAGCAACAACTCGATGGCGCCGCGCGTAACCAGCATGAAAGACACGATCAGCATGTAAAAGCGCGCCTGCCTCCGCGCCTCGTCGCTCAGTCTGATCAGCGCATCGTCCGCGTCGCGCGAAAACAACCGCTCAGCCAGCCAGCGAAACCCGAAGAGGAACGCACCCCAGAGCGGAATGGCTTCCAATACCTGTGCGATCCGGTCTCCAGTCAGCCCGGTGGCCCGTGCTGCGTTGGTCAAGAGCAGCACCCCAGTGAGCGGCAGGATGATGCGGAACAGGGAGACCAGAAAACGCCAAACGCCAGTGCCCCGCCCGCCCCATCGGCGCAGGTAGGACAAAGCCAGCCCGGCCCAGCGACGCCCCCGGACGATGAACAGCACCCCCGCCGCCGTCATCAACAGGATCAGCGGCGCCGTTCCGCTCAAACCCTCTCGTACGTCCGGGTCGCTGACGTCTTTCGTATCCTCGAGCAGATCCAGCAGGATCTTGCCCACATCCATCACCGCATTTGGCCAATGCACCGGGTTCAGCGGTGATGGCCCCAACGACAACAGCCGCCGCGCCTGCCGTTCGCGGATGATCGCATCGATTTCGCCCACAAGACCATCGGCGCGCAAAAAGGCCTCTTCGGCGACCTGCACCGGCGCTTGAAGCGATTGCAGCTGCGCATTGAGCTGATCGCGCCGCTCTGCCACCTCCCGGGGCTCCGTCCCGGTTTCTGGCTCCGGTCCGAGTGCTTCGATCTGATCCTTGAGCGACGCGATGCGCGGCGCGTTCAGCGAGCGCGCATCGGCAAACTGCGCACGGTATTCCGTGAGACTTTCACGCAGGACCTCCAGCCTGTCGTTATCTGCCGATCGCGTATCCACCGTCCTTTCGGCAACAGCGGCAAGCTCTTCCCAAGCACCATAATCTGGTGTTGTTTCAGCGGCAGACTGCGCCAGAGCCACGGCGGTCCAGACACAAAGAACAAGCGCCGCGAGAATGCGCGAAAACAGTCTCATGCGTCTTCGAAAACGCCCGGGATGCTCTGCGGCGGCTGCGTCATCCAAGGCGGCGTCGGCAGCCCTTTCTCACGCAGAAACTCGGGGTTGAAGAGTTTCGACTGGTAGCGCGTGCCGTAGTCGCAAAGGATCGTCACAATCGTGTGCCCCGGTCCCATCTCGCGCGCCAGCCGCATCGCCCCCGCCACGTTGATACCAGACGAGCCGCCAAGGCAAAGGCCTTCGTGTTCCAACAGATCGAAAACAACCGGCAGCGCCTCACTGTCGGGAATTTTGTAGCAGACGTCAGGTATGAAGCCTTCGAGGTTCGCTGTGATGCGGCCCTGCCCAATCCCTTCGGTGATCGAATTGCCGCCTGCTTCCTGCCCGGTGTAGAGCTTGTAAAGCCCCGAGCCCTCGGGATCCGCCAGTCCCATCTTCACGCCGCGCGGTTGCAGGGCCTCGGCGACGCCAGCCAGCGTCCCGCCTGACCCGACTGCACAGATGAAGCCGTCCACCTTGCCGTCTGTCTGCTCCCAGATTTCCGGGCCGGTGGTCTCGACATGCGCCTGACGGTTGGCCACGTTGTCGAACTGGTTCGCCCAGATGGCGCCATTTGGATCAGAATGGTTGAGCCGCTCCGCCAGACGTCCGGAATATTTCACGTAGTTGTTGGGGTTTGCATAAGGCACCGCCGGCACCTGGATCAGCTCTGCGCCCGCCAGCCGGATCATGTCCTTTTTTTCCTGGCTCTGCGTCTCGGGAATCACGATCACGGTCCGAAAGCCCATCGACGCGCCAACCAGCGCCAGGCCGATGCCTGTATTGCCCGCCGTGCCCTCGACGATGGTGCCGCCGGGCCTGAGCAAACCTTTCTCCACCGCGTCCTTTATGATGAAAAGCGCAGCGCGGTCCTTGACGGACTGACCGGGGTTCATGAATTCGGCCTTGCCGAGTATCTCGCAACCCGTAGCCTCACTCGCGGCCTTCAGCCTGATGAGTGGCGTGTACCCAATCGCCTGTTCCAAGTCTTTTGCGATCCGCATGGCTTCGCCCCTTCTCATAAACCGACTGCCACAGGTCTATCGGTGCTGCAGGGCGACCTCAAGCCATTGCGGACGAAGCGCGCAAGCTCTTGCGCGTCAATCGGACACCCCGGCCCCGGCACGCAGCCGTGCGCGGTGGCGCGCCAGCCAATAGGAAGCCATCACCAGCGGCGCATTGTCGAAATCGAGATTGTCACTCATCTCCATCAACCGATCGAAGCTGAGCACATGGGAGCGGATGTCTTCATGCTCATCCTCGACTCCGCCGACGCCTGTCACATCATCCGGCAGGTCCGCGAGACCCACGTAGATGTAATAGAATTCGGTCGAATTGCCCGGCGAGCAATAGGTCTCGGCCACCGGGATGACATCGCCCAGTTTCAGCCCCGCTTCCTCCATCGCCTCGCGCCGTGCAGCATCCTGCGGCGCCTCGCCGGGATCGAGGCGTCCGGCAATGGGTTCAAGCTGCCAGACGGTCAGGTCGCCGCGCGCCAGTGGCCCCATGCGCATCTGCTCTACAAGCAGCACCCGGTCGCGCTGCGGATCATAAGGCAGCACCAGCGTGGCATCTGGCGCCAGAAAAACCGCCCTAAGCACCTCGGGCGTCATGCTGCCGTCAAAAAGGGCATGGCGCAGGCGGTATTCGTCCAGCGCAAAGTAGTTGGCGTAGGCGCGGCGGCGGTCGTTTACATCGACCTCGCCCGACATGGTCAGCGCACCGTGGCGACTTTGCGCGGCATTGATCCGCGACCATGCACGGGCCCGGATCATCGGAAACATGACGGCGATCTGCTCCGGGGTCTTCTGGCCCTCATAACTCATCACCTCCTGCGCGGCGAGCACGCTCAGCGCGGCCCAGTCGCGGATCCAGTCGTCAAAGGGCCAATCGCCCTCGGGTGTCCAGGCGGCAGGCGCTGGAAAATAAATTACGGCGCGCGTCCCGTCCCGCAACGTCACCTCGCGCAGACTGTAGTCGAAGGCGCTTTCGTAATAATCGAGCCTGTCCCGGTCTTCCGGACGCAGCCCGGAGACCAGCAGTCCCTCGGCACTGTGGCCGGGCCGCGCCTCGATCAGAGGGAACGGACCCTCTGCCACGGCGCAGCAACGGTGCCCGTCAAGATGCGCAGGCGTAAAGGTCAGATGATCGGTCGCACCGATCACCGCCTCCAGAAGGGGGCGGTGCCGTAATGTGCCAAAAAGGAAAAGCGGTGTCATGACCGCGTGTTAGCGGTTAACGCCAGGTGCGCCAAGCGTATTCGGTCGCAAGCCCCGCTAAGATGCCGCCCGCCGCGAGGACCAGAAGAATCTGTGTATCAACCAGGATCAGCGCATATTCTGCCATGAACTGGAAAATCGCCGCGATCGCCGCGAAAAACCCGTTGTACCAGTTGTCCATCGCGCGATCGAACATCTGGTAGCACGCATGGATGAACAGCCCCCACAGGACCAGCATCATCGCACCGCCCAGCCCGTTGTTGATCGCCGCCGTCACGCCGCGCCCGGCACGTTTGCCCATCACCACCCAGCCCGTGGCAATGCCCAGCGCCGTGTTTACATAGACGAAGTAGCCGAAATCCGTGCTTTCCGGCATCAGCGGCATAATCTGAAAAGATACGATATAGGCGATGATGCCGATGAAGAATGCGGCCATCAGTTTTGCTGCGTCAGGCATGACAAATCCTCGCGAACCCTGCTCAATCGCCGGAGACTGTGCTGCTTTTATACTCCGACGGGCCGTAGGATTACCGGCGGGTCGTGACACAATCTTGGAGGATTTGCGGCATTTTAGAGGAAATTAACCTCAAACCGGACGTTTGACCGTGATCTGCGTGACGTCGCAATTGGTGCTCTCAAAGGTCGAGGCACAGGAGGTGAGGTAGAAGTTCCACATCCGCCGGAAACGCTCGTCAAAGCCAAGCTCGGCGACCTGATCCCATTGCGCGTTGAAGGTTTCATGCCAGCGCCGAAGGGTAATCGAATAGCTTTGGCCGAATTCAATGGAATTGACGATCCCAAGGCCCGCACGCGTGATCTGCGCCCGCAGCGCCGAGGGACTGGGCAGCATGCCCCCCGGAAAGATGTATTTCTGGATGAAATCGACCCCGCGCTTGTACACGTGCCAGCGGCGGTCGGCGACCGTGATGATCTGGAAGGTCGCCGTCTTTCCGGGTTTGAGCCGCTCGCGTACCGTATTGAAATAGACGGGCCAGTATTTCTCACCCACCGCCTCGAACATTTCGATGCTAGCGATGCCGTCATAGGTGCCCGTCTCGTCCCGGTAATCCTGCAGCTTGAAGGTCACCTTGTCGCTCAGTCCCGCCTTCGCGATACGCTCCTGCGCATAGCGGAACTGCTCTTCGCTGATCGTCAGCCCCGTGACCTTGAGGCCGCGTTCCTTGGCTGCATATTCGGCAAAACCGCCCCAACCGCAGCCGATCTCGAGGATATGATCGCCGGGCTGAGCGCCGATCTCGTCAACCATCTGGCGGTATTTCGCGATCTGGGCGGCTTCGAGGCTTTCCTGCCCCGTCTCGAACAGCGCCGAGGAATAGGTCATCGTGTCATCAAGCCACAGACCGTAGAAATCATTGCCCAGATCGTAGTGATGGCTGATGTTGCGGCGCGCCTGCACGCGGTTGTTGCGCTGCATCCAGAAACGCAGCTTTTCATAGTTACGCAGCAGCGCCATGCCGGGGAAACCGTCGTAGATGTCTTCATTGTCCGAATGCACGAGGTCCATGAAGGCCTGCAGGTCCGGCGTCGACCACCAGCCGTCCAGATAGGCATCGCAAAAGCCCAGATCGCCTTCGCGGATCAGCCGTGCGAACAGGTCGTCATTGTGCAAATGCAACTCCGCCACGGGGCCCGGATTGCGCCCTTCGGCGCGGAAGTGCCGCCCGTCCGGCAGGATGAAATCCACCCGCCCGTTGTTCATCTCCTGCGACATCGCAAACACGCGGGAAAAGTAACGCGGCAGGTTCGTCTGACCATCGGTGGTGGTGAGTATCATGGGCTGTTGGCTCTTTTCTTCTTATGGGTCAGTGCATTATTTCTAGGGCAACGGTGCAAGGTCGATCAAGGCTTCAGAAGCCCCGGTTCTCGTAAGCATCCAAGGCAACCTGACGTCCTTTGTCAGCGGCGACCACCGGTTCGGGGTAAGGATCATCGGGCGACATGTTCCAGCTTGCGGGGATCGCGTCGAAATAAGACAGAGCCGTCTCGGTAGGGTTTTTGCGCCCTTCGGCGATCCAGCGTTTGACATAGGCACGGTCGCGGTCGAATTTGTCCAGCTGCGTGACCGGGTTGAACACCCGGAAATAGGGCGTCGCATCCGGGCCGGAACCTGCCGACCACTGCCACCCCATCGCGTTGCTGGCCGGGTCCCAGTCGATCAGACAATCCTCGAACCAGCGCAGGCCGATTTTCCAATGGCTCAGCAGGTGCTTGGTCAGGTAGCTGGCCACGATCATCCGGCCCCGGTTGTGCATCCGGCCAGTCACATACATCTCGCGCATCGCCGCGTCGACGAACTGAATACCGGTGCGCCCCTGCTTCCAGCGCTGCACTTCGCTGCGGCGCTCGTCGGTGTTCCACGGAAAGGCGTCCCAGTCCTCTTTCCAGTTGCTGTCCAGCAAGCGCGGCGTGTGATGCATCAGATGATACGCGAACTCGCGCCAGACCAGTTCCTTGAGGAAGGTCTCTGCCCCGGCTTTGCCCTCGTGCCGCGCGCGCATCCCCGCATGCCAACACTGATGGGGGCTGATCTCACCAAGGCTGAGGTTCTCGGACAGCCCCGAGGTTCCGTCCACGGCCGGCAGATCACGGGTGGTGTCGTATTTCTCGACGATGCCGGAGATGAAACCGCCCAGCCTCGCCTGCGCCGCCGCCTCGCCAAGGCGCACGTAGGGCCGCACGACCGCAGCGCCTCGCTTCATCGCCGCGCCTAACTCCCATGCCTTGAGCGCCTCGCTCTCGGGCCACTGGTCCGGGGCCGCAAGCGAGGATGGCGACGGCAGCGGCGTCTCTACGTCGCGCCCTTTCACCATGTTCCAGAACGGCGTGTAAACCTTGTAATAACCGCCAGTCTTTGTCTCGACGGTCCAGGGTTCGAACATCAGGTGGCCGCCAAAGGATTTCGCCTCGACACCGGCCTCTTTCAGCGCCGACTTGACCCGGCTGTCCCGCGTGGTGGCCTTCGGATCGTACAGCCGCGTCCAATAGACCGCTCCCGCCCCGGTCTCGCGCACCAGCGCCTGCAAGGCCTCAAGCGCGTCGCCGCTGCGAAAAATCAGACGGCTGCCTTTCTCGCGCAGCACACCGTCGAAATGCTCCACGCCAAGGCCCAACCGCCATTTCGGCGCGGCCCCCAGCGCCTCCACCTGATCGTGCTTGATGAACACCGGGATCACCGGTCGCCCCGTCGAGGCCGCCGCATGCAGGCCCGGGTGATCGCTCAGTCGCAAGTCACGACGAAACCACACCAATATCGGTGAGCTGCTCACATTCACCCCTTTGCTTGATCTTTGCCTACAGATACGCGCCGCCGGGCCGGCTGGATCACGAAAGCAACGCTAGAGAACGGCATCTAGTGCGGAAATAGCGCGGTCAATTTCTTCGGCGCTGGTGTAATGGGTAAAGCTCAGGCGCAGTACGCCGGTCTCCTCCGGCACCCCCATGGCGGTCAGAACGCGACCTGCATAGAAGTCGCCGCCCTCGGCCATGATCCCGTGCCCGGCCAGTTCGGCAGCCACCTCCTCGCCCGGCCGCGCCAGCGCCAGCGCCACCGTCGGCGCGCGTCCCTGCGCCACGCCGGGCCCGATCAGCCGCACCGCATTGCGGTCCTTGACCGCATCGAGCAAAGGCTGCAGCAGCCGCTCTTCATGGGCGCGCATAAGATCGTGCACCGCCACCGCCCGCTTTCTGGGCTTGGCCTCTTCGGTGAAATGATGCTCATAAAGCGCGTCGATGTAATCGACCATGCCCGCGCAGGCCGCGATCTGCGCATGATCTTCGCCCGCCGGAGTAAAGCGTTTGTAAAGCCGGTCGCCGTTGAAGACATGGCCCTGGTTCGGCAGCAGCTGCGCCAGTGCGCGCCGCATCACCATGATGCCCTGGTGAGGGCCGTAGGTCTTGTAACTGGAGAAAAGGTAGATATCGCAGCCGAGATTGCCGACATCCACGAAGCCATGCGGTGCATAGGACACGCCATCGACACAGGTGAAAGCGCCTGCCGCATGGGCCAGCGCGGTAATCTCGGTGACAGGGTTGACCTCGCCGACCACGTTCGAGCAGTGCGGAAAACAAACCAGGCGCACGCTCTCGTCGAGCAGCTCCTCCAGCGCGTCCGGGCACAGATGGCCAGTCTGCGGATCAATCCGCCATTCCCGGATTTCGATCCCCCGTGCCGCCAGCCGCCGCCACGGGCCGGTGTTGGCCTCGTGGTCCTGATTGGTGACGACGATCGCCTCGCCCGGATGCAGGAACTCGGCGAAGGCCTGCGCCAGCACGTAGGTGTTCTGCGTGGTCGAAGGCCCAAAGCTCAGCTCGTCCTGATCCACCCCAAGCAGTGCCGAGAGGCGCGTGCGCGCCTCGTCCATCTCCTCGCCCGCCAGCCTGCTGGCCGCGTAAGGCGCAT
>JBFFFS010000096.1:0-9519 GCA_041557855.1 Roseobacter sp. | reverse complement strand
GTCTTTTGCCACTTGCCGCGCTGCTGTTGGGGTCCGCGTTCCTGCTGTTTGCGGGGGGCGTCAACAGTCTGATCCTGCCGGTACGTGGCGAAGCCGAAGGCTTCTCGGCGACCTCGCTCGGGCTGCTGGGAACGGGCTGGGCCCTTGGGTACGTGCTGGGCTGTGTGCGCACGCCGGCGCTCGTCGCCAGAGTCGGTCATATCCGTGCCTTCGGCGCCATGTGCGCTATCGCCGCCATCGCCGTTCTGCTGTCGCTGGTGCTGATCCTGCCATGGGTCTGGATTCCGGTGCGGGCGTTGTCTGGTTTCTGTTTTGCAGGGGCTGCCATGATCGTGGAGAGTTGGCTGAACGAACGCGCGGACAAGGCCTCTCGTGGGCGCATCTTCGGAATTTATTCAATGGTCAATCTCGCGGCGACAACCGCGGGGCAGATGGTGCTGACCACCGGGGACGCAAACGGCTATTTCTTTTTCGTGCTGGCCGCCATGGTCTATTGCCTGGCGCTGCTTCCGACCGCGATTTCGGCCACCACGACCCCCAAACCCCTGACGTCGGTTTCTCTCAACCTGCGCGGTCTGTGGCGCAATTCGCCAATCGCGGTTTTCTCGGTGTTGATGGTCGGTGTCTCGAATGCGGCCTTTGGCACACTGGCGGCAGTTTACGCTGCCCGCACAGGGTTGTCGCTGGGCGATATCGCCATTTTTGCCAGTGTGCCGATCCTCGCAGGGGCTGCCATGCAGATCCCCGTCGGCATAGCGTCGGACAAGTACGACCGGAGGGTGGTTCTGATCGGCGTCTCGGTTCTGGCGCTGGTTGCCGATCTGCTTTTCGTACTGGGGGGCTTTTCCGCGCCGATCATCGTCATGGCGCTGGCAGGTGTGTTCGGTGCTGCCGTGTTCTCGATGTATCCGGTCATCGTGGCGCATGCCAATGACCACGCGGCGCCGGGAACCTTCATTCAGGTCAGTGGCGGGCTGCTGCTTGTCTTTGGGCTGGGTTCCATCGTTGGCCCGACGGTTGCCGGTTTGGCCATGAGCAATGCCGGGCCCGAGAGCCTTTTTCTTGTTACGGGTGCTGCGCATGTCCTGCTGATCGCATTCGCAATATTCCGGGTGCGTTCCGCGCCTGCGGTCGCTCAGGAAAACAAGGGCAGTTTCCAGCCGGCGCCGCTCGCGCGCATGTCCACCCCGGAAACGGCCGCCTTTGCTGCGGATGAGGACGAGTTGAAGGCTGACCGGGATGCTGTGGCAGGAGGAACGTCCACCGCGCCGGACCGGGGGGAACAGGATTAGCCGCTGAAAAAGCCTTCGAGGTGCATGGGTGTCGCTGCTGATCGGAAGGCCTCGGCCTTTGCTCGGTCAGGGCAGACGTTGGCCCGGCGTGCCGCCCAGTATATCCCCGTGCCGCGTCACGATGCCGTCAGCGCCCGCCTCAAGAAGTTGACGCTGGTGGTCCGTGCGGCAATCGGCCAGATGCGCGCCCCCAAGAAACCCGATGCAGGTCATGCCGGCGCGTTTCGCGGCCTGGATACCAAAGAGCGAATCTTCCACCACCAGGCAGCGATCCGGCGTAGCGCCCATATGCGCCGCCGCATGGAGGAACAGATCAGGCGCAGGCTTACCCTTTTTGACCAGTTCGGCGCTGTAGACATGCTCGAATTTCCCGGTCAGCCCGATGGCGTCCAGCGCGACGCCTATCCGTTCAAACGTACCGCTGGAGGCAATGCAAAAGCGAATACCTCTCGAGGAGAGCCGATCGAGCAGGTGCTCTATCCCGGTGACCGGCTCCAGTTCCCGGCGGAACCGTTCAAACAGATTTCTTTCCCAAGCGCGCTTGAAGCCTTCCGTATCGTCTGGCCGCCCGAGGTCGTTCATGGTCTGCGCGATCTTCGCGAGGGAAACCCCCAGAAACCGGTCGCGCACCTCGTTCAGGCTGATGGTGATGCCGAAACTCTCGAAGGTGTGACGCAGTGATGAAAGGGAGATTGCCTCGCTGTCCGCAATTACCCCGTCGAAGTCGAAAATGACCAACTCAGGATCATGTTTCAGACCGGGCAAGATTGCCTGCGATGGGTTTTTTTCTGGTTGCTCTATCGCCATGGCACAAGGTTGGGTGTTACACCGCTTTGCCTTCGGCATTGAATTGGTGCAAGCGTCCAGGCGGGATCGCGAGGCTGACTTCGGTGCCGACTTCAGTTTCGTCATCGCCACCGACCCGCGCAACAAGGTCGGTGCCGTCGTTTGCGCGAAGATAGAGCAGGGATTCGCCGCCAAGGCGTTCCTTTACCTTGACGGTTGCATCGACGTTGCCGCTTCCCGTTGTGCCGAGAGAAAAGTGTTCCGGACGGCAGCCGATGAATGCAGTTCCCTCCTTCAGGTCGAGACCCGATGCACAGGATTTGTCAAAGACGTTCATAGCGGGGGACCCGATGAATTCTGCCACGAAACGGGAGACCGGTTTGTGATAAAGTTCCATGGGCGAACCCACCTGTTCCACGCGACCGGCATTCAGGACCACGATCTTGTCGGCCATGGTCATCGCCTCGACCTGGTCGTGTGTGACGTAGATCATCGTGGCGCCAAGCTGCTTATGCAGGTCTTCCAGTTCGACCCGCATCTGCACTCGTAATTTGGCGTCCAGGTTTGAAAGAGGCTCGTCGAACAAAAAGACGCTGGGGTTCTTGACGATGGCGCGACCGATGGCGACGCGCTGGCGTTGGCCGCCGGACAGCTGGCCCGGTTTGCGGTCAAGGTAGTCCTCAAGCTGCAGAATCCGGGCCGCTTCCGCGATACGTTCTTGCCTGAGGCCGGGCTCGAAGCCGTTGACCTTCATGCCGAAGTCCATGTTTTCGCGCACGCTCATGTGCGGGTAAAGCGCGTAGGACTGAAACACCATCGAGATGTCGCGGTCTGCTGGCTCGGCCTTTGTCACGTCCTTGCCGGCAATTGCAACGGTACCGGAATCGATACCCTCAAGGCCGGCCAGCGTGCGCAGCAGCGTGGACTTGCCGCAGCCCGAAGGGCCGACGAAAACGACGAACTCACCATCCTGGATGTCGAGGCTCACGTCGAACAAGGCCTGCATGTCGCCATAAAACTTGTTGAGTCCCGTGATTTCGATTGCCGCCATTGTCCGGTCCTTTCATCGATGCGTCCATGAGGCGCTCTTATGTATTATCGTACATACTTTTGTATTGACAATCGGAAAAAATCAATACTTTTATATGGTGATCGTTACAAATGTTGTAAACGGCAATTAACAGGTTCTAACGGGAGGGATCCAATGAAGACCAGAAATTTGCTATGCACCGCCGCCGTGGCCAGTGCGCTCGCAACAGGCGCTTTCGCGGAAAAACACGAATGGAGCCTCAAAGAGGCAGCGGCGCCCTATGCCGGGACGACCGTTGATGTGGTGTTCCTGCTGCGCCCGGGCTACGAAGCCGTTGAGGCAATGCTGCCTGCGTTCGAGGAAGAAACAGGCATCAAGGTCAATATCATCAAGCACCCTTATGAGAACGCACTCGGGGAGCAGGTGCGTGACTTCGTGGCAGGTGGTGATCTCGATATCGCGCTGATCGACCTTGTGTGGATTGGCAACTTTGCCGAGAACGACTGGATCGTTCCGGTCGACAAGATCATGGCCGACTATCCGGACATCATCGATCCGGATCTCGACATGGATGATTTCTTCCCGCTCGTCCTGAACGCGTTTGGCGGCTGGAACGACACCATTTACGGCCTGCCGTTCGACAACTATTCCGGCCTGATGTTCTACAACCGCTGCATGTTGGAAGACGCCGGCTTTGACGGCCCGCCCGAGACATGGGCCGAGCTGAAGGATACTTATGGCCCGGCGCTGACCAAGGATGGCAAATACGCCTTTGCGCTGCAGTCCAAGCGGAATGAAACGCAGTCGGCAGACAGTTTTGCCCGTGTGCTCTGGCCATTTGGTGGCTCTTTCCTCGACGAGAATTTCAAATCCAACCTCAATTCCCCGGAATCGCAAGCTGGCCTCAAGTTCCGTCAGGACCTGATGCAGTACATGCCTGACGGCATCGTTGCTTACGACCATGCGGAAACGGTGAACGCCTTTGCGCAAGGCGACGTGGCAATGATCACCGAATGGTCGGCGTTCTATTCGTCGGTGGTGTCGCCGGACACCTCCGCCGTCGCGGATTGCGTGGAAATCGCGCCCGAGCCGAAAGGTCCGGCGGGCCGCAAGCCTGCGCTGGGCGGTTTCTCCCTCGCGGTGGCCGATCAGGCGGATGACGACGAAAAAGCGGCAGCCTGGCTCTTTATCCAGTGGGCGACATCCAAGGCCAATGCCGGGGAATACCTGGAGCGTGGCGGCGTGCCCGCGCGTCAGTCCGCTTATGCAAACCCGGAAGAGCTGGCAAAGACCTATAAGTTCGTGCCTGCGCTGGTCGAAAGCTGGCAGGACGGCGTGCCGGAGTTCCGTCCGCGCTTTGCCGAATGGCCTGAAATCACCGAGATCGTGCAGGAGTGGGGCACCAAGATGATGCTCGGCGAGGTCACGACCGAGGAAGGTGCTCAGGAAATCGGCACCCGCATGGAAGAAGTCCTGGAGAGCGCCGGGTACTACTCGGGCGACAAGCCGCTCGCGCAATAAATGCCCACGGGCAATAAAAGAAGGTGGCGCTTGGCGCGCCACCTTCAAAACGAATAACGGGGGAGGATATCGCATGCGCGGCCAGGTTTCCCGGCGCACCATTCTGAGCTTTATAGGTCCGGCGGTTTTCGGGCTTGCGATCGTAGGGATTGCGCCACTGATCTACGCAGTCTGGACGTCGCTGCATTTTTTCAATCTGACAAAACTCAAGCGTGTCGAATTCATCGGGCTTGAGAATTACGCGACAGTTCTGACGGACGAATCCTTCTGGCAGGCGATGGGTCGCACTTTCTTCCTCTTGGGCACCGCACTGCCTTTGCAACTGGCGCTGGGACTGGGCATAGCGCTGGTCCTCCACAAGCCCGGCTTGACCCTTCTCAAAACCCTCGCGCGGCTGAGCCTTGTTCTGCCGATGGCCACGACCTACGCAGTGGTCGGGCTTCTGGGGCAGGTGATGTTCAACCAGAAATTCGGTGTGGTGAACCAGTTGCTCGGTGGGGCCGATATCAACTGGATCGGCGACCCCGAGAATGCCTTTGCCATGATCATCTTCTGGGATGTGTGGCAATGGACCCCTTTCGTCGCGTTGGTGCTGCTGGCGGGGCTGACCATGGTGCCGGGCGAAGTGGAAGAAGCCGCGCGGCTTGAGACGAAAAGCTGGTGGACAATCCTGCGATACGTGCAACTGCCTTTCCTGCTGCCGGGTCTGACGGCGGTGCTGATCCTGCGCACTGCCGATACGCTGAAGCTTTTCGACATGGTGTTCACGCTGACGCGCGGTGGGCCGGGGGCGTCGACCGAATTCATTTCGCTGATGATCCAGCGCGTGGGCTTCAGGGGCTTCGATCAGGGGCAGGCATCGGCGCAGGCTGTGATCCTTCTGATCATTACCATCGTGCTCGCGCAAATCTACATCCGCCTCTTCTACAAGGAGGTCTGAGACATGCTGACCAATCGTTCCATCCTCTGGCAGATCGGCATCCTGGCCGTGATCATCGCGCTTTGCGTGTTTCCCTTTTACTGGATGGTCACAACCTCGCTGAAGACGCAAATCGTAGCGCTCGAAGCCCCTCCGGTGTGGATTTTCGAGCCGACGCTTGACAACTACCGCGAGGCGCTTTTTGACGACGGTGTGCTGCAGACCCTCATCAACTCGCTCATCATCGCGATCTGCACGACCTTGCTTGCGCTGTTCCTTGGTGTGCCGGCAGCCTTCGCACTGGCCCGGTTCGAATTCCGCGGCAAAAAGGATTTGTGGTTCTGGTTCATCACCAACCGCATGGTGTCGCCGATCGTGCTGGCTCTACCCTTCTTCCTGATCGCTCGGAACCTGAACCTGCTCGACAAACACATTACACTGATCCTGATCTACCTGACGTTCAACCTGCCGATTGTGATCTGGATCGTGACCGATCAATTCAGGGGAATACCCTATGATCTGGACGAGGCCGCCCGGCTTGAAGGGGCGTCTCAATTCACAATCATGCGCAAGATCTGCTTGCCGCTGGCGATGCCGGGCGTGGCTGTGTCGGCCATCTTTTCGTTCATCTTTTCCTGGAACGAACTGATGTTCGGCCTGATCCTGACGCGGTCCGAGGCCAAGACCGCGCCTGCGATGGCCGTTTCCTTCATGGAGGGCTATAACCTGCCCTACGGCAAGATCATGGCCACATCGACGTTAATCGTGATCCCCGTGCTGATCTTTGCGCTGATAGCGTCAAAGCAACTGGTGCGCGGTCTGACGATGGGGGCGGTCAAATGATCTGGCTTCGGACAGGTCCGTTTCCTTTGCGGGCTGTTCGGCTTTAGGACGGCGCTCGCGGAGAAGGGATACCCATGTCGCGCAACATCAAGATCAGCCAGATCGACGGGGAGGAGCAGTTGCTCGTGCGCCTTGCCTGGGCCTGTGAAGTCGAGGGGTTGACGCAAAGCGAAGCGGCGGAGCGCTTCGGCATTACCCGGCTGCGCGTGAACAAGAGCCTGAGCGAGGCACGGCGGCGTGGTATCCTGCGCGTCAGCATCGAGTCTGTTTATACCGCCGCTGCCGATCTGGAGTGGCAACTGGAGCGGCACTTTCGACTGATGCGCGTCTGCGTGGTGCCGTCGCCCGAAAACGTCGAGGAAGTCACCACACTGGTCAGCGCCGGGCTGGGTGCGCATCTGGGTACGCTTCTGTCGGATCAGAAGATCAAGACCTTCGGCATGTCCTGGGGCAATACTCTCAACCTTGCGACCCGCTACATGCAACCAATCAACCGGCCTGATCTGGAGATCGTGTCGATCATGGGCGGCGTTTCACGCGGGTCGGACGTCAACGGTTACGAGATCGCGACCCGTCTGGCCGACTTGTGCAATGCCGAGCACAGCTTTTTCACCGCGCCGCTTTTTGCCGGCAGCGCGGCAAGTCAGAAGCTCTTCATGGAGCAGGACGTGATCGCGGAGATGCTGGAAAAGATCCGCTCCTGCGAAGCGGTGGCGCTGGCGACCGGCGATCTGCAAAGTTCGCTTTTGGTCCGCGACGCCCTGCCGCGCGATGTCGACCGCGACGAGCTGATCGCTCTCGGTGGCGTCGGCGACATCACCGGGCATGTTCTCAACGCCGAGGGTGAGATGATCGACCACGACGTGAACCGGCGGGTGATCGGTATCTCGCTCGATGATCTGGCGAAGATAAAAAACGTCATTCTGGCTGCGGGCGGAGCGCATAAGGTACCCATCATCCTCTCGGCACTAAAGCGCGGTTTTGTCGATACGCTGGTTACTGACGAAAACACCGCGCGCGCGCTGTTGGATGCGGCGGACCTTTCCACCACGGAATGAACGCAAGGAGGAAATATGGCACAGGCACTTGTTCTGGAGGAGAAAAACAAACTCGCTCTGCGAGATATTTCCCTGCCGGATACGCTGGGGGCGGATGACGTTCGCATCAGTATCGACACCGTGGGCGTCTGTGGCAGCGATGTGCATTACTACACCCATGGAAAAATCGGCCCCTTTGTCGTCAAAGAGCCGATGGTTCTGGGACACGAAGCGGCCGGAACCGTGGCTGAGGTGGGCGCCGCCGTAAGTCATCTGAAGGTAGGCGACCGGGTCTGCATGGAGCCGGGGATACCCGACATGCGCTCGAAAGCGGCCAAGCTGGGGGTCTACAACGTCGATCCCTCAGTCCGGTTCTGGGCGACGCCACCGGTGCACGGGTGTCTGACACCCTCGGTGGTACACCCGGCGGCTTTTACCTACAAACTGCCCGACCATGTCAGTTTTGCCGAAGGGGCGATGGTCGAACCCTTTGCGATCGGAATGCAGGCGGCGGCGCGGGCGCGGATCACACCCGGAGACGTGGCTCTGGTCACTGGAGCGGGACCGATTGGCATCGTGACAGCGCTTGCGGCGCTGGCGGGGGGATGTGCGAAGGTCTTTATCGCCGATCTGGTCGACGAAAAGCTCGGTGTGGCCGCGCAATATGACGGCATCGAGCCGATCAACGTGACGCGGGACGACGCCGCAGCGGCGTTGAGGCAAGCCACGGAAGGCTGGGGGGCGGACGTCGTCTTTGAATGCGCCGGGGCGGCGAAATCCATCCAATCGGCGCTCGAGGCGGTGGCCCCCGCAGGCTGCGTGGTCTGGGTCGGAATGCCGGTGGATCCGGTGCCGGTCGATATCGTCTTGGCGCAGTCAAAGGAAATACGAATGGAGACCGTCTTTCGATATGCCAATATGTATGACAGGGCCATCGCTCTGATGGCATCGGGCAAGGTGGACCTGAAGCCGCTTATCTCCGAGACCTTTGCCTTCAAGGACAGCGTTGCCGCTTTCGACCGGGCAGTCGAAGCGCGCCCGACCGATGTGAAAATCCAGATTCACGTGGGCGAGGTGTGAGCATGGGGCCGCCTCTGAATGAGATCGCCGATACCCTGCTTGAGGAATTGCGCCCGGGGTTGGCCCCGGAAGTTCTGGAACAAATCGGGCCGCTTTCGCAGAAGCTTGCCGCCGCCGGACGGATCGCCTGCCATGGGGTCGGGCGCGAAGGGCTGATGATGCGCGCGCTCGCGATGCGGCTTTTTCACCTGGGCTGCGATGCGCATGTGGTCGGCGACATGACAACGCCGCCGCTGGGCACGGGAGATGTTCTGCTGGTCAGTGCCGGCCCCGGGCAGTTTGCCACAGTCGCAGCGCTGGCGGGCGTGGCGCGCGACGCAGGGGCCAAGGTCATTTGCCTGACGGCCGAACCCTCCGGCCGGGTGCCGCAAGCTGCCGACCATGTTGTTCATTTGCCAGCGCAAACCATGGCGGCAGATCAGGGGCCGGCCGCCACTTCGATCCTGCCCATGGGGTCGCTCTACGAGGCGCTGATGTTCCTCTTCGCCGAATTGCTGGTGCTCGATCTGCGTGGCCGGCTTGGCGTCTCGGCGGAGGCCATGCGCGCCAATCACACCAACCTGGAGTAAACGATGTCACACTGGCAAAGTCGTTTCAGCCTTGAAGGACGCACGGCACTTGTCACCGGTGCGTCGTCGGGGATCGGTACGGCCATCGCCGAGGTTTTCGCTGACGCGGGCGCGGATATCGTGGCCCATGGCAGGTCTCGGGACAGGCTCGCCAAGTTGGGTAAACGGGTTCAGGCCATGGGGCGGAAATATCACGCCGTCACGGGCGATCTGGCCAACGCCGATGAAACCGAGGCTATCGCCGCGCGGGCGCTGGAGGCTTTCGGGCAGACCGACATCCTCGTGAATTCGGCCGGTATTGCCATTACCGGGCCTGTGACGGAACATGGCTTGGCCGACTGGAACCGCACGCTCGCAGTCAATCTGACCGCGCCTTTTATCCTGTCGAAGGCTGTATTGCCCGGGATGATGGCGCGCAAAAGCGGAAAGATCATTAATATTT
>JBFFFS010000095.1:0-9604 GCA_041557855.1 Roseobacter sp. | reverse complement strand
CATCACCACCCCTTTCTCTCACTAGTTTTGCAACAGCGATTGGGTGAGTGATGTAGTCTTCATCCGTATATTTGCGCTTCTGCCCTTTATGGGCATCAGCAGCAAACTCTAAAACTTGTTCGTATATTCTCATTACTTTAATCCGATAAATTCTTGTTCTAATTCAAACTCTAACTCCTCTGCGATCTGTTTCAATCTCCAGTAGGCTGCAACTTCTAGTTCCTTTAGGACCTCCTTTTGCACCATCTCAACTGTATATCCCATTCCAAAGCTGTACAAACTTGGTCAACCTTCATCGCCATGTCGGCGTCGGTCATGATCGGGTTGTGACGTACCGATGGGTCCGACGCGTCAACGGGCTTGACGTCATCGGGCATGTCCACCGGTTCCCACTGCCAGGCACCTGCGGGGGATTTCTTCAGCTCCCACTCATAGTTGAACAGGTAATCGAAGTAGCCCATGTCCCATTGCGTCGGGTGCTGCGTCCACGCGCCCTCGATACCAGAGGTGAAGGCGTTGGCCGCCTTGCCTTCCTGTCCCGGGTTCGCCCAGCCGAAGCCCTGCGAGTGCACGGGGCAGGCTTCCGGTTCGGCACCGATGGCATCCACCGCGCCGCGCCCATGCGCCTTGCCGACGGTGTGGCCGCCACAGGTCAGCGCCGCGGTTTCTTCGTCGTTCATGGCCATCCGCGAAAAGGTCTCGCGAACATGTTGTGCCGTGCGTGCGGGATCCGGGTTGCCGTTCACGCCTTCGGGGTTCACGTAGATCAGCCCCATGTGAACCGCCGCGAGCGGGTTAAAGAGTGTCGATGTGTCGTCCAGATCTCCGTAACGGTTCTCGGAGGGGGCCAGCCATTCGTTTTCGGCACCCCAGTTGACGTCCTGCTCCGGACCCCAGATGTCTTCGCGCCCAAAGCCGAACCCGAAAGTTTTCAGGCCCATCGACTCGTAAGCCATGTTGCCGGCGAGGATGATGAGGTCCGCCCAGCTAAGCGCGTTGCCGTATTTCTTCTTGACCGGCCAGAGCAGGCGGCGTGCCTTGTCGAGGCTGGCGTTGTCCGGCCAGGAGTTCAGGGGCGCGAAACGGATGTTGCCCGAGCCTGCGCCGCCGCGGCCGTCGCCCATCCGGTAGGATCCCGCCGAGTGCCATGCCAAGCGGATCATGAGGCCGCCATAATGGCCCCAATCGGCCGGCCACCAGTCCTGGCTGTCGGTCATGAGGGCTTTGACATCTGCCTTCACGGCGTCGAAGTCGAGCGCCTTGACCGCTTCACGGTGGTTGTAGTTGGGGTCCATTGGGTTGGTACGGGCGCCGTGCTGGTGCAAAATGTCCAGGTTCAGCGCACTCGGCCACCATTTGGTTACGCTGTTTCCGCTCTCGGTGTTGCCGCCATGCATGATGGGGCAGCCGACTGCTGGTGCTACGTCGTTTCCGTCCATGGATATCTCCTTTGAATTGGGCAGGATTGGGGTCCGGCGACCCCTTTCTGGAATCGTTTTTCTGGAATCGTTCTAACAACTGCTTTTCATTAATTCCAATTGGAAATTCAAAAAGCAGTGATAAGTTTACCAAATGATTGGTTTGACCCTGAAACAACTGCGATATTTCGAGGCGTTGGCACGGCATCGGCACTTCGGTCGGGCTGCCGAGGCCTGTGCAATCTCGCAACCGGCGCTGTCATTGCAAATCAAGGACCTGGAAAGCATGTTCGGCGCGCCGCTGGTTGAACGCAGTGCCCGCCAGGTGCGATTGACGCCCATCGGCGAAAGCTTATTGGAGAAGGCGCGCCACATCCTTTTGGCCGTGGAGGAACTCGACGATCTCAGCCGTGCATCAAGGGGACCGTTGGCGGGGCGGTTGAGGCTGGGAATCATTCCAACCGTCGCACCGTATTTCCTGCCAAATATCATTACCGCTCTGTCACAGCGAGTGCCGGGCCTCGATCTGAAGTTGCGCGAAGCCATCACCGGCACGCTGATCGAGGATTTGCTGGAGGGTCGTCTGGACCTTGCCGTTGTCGCGTTGCCGGTTTCGGAACCGGCATTGAGGGAGTTCGCGCTGTTCGAAGAAGACTTCGTGCTTGTGCGCCCTGCCGAAGATGCTGACAAACCCGTGCCCAGCCCGGATAAGTTGCAGGCTATGCGCCTGCTGCTGCTTGAAGAGGGGCACTGTTTTCGCGATCAGGCGTTGTCATTTTGCCAGATCGGAGCCACGCGGCCACAAGAACTGATGGAGGGAAGCTCCCTTTCAACGCTGGTTCAGATGGTCGGCGCGGGCATGGGCATCACGCTTATTCCCGACATGGCGGTTGCGTTGGAGACGCGGTCCGCGCAGGTCGCGGTCTCGCATTTTCCGCATCCGCGCCCATCGCGCACCATCGGAATGGTGTGGCGCAGAACCAACCCGCTGTCCGACCAACTCATGCAGATCGCAGCCGTTGTCCGAACGCTTGGACAGGAGGGTAAAATCGTGACCGCCCCGGATCGTGGCGCCTAACGACACCAAGAGAGAGGGCATACCTTCGCTGCCATTGTTGGTCGGGACTAAAACATTCAGGTGAATGAGGGACTTTTGAATATTTAGGTGTCGCCAGAAGAAATACCTTCGGCCATGCGGCAAAGTATTTCGAACATGATAGAGACCCCCAGGAATGCGGTGCCGCCCGAAGTATCGAAAGGCGGTGAGACTTCGACGAGATCGGCGCCGACGATTTCGACACCGGAGAGCAGCCGCGCGACCCTGAGGGCATCGAATGAATTCGGGCCACCGACTTCCGGCGTTCCGGTGCCGGGCGCGAAAGTCGGATCGACGAAGTCAATGTCATAGGACACGTAGGTCGGCTGCGCGCCAACGATGTTGCGCGCTTCCGCCATGACATCTTCGGGTCCACGGGCAAAATATTCTTCGATCGGGATAATGCGGATGCCGACCGAGGCCGCGAATTCCCGATCCTCCATGTCATAGGTCGTGCCGCGAATGCCTATCTGCACGACCCGCTTTGGATCGAGCAGGCCTTCTTCGACCGCACGGCGAAAGGGTGTTCCGTGAGTGTACTTCGTGCCTCCGAAATAACTGTCGAAAAGGTCGGTGTGGCTGTCAAAGTGTATCATGCCCAGAGGCTGCTGCCCGGCCAATGCCCTGAGGATAGGCAGCGAAGACAGGTGGTCTCCACCAGCGGTCAGCGGTCGTATGCTGTTTTCGACGAGGCGCTGATAGAATGCGGTGATCCGGTCCATGCTGTCCATGATGTCCGCAGGGTTCGGGGGCACGTCACCCAAGTCTGCGCAGTTGACCCGTTCGAATGGCCTCACACCGGTCGCGCCGTTCTGCGCGCGGATCATCGTGGACATGTCCCTGATCTGTCGCGGCCCATGCCTCGGCCCCGGACGGTTGGTCGTTCCGCTGTCCCAGGGCACGCCCACAAGCGCGATATCCACCTCGGCCAGTCTTGGGTCGTCCAGCGTGATGTGCGGCAGGCGCATGAATGTGGGTACTCCGGCAAACCTCGGCAAATCGAGGCCGGAAACAGGTTGAAAAAACGGGTCGCTCATATCTTCTTTCTCCCCTGTGCGCAGAAATGAGACCGCGCAGGCGATGTAACGGCCCGTGCTTTGGCTTGGGCCTCATCGTGTCACGTTGATAACAAGCGAAACCGATGTGAGATGAAAGACATTTCTGTACTTGGTTCTTACGCTCATCGACGGATTGGCGGGAAAGCGATTGGGCAGGCGTCAAGTCGCGAGATAAGGCAATCGGGCATGCGAGGCGGGTGCAACAAGCGGAAAAACCACTGCGTGGCCCGCGCTGGTGTTGCCATGTGCAGACAAATGATGGCAGCGTTGAAGCGACTTAGGCCGGAAAAGGCGCACATGGGTGACTGCGGAAATTGATCTGGTGATACGGGACGGCCTGATCGTCACCCCGGATGGTGTGGTGGAGGGGGATATCGCGGTAGCAGGCCCGAGTATCGTCAGCATTGGTACAAAAATCGCGGTGGCGAAACGCGAAGTCTCCGCACAGGGCAAGTTCGTGTTGCCCGGTGGCGTGGACACGCATGCGCATATCGAACAGATGTCCGGAATGGGTCAGTGGAACGCCGACACCTTCGAGACAGCGACGCAATCGGCGGCGATGGGGGGCACGACCAGTGTAATCTCCTTTGCCGCGCAGGCCAGCGGTCAGCCACTTGCAGAGACGGTCGCCGACTACGCCGAACGGGCCGCGCGTGGGGCCATGATCGACTATGCCTTTCATATCACGGTGACCGACACGCAGGTGGCGGCTTTTGAAGACGATCTCGCATCCCTGATTGCTGGTGGCCACCGTTCGCTGAAGATTTTCACGACATACAATATCCAACTCAGCGACAGTGAGATTCTCAGGGTGCTGCGGATGGCCCGGCAGAACGGTGCCCTCGTATGCGTCCATGCTGAAAACGATGCCATCATCGCGCAAGCGAAGGACGCGTTAATCGCGGCTGGACACGTGACACCGCGCGATCACGCGCGGTCACGGCCAAGAATGGCCGAGATCGAGGCAGTCGAGAGGATCTGCCGTTTCGCTGAATATCTGGACCAGCCTGTGATGCTGTTTCATATCTCCACCGCGGAAGGGGCCGAAGCGGTCCGCAAGGCGCGGGCGCGCGGCGCGCCGGTCTGGGCCGAGACCTGCCCACACTATCTTTTCATGACGGTCGATGTGTTGGACAAGCCCGGCCTGCTCGGAGCGAAATGGATGTGCTCTCCGCCGCAGCGCACAGAGGCGGATCAGGACGCGCTCTGGCAGGCGCTGGACGATAAGACCCTGTGCCTTGTCTCCTCCGATCATGCTCCCTATCGCTTTGACGCAAGTGGCAAGCTGGCGGCCGGCCCCGATGCCACATTCCCCCAGATCGCCAACGGCATGCCCGGTCTCGAAACGCGGCTTCCATTGCTTTTCGATGCGATGGTGTCAAAGGGGCGCGGTGGTGTCGAAGCCTTCGCCCGGATGACATCCACAGCGCCGGCTGCCGTCTATGGCTTGCGGAACAAGGGCGCACTTGCCGACGGGATGGATGCCGACATCGTCATCTGGGATGCCGAGCGGCAAGTGACCTATGGCGCGGATGATCTGCACGACAATGTCGGTTACAATCCCTGGGAAGGGCATGTCGTGACCGGCTGGCCGGAACACGTGATCCTGCGTGGGCAAACGCTGGTGGAGCAGGGCGGGTTTTGCGGGCGGCCGGGGCAGGGATGTTGGATCGATCGCCCCGAACTGGCGACGAAACCTGCAGGCGACGCGGGTCGGTTGACAGGCGCATGACCAGCGGGCCGGTAGTGAACACGCCTATGAGGTACCCTGGGCAGGGTGTGGTCACGGCGATGGCTGAACGCGCTGCCCTCAGGTATCGACCTGCCGAAAGAAACTTGGCTGAAACCAGCCTCCAAAAGGGAAGATACGCGGAAGCATGAAAACGCTTATCGTCATCAATCCGAACTGCTCCGAGACAGTGACGCAAGCCATCGATAGTGCGATCGATCCGTTGCGCGGGTTCGGTTTTCCCATACGTTGCCTGACACTGGCGGAGGGGCCACCGGGGATCGAGAGTCAGATGCAGGCCGATCTGACCATAGCACCCATGCTTGAGTTGGCGAAAGCGCAAGCGGATGCGGCCGGATATGTGATTGCCTGTTTCGGAGATCCGGGACTTCATGCCCTGCGGGATCAGACCATGCTTCCCGTGGTCGGTATTCAGGAGGCCTCGATCATGACCGCCCTGACCCTCGGTCAGAGGATCGGCGTGATTTCCATTCTCCCGGCCTCTGTTCCGCGCCACATGCGCGCCTTCGGTGCGATGGGGGTGCTTGACCGGGTGGCTGGCGACCGCGCGCTTGGGCTGGGGGTGGCGGAACTCGCTGATGCCGGTCGCAGCCTGAAGGCGATCGTTGACTGCGGCAAGCGCCTGCGCGACGAAGACGGCGCCAATGTTCTCGTGATGGGCTGTGCGGGCATGGCTGCTTATCGCGGCCCCCTGCAGGAGGCCACCGGTCTGCCTGTGGTGGAACCTTCGCAGGCTGCGGTCAGCATGGCGCTTGGGCAGATAGCGCTGAAACTATCCCACTCAATACAAAGACCTGAACATGCTTGATGAAACCACCAAGGGCGTCTTCACCATCGCCGCTACCCCGTTTCTGCCCGACGGCGCCATTGATCTTGAGAGTATCGACCGCATGGTTGATGCCTATATCACAAAGGGTGCCGATGGTCTGACCATTCTGGGCATGATGGGGGAGGCCGGAAAACTTACCGCGGAAGAGTCCGTTCAGGTCATCCGGCGTGTCACAGCGCGCAGTAGTGTCCCGGTGATTGTCGGCGTCTCCGCGCCCGGGTTCGCGGCGATGACAGCACTTTCCAAAGAAGCCATGGACGCCGGGGCGGTCGGCGTCATGATTGCGCCGACGTCCGGGTTGAGGACAGATGAACAGATCATCGGTTATTATCGAAACACGGCGGAAGCGCTGGGCGATATACCCTTCGTACTGCAGGATTTTCCTCTCGCAACTGGTGTGCAGATCCCGCCGTCGGTCATTCTCAGAATTGTCGAGACCTGCCCGACCTGCGTGATGCTCAAACACGAAGACTGGCCCGGTCTCGAAAAGATCAGCGCATTGCGAAACGCCTCGGAGGGAGGGGCGCGGCGCATCTCGATCCTATGCGGAAACGGGGGCATGTTCCTTCTCGAGGAGTTGATGCGGGGCGCCGATGGCGCAATGACGGGTTTCGGCTACCCGGAGATGATGGCGCGGGTGATCGAGGCCTTTACCGCAGGAAAAATCGACCAGGCACGCGACATCTTCGACGCCTACCTGCCGATGATGCGCTATGAAGCGCAACCGGGTATGGGGTTGGCTATTCGAAAATATTCGCTCGCACGGCAAGGGGTAATCGCGCATCCGGTCATGCGCAAACCGTCCGTTTCGTTGACGGCGGCGGCCATCGCTGAAATCGATGCCCTCGCGGCCCGGCAAGATGCCCGGCTTAGAGATCTGGGTCTTGCGCCGGTCGTGTGAAACGGCAGAAAAGACGGATCAGCTCCAATCCGGGGTTGCGACGTCCGGCAGGTTCCCGGCCTGTTCGATTGCGCGGCCGGCGGCGAGGAGTATGTCTTCGCGGAACTTCGCCGCCACCAGTTGAACGCCCACAGGCCTTCCTGAGTGCGCGCCGGTTGCGACGCTGAGAGACGGGACACCGATGGCAGGAAGCGCTCTTTGCGTCAGTTGCGCTTCGTAAACACGGGCGAAGCCTTCTTCGCTACTGACGTCCAGTTGCTGATCGAAAGGCAATTCGGCGGAGATCGGGCAAAGCAGCACCGGATGGTCCTGCAGGAATATCTCCCATTCCCGGACAAGTCCCGCGCGTGCCTGTAGTGCTCTCATCAGGTCTTCGAAACCCACCCGACCGGTGAGCCCCGACATCTGCTCGAAGACGAAACGCGCTTCGGGTTCATTTTCGCGCTCCATGAGGTCATTTGCGGAATACTGGGTTTCGGCCATCCAAAGGCAGGCGTTGATGTCAGCGGCCGGCCGCACGGGCGGGCACTCGATTTCCACGACTTTCCAGCCCGATGCCTTGAGTTTTTCAGCCGCATCGATCAAGGCCGCGCGCACGGACTCATCCACCGCCATGCCATCGGGTGCGATGCAAAGCGCCGCGCGTTTCGGAAAATCGCCCCCGGTGAGCGGCATGGGTGTGTACCACGGGTCGCGCGCATCAGGGGCGGCCATGGCCGCAAGCGCAATCTCCAGATCCGAGATGGTCCTTGCGATTGGCCCCGAGACAGCCATCAATTGCGCACCAATGGCACGATCCGGCGCGCTGGCGTTATAAGCCGGCACTCTTCCCACGGTCGGACGCAGACCGTGCAGGCCGCAGGCGTAGGCGGGGTACCGCACGGAACCGGCGATATCCGTTCCGTGACCCAGCGCGCAGATACCGGAGGCCACCGCCGCTGCGGCACCGCCTGAGGAGCCCCCCGGTGTGATATCTTTATTACGGGGGTTGAGTGTTTGTCCGTGCAAGGCGTTGTTCGTGAACCAGCGCAGCGAGAAGGCGGGAGTATTCGTGCGCCCGACGATGACACCTCCGGCCTTGCGGATGTTCGATACCACCGGGCTGTCCGTGCCGGCCACGAGATCTTCCAGCACGCGCAGGCCATTGGTGGTGGCGTGTCCTTCCTGATCGACGTTGACCTTGATCGTTACCGGTACGCCGCAAAGCGGGCCGGGATCTTCGCCCCCGGCGATCTTCTCATCGATCTGTTGCGCTGCGCGCAGAGCCTCCCCGGGAAATTCCTGAACGACGGCATTGATCTTCGGGTTCACACTTGCCAGACGGTGCAGATGGGCCTGCGTCACGTCAACGGCTGAGAGCTTGCCGGACCGTACAGCGGTCGCTATTTCGGTTGCCGACATTCGCCAGATATCTTGCATAATCAGGTTCCCCTCATACGTCGTATCAGTCGCGAATAGTGTTTGCAGCGCCGGCTCAGAATGTCGAGTGTGACTTTAACGCCTTGCGGTCCCGTTTATCTCTCGGCTTCTCCTGCTCGTTGAACGAGGCGCGCATTTCACCCCAGCCAGACATCGAGAAACAGCATCAGAACAAGCCCGATGGACAGGCCCAGCGTCGCTTTTTTCTGGTGGCCGCTCCGGTGCGTTTCCGGAATGATTTCATGGCTTATCACATAGAGCATGGCCCCAGCCGCGAAGGCGAGACCCCAGGGCAAAAAGGGTTCCGAAAAGGAAATCAGCGCAGCGCCGAGCGCCCCGCCGACAGGTTCCACCAGCCCGGTAAGCGCGGCGATGCTCCAGGCGCGCGTGCGACCATATCCTTCGCCCAGAGGTGCCACCGCTACCGCGAGACCCTCGGGCAGGTTCTGCAATCCGATCCCCAAGGCAAGGGGCATGCCGCCAGACAGGCCGTGCGCTCCGAAACCGACCCCAACGGCGAGGCCTTCGGGGAAATTGTGGATCGTGATCGCAATGATGAAGAGCCAGATCTGCCTGAGCGAAGCACTGTCGGGGCCTTCACGACCAGTTTTGAAATGCTCATGGGGCAAGGTTTCGTTCAGACCGGCGACAACGGCCATTCCGGCCAGAATGCCAGCCGCTGCAATTGTCGCGGGCAGGGCGCCTTCGCCGTATCTGGCGCCAGCCGCATCCACTGCGGGTATGATCAGCGAAAAGAACGAGGCTGACAGCATCACGCCAGCGGCAAAGCCGAGAGACATGTCCCGCATGCCCCTGCCGGGTGTCTTTCCGAACAGGACAGGCACCGCGCCAACCGCGGTCATCAGGCCTGCCACAAGGCTGCCTAGGAAACCCAAAGCGACGGGGGAAAGATCTTCCAAACTGTTTGCCTGACCTTGCTGTGAGGGGAGTATCCCGCTCATGACTTTAAAAGGCCGCCCGTCGAACTGCCAGTGAGGAGCGCGGATTTTCCGGATCGAGCTGGGGACTTTGGAGGCACCGTGGTGCGAAGGGCAGCTTTAACCGCGCCACCTTGCCGCAGACAAAAGTTCGCAGCACCGCTTTTTGGCGACGGTAACAGCCGCTTGCCAGAT
>JBFFFS010000094.1:0-9717 GCA_041557855.1 Roseobacter sp. | reverse complement strand
TCCTCAGAGAACAGGTAACCTCCTGATATGACGCATGTCCCCGTCGGCGATCTGATAATCGCGAGTGACCGCCCCCTGACCGTTATCGCCGGGCCCTGTCAGCTGGAAACCGAAGACCATGCGCAGATGATTGCAGGCCGCATGAAAGAAGCCTGCGACGCGGTCGGCGCGCAATATGTTTTCAAGGCATCCTACGACAAGGCAAACCGCACCTCTCTGTCAGGCGTGCGCGGGCCGGGCCTCGACACGGGCCTGAAGATTTTGCAGTCGGTTGGCAAAGCCATCGGCGTTCCGGTCCTGACCGACGTTCATAACGAAGCGCAATGCGGTGAAGCCGCCGAAGCGGTGGACATCCTGCAAATCCCCGCTTTCCTCTGCCGTCAGACGGACATGTTGCTCGCTGCTGGCGAAACCGGGGCTGCCATAAACGTCAAGAAGGGGCAGTTTCTGGCGCCATGGGAAATGCCCAATATCATCACCAAGATCGAAAGCACCGGCAACAAGCGCATTCTGCTGACCGAACGCGGAACATCTTTTGGCTACAATACCCTCGTGGCGGACATGCGATCGCTGCCACAAATGGCAAAAACCGGCTACCCGGTGGTCATGGATGCCACCCATTCGGTGCAGCAACCGGGTGGGAAAGGCGGCTCCTCGGGCGGACAGCGCGAATTCGCGCCGGTCATGGCGCGCGCGGCCGTCGCCATCGGCGTCGCGGCGGTCTTCATCGAAACACACGAGGATCCGGACAACTCGCCCTCGGATGGTCCGAACATGATCTACCTCGACCAGATGCCGGAGCTCATCTCTTGCTTGATGGCTTTCGACAAGCTGGCCAAGGCAAACCCGATCACAATTTAACGACCCCGGTCCTCCCTAGTCGAAAAGCTTGCGCAGCAGCTGGTCTTTCGCCTTTTCCTTGATGTCGTCGGTGGTGCTGTTCTTGCTGTCGAGGCCAAGTTTGTCGGATATTCGCTCCCGCGCGCGTTGTTCAAGCTCATCTTTCTGCTCATCCAGTTTCACATTGAGGGCGGCTTCGATATCGGGGCGGATGGATACATCCGACCAAGGCCCGACGAAACGGACAGGAATGGCCAGCCCCTCGCCGCTGTTGGCGCGCAAGGCCACCGGCGTGAACTTGTAATCGACCGTCTGCGCACCAAGCCCCACAACACCTTCACCGGACGCCCTGTAGTTTTTCAACTGGAACAGAAGGTCATCGTTGTGAAGAACGCCATTCTTAATGGTCCAGGTTGCGTTCAGATTGTCGAAGATCGTGGTGCCGCCGCCGATATCCCCGGAGCGAAGAATCTGGTCCAGATTGATCCCTTCGATGGTACCGCGCGCGATACTCAGAGACCCGTCGCCGGACAGACTGTTCATGATCCCATGGACCGAAGCACCCGCTCCGAGAAACGACAGCCTCGCATCACCCTGCCCCGTCAGCCGGTTCAGGTCGATGGCATCGCTCAACAGCGGCTGCATCTGGATACCGTTCGCTGCGAGTCTGCCGCCAACCGACAAGCCGCTGCGGTTGTTGACCACGAATTCGCCGGTCACATTGCCGGCATAGGCGGCAACCTCCCGCAGTTCAAACACCATCCGCGAATCCTGATTGCGCAGAACGGTACGGGTTTGTCCCAGTTTGAACCTGCCCAGATCGATGCTTTTTGCATTCAGGGAGATATCGCCGTTGAAACTGGCAAGGCCGCTCGCATCGATCGCTTCCCTTGGCCAGCCGGATCCGGACGACCCGGAACCGCCCCCGTCACCGCCGCTGGTGCCTGAAGCGGTGGCCGGACGCAGATCAAGCGCGCCCGCATCAAGCTGCGCATTCACCTGCGGAATGCCGTTCAGCGAAATGTCTGCGGCGCCAGTCAGGCGGTTGCCCGCCATATCGACCACCATGTCGCGCAGCGCCAACTGGCGGTCCGGGGTCAGCGTCAGCTCAGTTTGCAGATCGATGCTACGCCCCAGACCGGGCGGCAGATCGACCGAAGGCAGACCGAGATCTTGCAGAAACGCACCGGTATTGCCTGTCTTGAGCTTCAGCAGTCCGGCGACCGCACCGGCCGTGCTCGCCCGCCCATCGAGCGAGATCGTCCCGGCGTCGGCCATGATCTCGGCGGAAAGGGTTTGCACCTCCCCCGTGATGAAACCGGCAAACCCGTCGATCCGCGCGGAGACCGATACGTCGGAACCCGCCGGACGCAGGCTCGCCTGAATGTCAGCGGAGCCCAGCCGCTCCGGCCAGTCGAGGGTCAGATTGACACCCTCATAGGAGACGAGATCGCTGCCTTCCGCATCATAGATCAGCGTGGCATCGGTGACAGCAAGACGCGCTATGGAAATCGATCGCGGCGTACGCGTGGGCGCTGTAGAGGTCTCGATCTGCGCCTCGCCGTTGGCATCGGTAAATTGCCAGCTTGCGCGCCCGTCCAGTCGCTGTTCCAGCCGGATAGTCGGACTATCGGCTTCGATGTTGGTGATCCGGATATCCCCGCTGAGCAGGCTCATTGCATCCACGCCGATGGCGGCATTGGCGGCCTGCAGCATCGGGCCCTGCTGAGCCCAACTGGCATTGCCAACTTCCAGATCGCCCGCGCGCACACCCAGCACGGGCCAGAACGTCAGAGACACATCGCCCTTGATCGATACGTCCCGCCCGGTGGCGATACGCAGCTGATCCGTGGCAATCTTCGCAATCCGCTCAGCCGGGAGCATAAGGACAAGCACGACCATCGCGATCGCCAGCACACAAACCAACCCCAGCAGCCTGAAAATCCACTTCATCGCACTCTCTCTTCCCTTGCTACTGCCCCTTTTCGCAGGGCCACAACTGCACTATAGCGCATCTGATGAGCACCAACCCACCCAACCTGCGCCCCGATCTCGCGCCCACGGCGCGCCTGTCCGAACCGGACCGCCCCGGCCAGCCGACCATCGGCATGGTCAGTCTCGGCTGTCCGAAGGCTCTGGTCGACAGTGAGCGTATCCTGACCCGGCTGCGCGCGGAAGGCTACGGGATTTCTCCTCAATATGAGGGCGCGGACGCGGTGATCGTCAACACCTGCGGCTTTCTCGACAGCGCGAAGGCGGAATCGCTCGCGGCAATTGGCGAAGCGCTCAACGAAAACGGCCGCGTGATCGTTACCGGCTGCCTCGGGGCCGAACCCGAATACATCACCGGCGCGCACCCTTCGGTTCTGGCGGTCACGGGGCCGCACCAGTACGAACAGGTGCTGGACGCGGTTCACGCCGCTGTCCCCCCCAGCCCCGATCCCTTCGTCGATTTGCTGCCCTCTTCCGGTATCAGCCTGACGCCGCGCCATTTCAGCTACCTGAAGATTTCCGAAGGCTGCAATCACAAGTGCAAGTTCTGCATCATCCCCGACATGCGTGGCCGCCTTGTGAGCCGACCGGCCCATGCGGTTTTGCGTGAAGCGGAAAAACTGGTGGAAAACGGCGTGCGCGAACTGCTGGTCATCAGCCAAGACACCTCTGCCTACGGGGTGGATATCAAACACGCCGAAAGCCACGGTCACCGCGCGCATATCACCGACCTCGCGCGCGATCTCGGCTCACTGGGAGCCTGGGTCCGGCTGCACTATGTCTATCCCTATCCGCATGTGCGCCAACTCATCCCCCTGATGGCCGAGGGCCTGATCCTGCCCTATCTCGACATCCCCTTTCAGCACGCGCATCCGGATGTGCTGCGCCGCATGGCGCGCCCGGCCGCTGCCGCCAAAACCCTCGACGAGATTGCCGCCTGGCGCGCCGTCTGCCCGGACCTGACGCTGCGCTCGACCTTCATCGTCGGCTATCCGGGCGAGACCGAAGAGGAATTCCAGACCCTGCTTGACTGGCTGGACGAAGCGCAGCTCGACCGTGTCGGCTGTTTTCAGTACGAAAACGTCGAAGGGGCGCGCTCCAATGCTTTGCCCGACCATGTGCCCGAGGAGGTGAAACAGGACCGCTGGGAACGTTTCATGCAGAAGTCGCAGGAGATTTCGGAGCAAAAGCTCGCCCGCAAGGTCGGTCAGCGCATCGACGTGATCGTGGATGAGGTCGATGACGAGGCTGCAACCTGCCGAACGCGCGGCGACGCTCCCGAAATCGATGGCAATCTTTTCATCGACGAGGGTTTCGCGACACTCTCCCCCGGAGATATCGTGACCGTGGAAGTTGATGAAGCCGGCGACTACGATCTCTGGGGGCGCTTGACAGAGCGGGCTTGATCCCGGCTAATCTCAGCCGCGAGAGCGTGCAGCGCGGAAGCTGCCCTTTTCTGAAAGGAGACCAGATGTCGGATGCACCAAAAATAGCTCAAAAGGGGCCTTTCCCCATCGAGGTTGAGGAAGGAAAATCCTACTTCTGGTGCACCTGCGGTCATTCCTCCAAGCAGCCCTTCTGTGATGGGTCCCACAAGGACAAGGGCTTCACGCCGATGAAATACACGGCCGATGTCAGCAAAAAGATGTTCTTTTGCGGCTGCAAGGCCTCCGGCAGCCCGCCTTTTTGCGACGGCTCGCACGGCAAACTCTGAGCACGCGCGCCCGCATCTGCGATGATTTGTCCGGCTCACCCGACTGGCAGGGAATTCCGCATCGCCTAGATAGTTGGGCATGAGCAAAGCGGCAAAAACCGACATTGAAGTACTTTACAACGCGGCGTGCCCCGTCTGCAGACGCGAGATCGAGCACTATGCAAAAATATCCGAGCGGAAGTCTCTGCCGGTGGCCTTCACCGATCTCAACGATGCTGCGGGTTTGAGAAACTGGCAGCTGAGCGCAGACGACGCCGCACGGCGGTTGCATGTGCGAAAGGACGGCCGCCTATATGACGGCATCCCGGCCTTCGTAGCGCTATGGCAGGAGTTGCCACAGTACCGCTGGCTCGCTTGGGCGGTCAGCCTGCCGGGGGTCTTCCGTTTAGCGGTCTGGACGTATGATCTAATTCTCGCGCCCTTGCTGTACCGGTGGCATCGCCGCCGGGTCAGGCGCAACTGCAACGCCTAGCAAGGGCTCACATGCTCGCGAGGGTCCGGCGCACGGTGTCGATACGCTGCGCATTGGGTGGATGCGTGCCCAGAAAGCGGTTCCCCGGATCGGGGATGCGCGTGAAGAATTCCGCACCGCGCAATGGATCGTAACCCGCCCGGGCCGTGATGATCGTGCCGAGCGCATCCGCTTCGAGTTCGAAATTCTTTGAGTATGAACGCGCCCCCACCATCGCACCGTTGCGCTGTGCAGCCTCGACGGCATCCGCACTCCCCCCCAGCAAGACCGCGAGGCTGCCGGCGATGACAGCGCCCGCCACCGCGTTCTGCTGCTGCCTCTCGATATGGCCGCGCACGTGGTGCGCCGCCTCGTGCCCCATGACGAAAGCCAGTTCGTCGCGATTGCGCGCGTCGGCGATCAGCGCCAAGGTAAATGCGATGATCGGACGCCCGCTCTTGTCCAGTGTCTGGAAGGCATTAGGCGGTTGGCCGGGACGATCGTCGACGACAATGCGGAAATCACAATTCACGCCCCGTGTGCGCGCCCGGCACTCACGCTCGGCCACGGGTTCGACCGTGCGGACAACCTCGACAAAGCTCCGAGCCACGGCTTGCGAAGTCGGACGTGGGCCGCCCTGTCCGGCTCCGGGCTGGCTTGGGATAGGTGCGGAGACGGGGGTTACATCACACCCGGCCAGCGCAATCGCCGCACAGCCTGCCAATAACCACTTCCACACCATTTCCGATCGTCCTCTCCACTCGCACATTCACTACAGAGGTTAGCGCCCCTTACGGTACGGGCCAGTGTTGTCACATCTAGTTGTGAGGGTTGCAAACCGCAAGGTTCAGGATAGTCTGCTCCCATGTTTACCATAGAGCACGAATTTGACGCCACGGTGGTCACGCTGGTGGACGAAGGGACTGCCCCCTTGCAAGAAGACGTGACCGTCCATGCCACCGAAAGCGCCATTCTTCTCAATCAATACGATCCACGTACGGATCAGGTCGTTACCGTTCGGATGTCGCCAGAACAATGGCGCGATCTAACTGCAGCGCTCGATCTTCCGGAAGGCGTTTATCGCGCGCGCTGACCCCCCAGCGGCGTTGACCTCCATGGCTTCACCCGGCTAGGTGAGCATATGTCTCACGAGAAAGGTCCGTCCGATGGCTACCGGTTCCAACATTTCCACTTGGTTCGACGGCGCATGGCACAAAGGCGATGTTCCGATCATGCGGGCGGCAGACCACGGCAGTTGGCTCGGCAGCAGCGTCTTTGACGGAGCGCGTTATTTCGACGGTCGCGCTCCGGACCTGCTGGCGCATTGCGAACGCGCGAACCGGTCGGCCAGGGCACTGATGCTGGAACCGACCGTCAGCGCACAGGATATGGTCGCTATCATTGCCGAGGGCCTCAAGTCCTACGACCCCGGCGACGCGGTCTATATCAGACCGATGTACTGGGGGATCAATGGCGATGCGTCGGCAATCGTGCCAGATGCGGAAACCGTTGGCTTCGCCATTGCGCTTGAGCAGATACCGATGGCCCCGGCGGACGCGGCAACGACATTGGGACGCACACGTTTCCGCCGCCCGATATTGGAATCGAGCGTGGTTAACGCCAAGGCCGGTTGCCTCTACCCCAACAATGCGCGGATGCTGGTCGAGGTGCGCGGCCGGGGATTCGGCAATGCACTGGTGGCCGACGCAATGGGCAATGTGGCCGAGACGGCAACCGCGAATGTTTTCATGGTCCGCGACGGCGAAGTCTTCACACCCATCGCCAACGGCACGTTTTTGTCCGGAATAACCCGGGCGCGCCACATATCCAACATGAAGCAAGACGGCATGACGGTCCATGAAACGGTGCTGCGTTTCGAGGATTTCGAAGCCGCCGACGAAGTATTCATGACCGGAAACATGTCCAAGATCACGCCAGTCAAGGCCTTCGAGGACCGCACCTATCAGGTCGGGCCCGTCGCGCGGCGTTTGAGGGAAATGTATTGGGACTGGGCAGCCACCACGACCCTATGATCGCGGGTCGTTCACCGATCTGAGGAAAACCGATCGGACCTCGCGGGCGTTCGCCGCTGCCAGCGCGCCGTCGGCAATCTGGTCCGGAGTCCACAACCAGCTTTCCGCCGGGTCGTGTTTCATGGCCCACTGCGGAAAAAGCCGGTCTTCGATCTTGCTGCGTACGAGCAACTTGATTTCGGTATGCCGGTCGTCGCGCAGGATCCGTTCAAAGGTGGTTTCCACCAGTCCCGTCGGGCCCTCGAGCAGTTGCAGGTAGATGTCCTGACGGCAGATCAAAGCACCTGTGATGTCATTTTGGGAGTTTCGAACGCGTGACACGGAGAGAATGCCAGCCAGCGCCTGCACGCCATACCTAAATGGGCGTGAAGCGTATATAAGTTGCTGCATCGGCATGCAGAACGCGCCTTCTTTTCTAATTTTTCCGCTAAACTCTGGGCTTATTTCAACGGGGTGTCCAGAAAAATTACCACGAGTTTAAGATTGCGTCGCCGGCGGACTCCCGTCATGATCCGCACAAAAAGGACGGCCCATCATGCGCAAGTTTCTGGTGATACTCGATGACAGCCGTGAGTGTTTGAACGCGATGCGGTTCGCCGCGATGCGCGCGGCGAATACTGGCGGCGGGGTTGAAATACTCTCGGTCATTCCCCCGGACGAATTCAACCACTGGATCGGCGTGGGAAATGTCATGCGCGAAGAAGCGCGGGAGCGTATTCACGTGCACTACGAGGTCTTTGCCAAATGGATGCGGGACCGGCAAGGCGTCAATCCCGAGTTAGTAATACGTGAAGGACAGCCGGTTGACGAGATCATGGCGCAGATTCGCGAAGACCCCGATATCGGCGTGCTGGTTCTCGGGGCCGGCAGCGGCAAACAGGGTCCCGGTCCGCTGGTCACGCAACTGACCAAGAATGCAGGCGGCCTGCCGATCCCGATCACCATCGTGCCCGGCGATCTGAGCAAGGAAAAACTAGAGGCGATTACTTAGTCTCAGCCACCTTGGCAGCTCAGCGCCCGACCACCTCGACGGCGTGATTTAGAATCGTTCCAAACCTTGACTTGCAGGTCGTGCATCCGCATATCTGTGGCATCATCAGGAGACATCAAATGTTCATTCAGACCGAATCCACACCCAATCCGGCGACCCTGAAGTTTCTACCGGGGCAGACCGTGCTGGAGATGGGCACAGCCGATTTCCCAAGTGCGGAGATGGCGGATAAGTCGCCGCTGGCGGTACGGTTGTTTGCGGTCGAAGGGGTTACAGGCGTCTTCTTCGGCAATGATTTCGTGACCATCACCAAGACCGAAAACGTCGATTGGGACCATGTGAAACCCGCGCTTCTGGGTGCCATCATGGAGCATTTCCAGTCTGGTGAACCGGTCATCGCAGGGGATCACGCGCCCGCCTCTGGCCACGCCGATCATGAAGGCGAAGACGGAGCCATCGTTAACCAGATCAAGGAATTGCTGGACAGCCGCGTGCGACCCGCCGTGGCACAGGATGGCGGTGACATCACCTTCCACGGGTTCGACCGCGGCGTTGTCTATCTTCATATGCAGGGAGCGTGTGCAGGGTGTCCCTCTTCGACGCTGACCCTGAAAATGGGTATCGAGAACCTGTTGCGGCACTACATCCCCGAAGTGACAGAGGTCCGTCCCGTCGCGACCTGACCTGACCCGAGCAGATCACGGTGATGAAACCGCAAACAGGGGCTTTGATGCATCGCGTGCGGGATTCCGAATGCCACTTCTCGGTGGCTGACACTGGCGCTCGACGTTCTGCGGTTTCGGCGGAACCGGAGCACCGGAAATGACCCGGAAAAACCCGCTCGTTCTCGGATTCGACACGTCGCAAGCGCACTGCGCCGCAGCCCTTCTGCAAGGCGGTAACGTCCTGTCTGAACGCCGCGAGGAGATGACCAAGGGGCAGGCAGAACGCCTGATGGACCTTCTGGCCGGTGTCCTTTCCGATGCTGGTGTCAGCTACGGCGACCTCGATGCGATTGGCGTCGGCACCGGTCCCGGCAATTTCACCGGCATCCGGATCGCCATCTCGGCAGCGCGCGGGCTCGCATTGGGTCTCGGCATCCCGGCTGTGGGCGTATCGCTCTTCGACGCGTTGCGCGAAGGGACGCCCCTGCCCTGTGCCTGTACCATCGACGCGCGGCGGCAAGACGTTTATTTTCAAGCCTTTGATCGCAGCGGCTCGGCCTGTGAGCCCGAAGTCGTTCCGGCTGCCGCGCTGCCTCATTACGATGGCCCGATGATCGGAGTCGGCGGCATCGACCCGGTTTTCCCCACGGCGGTCGCCATCGCACGGCTGGCAGCACAACGGTTCACCGACGCGCCCGCGCGCCCGGCACCGCTATACATCCGCCCCGCCGATGCCGCGCCGGCCCGCGATACTGCCCCGGTCATCCTGCCGTGACCCCATCGGCCCTCGCCAGGCTGCACGCCGCAGCCTTCGCGCCCGAACGCGGCTGGAGCGCAGCGGAGTTCAAAGAGCTGATCGCCTTGCCGCACACCACCTTGTTCTGCGCGCCGCACGGATTTCTCCTTATCCGCACCATCGCCGAAGAGGCGGAAATTCTGACCCTTGCCGTCGCACCGGAGCAGCGCAGGCAAGGGATCGCCGACAAATTGATCCGAGACTGGCTCGCGGCCACCACCGCCAAGTCCGCTTT
>JBFFFS010000093.1:0-9723 GCA_041557855.1 Roseobacter sp. | reverse complement strand
GCGACTAACCTGCTCATCCTTTGATTTAGCTGTCCGGAAAGCGCATCGCTTGAAGCATGAAAAACTGAGCGTCCTTTCGGTTCAAGCAGGTCTTGATTATCAAATCAGCGACAATGGGTTTGTGCGTGCAAATGTCCGTTGGTTCGACATCGACTCGGACGCCAAGCTGGATGGCACAAATATAGGCACAGCCAAGATTGACCCGTTCCTGTTCGGTATTTCCTACGTTCACAAATTCTGAGACAGCGCGCGGCGCCCGGCGGCAGATATGCCAATCCGTCAAAGTCAGAAGTGCGACCGTTTCTTTGGTGCGGCGCAATAGGGAAATGAGATTGTAGCAACTTTAAAACGCTGACGTTTCAGGGCAAAGACGCCAGCGCAAAGGTCTGTCCGGGGTGGTTGATCGCGTTCAGCTGCCCCAGGTGCGGACGACGCCGCAGTCCATATGGACGAAATTTGATCCGGAGTACTTGCCAACACCACCGCCCTTGCAGGCACTGGCAGCACGGGCCATCTGCGAGACGCTCCGCGTCGAGAGGCGCAGGTCTGCAGCCTGGCCTTGCATGTGAAGCGAATTCTTCGCAACGCCGCGGCTGCGGGCGCGCAGCATCGCGTTCGTCTGCGGACTGCGGTAGCCCGACAGCAGCATGTAGGGCTCGTCCACTTCCATCAGGTTGTGCGCGGCTGCCATGATGTCGACGGTGCGCAGGTCGATCGATTTCACACCGTCCGTCCGCCAGTCGCGCATGAAGTGGTTGATCTCTTTCACCGCGTCGGGGATATATTCGCCTTCGATCCAGTAAATCGTGTCGATCCGTTCGCCGGTGCGGCCAGAGTACATACGGATCCGTCTGATGTCGCCGCCACCGCGGAGGAAGCCTGTCGCATTTGCGTAAGTTGGTGCTGCCATCACGGCGGACGCTGCAAAAGCGCCCAAAAGAGCACGCCGGGTCATCCCCGTAGGTTTTTCGATGGTCATTTTCCTGTCCGTCGTTATTCCTGCCTGTCCCGCGATGTTACACGGGCCCGTCATCTCTTCCCCAGATGCCTCACCGATATGTCATAAGCTGTAATGTTAACCAAGTGCTGAAAAAGAAAGCGGCTGAATCTCCTCAATTTTAGGCAAAAACCCGCGCATTGCGCCGGAGGAGCCATTTTGCCGGGAACCGGTGCGCGGATGCATCATCTTAATCTTTCCTTGAAACTTCCTGTAAATGTTATTGGACAGGACGTGGCCGGGCAGGAGACAGTGAGGGCCGATATTTTACCTACGTGTAGCCGAGGACCGAAGAAATCATGAGTTTTGCTGTTCCGAGACTGTTTGCGATGCTGCTGTCGATTCTGACACTCTGGGTGGGCCTGTTCGCCGCGCCGGGCGTGGCCGAGGCGCAATCCACCGCCTTCAAACAGGCCGTGGCCGAAGCAGCCGCGCGCGACCGCGATATTGCCGCTTTCTATCAGGAACATGGCTACGAACCCCTTTGGACAGGTAGCCGCGACCGGGAACGGCGGGCGGCGCTGATCGAGGCGTTGAGAACTGCGGACAACCACGGACTGCCATCCGGGCGGTACGATATCGAAGGGCTGGAGGCGCGCATGAAGGCGGCGCGCAGCCCCCGAGACCGAGGTCTGCTAGAGGTCGAAATGAGCCGGGTCTTCCTGCAATATGCGCGGGACATCCAGACCGGGGTGCTCGTCCCCGAACAGGTGGACGGGTCGATCGTGCGGGAGGTGCCGTACCGCGCTCGCACCTCCTATCTGGTCAACTTCGAGAAATCTTCGCCCAAAGGTTTTTTCCGCGCTCTGCCGCCGCAAACCCATGAATACAACGCCTTGATGAAGCAGAAACTTGTGCTCGAACGACTGCTTGCAAAGGGCGGCTGGGGGTCAACCGTCAAGAGCGGCAAGCTGGAACCGGGCGATGCCGGGGCGGCCGTGGTCGCGCTGCGCAACCGACTGGTGCGGATGGGGTACCTGCAACGAAATGCGGGTCAGACCTTTGACGCGACCATGCAATCGGCAGTCATTTCCTTTCAGAAGGACCACGGGCTGACGCAGGACGGCATTGTCGGGCCGGGCACGTTAGAGCAGATCAATACCACCGTGCAGCAGCGTCTGCAGTCGGTGATCGTTGCGATGGAGCGGGAACGCTGGCTGAACCAGCCGCGCGGCGCGCGCCACATCAAGGTCAACCTGACCGATTTCACCGCCAAGATCATCGACAACGGAAAGGTCACCTTCGAGACACGCTCCGTGGTCGGGCATCGCGATGCCGACCGCCAGTCGCCGGAGTTTTCGGACATGATGGAATTCATGGTGGTCAATCCCAGCTGGTACGTGCCGCGCTCCATCGTGACCAAGGAGTATCTGCCCGAGCTGCAGGCAGACCCGTATGCCGTGGATCATATCGAGATTACCGACAGCAGCGGCCGCAGGGTGGATCGCAGCAGCGTCGATTTCACGCAATTTACCGAACGCAGTTTTCCCTTTGCAATGCGCCAGCCCCCCAGCCGCGGCAATGCACTGGGGTTGGTGAAGTTCATGTTCCCTAACAGGCACAACATCTATCTGCATGATACGCCGGCGAAAAACCTGTTTGGCCGTGAGGTACGCGCTTACAGTCACGGATGCATCCGTCTCGCCGATCCTTTCGATTTCGCCTATACGCTGCTCAAGGAGCAAACCAGAGATCCAGAGGGGTATTTCCAGTCGGTGCTGGCCACCGGCAAGGAAACTCAGGTTGATCTGAAAACCCCGGTGCCGGTGCATATCATCTACCGCACTGCTTTTGCCGACGGGAAGGGTCGCATGCAGTACCGGCGCGATGTTTACGGTCGCGACGCCAAGATATGGCAGGCCCTGTCGCAGGCGGGGGTGGCGTTGCGCGCGGTTCAGGGGTAACTCTGCGCCCTGAGCAACCACGAAGGGCCAGCATCATGAGCCGGCAGACGTACACCGTAGGACAGATCGCCGATGCACTCGGAGCGGAGGCTTTCGGCGCGCTTGATCTTAAAATATCTGGCGTCGCCGAACCGCAGTCGGCGACAGCCGATGATCTCGCCATGGCCACCGACAAGACCTATGCGGAAAAACTGCCGGAAGGTCAGGCCCGCGCCGCCGTGCTCTGGGACGGGGCCGATTGGGAGGCGCTCGGCCTTGAGGCCGCGATCATTCCGCGCCGGCCGCGCTATGCGATGTCGGGGCTGACGCGGCTGATGGATCCCGGACAGGGTTTCCCGCCGGGCATTCACCCCAGCGCCATCATCGATTCCACCGCCGAAATTGGCGACGATGTAAGCATTGGCGCCCTAACAGTCATCGCGGCCGGTGCGCGTATCGGGGCGGGTTCGGTGATCGGGCCACAGTGTTTCATCGGCTGGAACGCGACGCTCGGACCGCGGGCGATGCTGCGCGAACAGGTCAGCATCGGCGCGCGGGTCACCATCGGCAGTGATTTCTTCGCCCAGCCCGGCGTGCGCATCGGCGGTGACGGATTCTCATTCGTGACCGAGGACAAATCGGGCATCGAGGCTGTGCGCGAAACGCTTGGCGACCAGCTGGACACCCAAGCGCAGGGCTGGACCCGCATCCATTCGCTGGGTGCGGTGACCATCGGCGACAACGTCGATCTGGGGGCCTGCGTAAACATCGACAACGGCACCATCCGCGACACGCGGATCGGCAACGGATGCAAGATGGATAATTTCGTCCATATCGGCCACAACGTGGTGATCGGCAACGATTGCCTCATTTGCGGACATTCCGGCGTGGCAGGTTCCACCCGCGTGGGCAACAACGTGGTCTTGGGTGGCATGACCGGGGTCAGTGACAATATCTTCATCGGTGACCGTGTGGTCACCGGCGGTGGCACTAAGGTGCTGTCCTCGGTGCCCGCCGGGCGCGTGGTTCTGGGGTATCCGGCTACGAAGATGGACAAGCAAATTGAGATATTCAAAGCCATCCGCCGTCTGCCGAGGATCGTGGCCGATGTCGCAGCTTTGCAGAAAGCGGTTTTCAAATCGGAGTCGAATGACTAAATCCGAAGGCATCGACGCCAAGGAGGATTAGCCTGATGAACACTCAGGACAAGGTCATCGAGATCATCGCCGAACAGGCCGTGCTCGAACCTTCGGATGTCAAACCGGACAGTACGCTCGAAGAACTCGGCATCGACAGCCTCGGGCTGGTGGAAAGTATTTTCGCCATCGAGGAAGCCTTCGACATCTCCGTGCCTTTCAACGCCAACGACCCGAGTGAGAGCGACTTCGACATTTCGACCGTCGCCTCCATCGTCGCGGGTATCGAACGGCTGCGGTCCGAACAGGCCTGAGCGGCATCCTCGTGAAACGGGTTGTTATCACCGGCGCGGGCACCATCAACGCCCTGGGACACAACGTGCCAAGCACGCTCAAAGCGATGCGCGAGGGCGTCTGCGGCATTGGTCCGCTTGAGTTGCGTGACGTGGAGCGGCTCTCGATCCAGATCGGCGGACAGGTGCGCGGGTTCGAAGCCGAAGGGCGCTACAACCGGCAGCAAATGTCGCTTTACGATCGCTTCACCCAGTTCACGCTGGCTGCGGCCAAGGAAGCCATCGACCAGTCGGGGCTGACCTTTTCGGGCGAACTTTCGGCGCGCTCCGGCGTGGTGCTGGGGACCGCCGGCGGCGGCGTCAGCACCTGGGACGACAACTATCGGTCCGTCTATGAAGACGGCAAAAACCGGGTCCACCCGTTTGTGGTGCCGAAGCTGATGAACAATGCTGCCGCCAGCCACGTCAGCATGGAGCATAACCTGAAGGGTCCGTCCTTCACCGTCTCGACCGCCTGCGCCTCTTCCAATCACGCCATGGCGCAGGCCTTTTCGATGGTGCGGTCAGGACTCGCTCCCGCCATGATAACCGGCGGATCGGAATCGATGCTCTGTTTCGGCGGGGTCAAGGCGTGGGAGGGGCTGCGGGTAATGTCGCGTGATGCCTGCCGACCGTTTTCGGCCAACCGAAACGGCATGGTGCAGGGCGAAGGGGCAGGGGTTTTCGTCTTCGAAGACTACGATCACGCCCGCGCACGGGGGGCAGAAATACTTTGTGAAGTGGCGGGCTTCGCGATGTCCTCGGACGCGTCGGATATTGTCATGCCTTCCAAGAACGGCGCCGCGCGGGCGATGGCGGGCGCGCTGGCAGATGCGAAGATCGACCGCTCGGACGTGGGCTACATCAATGCCCATGGCACCGGGACCGCCGCCAACGACAAGACCGAATGCGCTGCCGTCGCCGATGTCTTCGGCCCGTATGCGGACAGGCTTATGATCTCTTCGACCAAATCCATGCATGGCCACCTGATCGGCGGCACTGGCGCGGTGGAGCTTCTGGCCTGCATCATGGCTTTGCGGGATGGTGTTGTCGCCCCCACGATCGGCTACGAGGAACCGGACCCGGAATGCGCCCTCGACGTGGTTCCGAACGAGGCACGCGAGGCTAAGGTAAGTGTGGCGCTGTCCAATGCCTTCGCCTTTGGAGGAATGAACGCGGTTCTCGCCCTGCGCCGGGTATGAATGACACGAACCGTTGTGGCAGACCATGAAACAGCCCGTCCGAAGACGGGCTTTCTTTTTCTCGAAAAAATGCGGCTGGAGCGCTCTTAGCGCTGAAGTTCCGTCACCTTCTCATAGGCGGCGGTAAACCCCTCCAGCGACAATTCCACGTTGACGCGCTGGTCTGGCGCGGCAACGGGCACGATACTCATAATTCCGCTGGCCCCACGCTTGTAGGCGTCAATATCCTCCTGCGTAAGACCGATCCGGGCATAGCATCCGACGGCATTGCAGAAAGCGAACGGATAGCGTTTCGCCGCAGCGTCATCTACCTGAATGGAGAGTTGCTCCTGAAGCAGTGTCTCCAGCGGGACGACGATCGTCGCACCGGCAGCAGCCCTGTTGCCTTCCGGCAACCGGAACAACGTGAACTCCGCGATCGGCGCGCCCTGTTCATCCGCCAGCAGTTGGTACATCTGGCAGGGATCGTCCTGCTCGGTTACAACGATGCAGCGCAGCGCCCAATCGCCGAATTCTTCACGAATGTAAGTGTCTCCGGGTTTCGGGCTGTCGTCGGCAACTTCGCCCATGCTGAGTCCATCGCTCACCGTGCCGGATTCGGCTGCCGGGGCAGATGTATCGCTGTCTGTCGCGGTCTGCGCAAGCCCTTGCTGCGCGGTCATAATGAAGGGAAATGCGATCAGGGCGATCGCCGAAAGACATGATCTGATAGCGGGCATATGTGCTCCATCGAATAGGTGTTTGCGTCCGTGTAACACGGCCTTTCAGGACTGTCAGGTCACAAGCGGCCCCGGTCGGCAAAAATCGCCGCATCGACATGAAATCAAACGTAAAAAAGGGACGCGCTAACGCATCCCTTTTCAAGTAATTTTTTTACTCCCCGTCGGACCGGCCGACTTATTGCGCAGACGTTACGAAACGAGACATGACCCGTCAACAGGAAAAATTACACCATTTTCCAAGAGGTGTTAGGTCGTGAAAAAAGGGCCGTACCGGAATACGGCACGGCCAGTCTGACAGGGAGGATGCCCGGTGCGAAAAGGACATGATCACACCTCCGGGCACTTTCACTTTGGCAGCCAAAGGTTAACATCGTATGGTCGAATGAAGAGAAAATTCAAAAACAGGACTCCTGCGTGACAGACGGAATATTCATTGGTGGCGGCGGACCAGAGTACGGCGTGCCGCAATTTCTTTCCCTCGGCTATGCCAACCGCCACGGGCTGATCGCCGGTGCGACGGGAACCGGCAAGACGGTGACATTGCAAATCCTCGCGGAAGGTTTTTCCAAAGCCGGGGTGCCGGTGTTTTTGTCCGACGTGAAGGGCGATCTTTCCGGCCTCGCCAAGTCCGGATCTGCAGAGCACAAGCTGCACGCGCCTTTTACCGAGCGCGCGGAAAAGATCGGCTTTGCCGATTTTGGATACGAAGCCTTCCCGGTGACCTTCTGGGATATCTTCGGCGAACAGGGCCATCCGGTGCGCACTACCGTGTCCGAGATGGGGCCATTGTTGCTGTCACGGCTACTCAACCTCAGCGAGGCCCAGGAAGGGATTGTCAACATCGCTTTCCGGCTGGCGGATGAAGAAGGCCTGCCGCTTCTGGATCTCAAGGACCTGCAGGCGCTGCTGGTGTGGATCGGCGAGAACGCCAAGGAGTTGTCGCTGCGCTACGGCAATGTCGCGACCAGTTCCATCGGCGCCATCCAACGGCGGTTGCTGGTGCTCGAAAACCAGGGCGGCTCGGGGCTTTTCGGGGAGCCTGCGCTTGCCCTGTCAGACCTGATGCGAACCGCCGCAGACGGGCGTGGCCAGATCAACATCCTCGCGTCCGACAAGCTCATGGCCGCGCCGGGCCTCTACGCGACCTTCCTGCTCTGGCTGCTATCGGAACTTTTCGAGGAACTGCCGGAGGTGGGAGACCCCGACAAGCCCAAGCTAGTCTTTTTCTTCGACGAGGCTCACCTGCTTTTCGATGACGCGCCCAAGGCGCTGGTGGACAAGGTAGAGCAGGTCGCGCGGCTGATCCGCTCCAAGGGCGTGGGGGTGTTTTTCATCACCCAGAACCCCGCCGATGTGCCCGAGGACGTACTCGGCCAGCTCGGCAACCGTATTCAGCATGCTTTGCGCGCCTTCACCGCGAAGGACCGCAAGGAACTGCGCCTTGCCGCAGAGACCTACCGCGAAAACCCCGCGTTCGATACAGAGGAAGCGATCCGCGAAGTCGGCGTCGGCGAGGCGGTTACCTCGATGCTGCAGCGCAAGGGCGTGCCGGGAATCGTCGAGCGGACACTCATCCGACCGCCGTCCTCGCAGCTTGGACCGATCACCGCGGCTGAGCGCGCAAGCCTCATGGCCATGTCCGAGATGGAGCTGAAATACGCCGATCCGGTGGATCGCGCCTCGGCCTATGAAATTCTGCAAAACCGTCCGGAAGAAGCCGCCGCAGAAGCGGCAAGGGCGGAAGAGCAGGCCTCCGCCCAGGAACGTGAATGCAACGCCGCACGACGCTATTCGGGGCAGGGCGTGCCCCGCTCAAGCTCCCGCCGCAGCAAATCGTCGAAGGATGACAGCCTCGGTTCCGCTGTCGCTTCCGCCGTCATCAAGGAATTGAAGGGTACCGCTGGCAGGCGCATCGTCCGTGGGATTCTCGGCGGCCTTTTCAGAGGCCGCTGAGTACCGCACCCGGCGTCTCCGGTCCACGCGTGATGGCGGACCGGAGGCGTTATTTTTCCGGGATCAGTCCGCGCGGACTGAAGCGCAGCACCAGCAGCAGCACCAGCCCCATGGTAAAGAGCCGCATATGCGCCGCGCTCTCGATGAGATGCGCCTTCAGTGCCGATCCGTCCGCCATGCCCGAGGTGATAAGCTGCATCAGCCAAAGCCCCATCGGCTCAACTTGAACCCATAGGAACCAGATCAGGAAGCCGCCCAGCACCGCGCCGAAGTTGTTGCCTGACCCGCCGACAATCACCATCACCCAGACCAGGAAGGTAAAGCGCAACGGTTGGTAGGTGCCCGGAGTCAACTGGCCGTCCAGCGTCGTCATCATCGCTCCGGCCACACCGCAAATCGCTGAGCCGAGCACGAAGATCTGCAGATGCCGCGCGGTCACATCCTTGCCCATGGCTTCCGCCGCCACCTCGTTGTCGCGGATCGCGCGCATCATCCGGCCCCAGGGGCTGTGCAAGGCGCGCTGTGACAGGATCAGCAGCACAATCAGTACCGCCGCGAAGAGCCCCGCATAAGCAAGTTTCACGTAAAGCGTCGAGGCCGTCACCGGATCGAACCCGTATACTGCCGCCCGCTCGACAAAGCCTGGATCGTTCTGCAGATCGATCTCGAACGGGGTAGGGCGCGGCAGCCCGACGACGTTTTTGACCCCGCGCGACAGCCAGTCCTCGTTCTTGAGAACCGCGATAATGATCTCTGCGATTCCAAGCGTGGCGATTGCGAGGTAGTCCGAGCGCAGCCCCAGCGCAGTCTTGCCGATAATCCACGCGGCGGCAGCGGCAAAGAACCCGCCCACCGGCCAGGCCAGAGCCACCCATAGACCGTGGTCAATGCCAAGCCCGCCAAGATACCCGGTGCCAGCGGGGTTGATGGCCTCCACCGCCTCCACACCGGGATCGAAAAGCGCGCGATAGATGAAAAATCCGGCGACCATCAGCGCCAGCATCGCGGCGGTGCGCACCGCGCCCGGGGCCATGCGCTTGCGCATCATCACCACCGCGCCGATCACCAGCACCGCGAAGATGAAGGCACCGAGAATGTTCCAACCGCCGGCAGACCACGCTCCCGGTGTCGGCGGCATGCCGATCAGCACCGCCGCCAGACCGCCAAGCGCCACGAACCCCATGATACCGACGTTGAAAAGCCCCGCGAATCCCCATTGCAGGTTCACCCCGAGCGACATGATCGCCGAAATCAGCCCCATGTTGAGGATCAGCAGCGCCGTATTCCAGCTTTGGGTAAAGCCGGTGTAAAGGATCATGATCCCGACCAGCGAAAAGAGCAGCGTATTTTTCATCACCGCGTTCATACCGCTTTTCCCTTGAACAGACCCGTAGGTTTGAAGAGCAGCACGATCAGCAGAATGACGAAGCTGACCGCCAGTTTGTAATCGGTGCTGAGAAGCTGCACGAGGCTGTCCGGCGCCAGGCTCTCGGGCAGG